>NZ_JAZAQF010000001.1:0-174356 GCF_043235035.1 Limnothrix redekei LRLZ20PSL1 | reverse complement strand
CCCGCTCCAGATTGTCTGCCCGCTCCCCTCGGATGCGATCGTTGTAGGCCAGTCCCAGGTTGTTTTGAGTCGCTGCCCAATCTTCAGGAAGGGCATCGCGGGTTCTGACTTCCAGCGCCCGTTCGTAGGTAGCGATCGCCTGCTCCAGATTGTCCGCTCGTTCCCCTCGGATGCGATTCCAGTAAACAATTCCCAGGTTGTTTTGGGTCGTTGCCCAATCTTCAGGAAGGGCATCGCGGGTTCTGACTTCCAGCGCCCGTTCGTAGGCAGCGATCGCTTGCTCCAGATTGTCCGCTCGTTCCCCTCGGATGCGATTCCAGTAAACAATTCCCAGGTTGTTTTGGGTCGTTGCCCAATCTTCAGGAAGGGCATCGCGGGTTCTGACTTCCAGCGCCCGTTCGTAGGCGGCGATCGCTTGCTCTAGGTTGTCGGCGCGATCCCCTCGAATGCGATTGCTGTAAGCCAGTCCCAGATTGTTTTGGATTCCTGCCCACTGCTCAGGAAAGGCATCGCGGGTATAGACTTCCAGCGCCCGTTCGTGGACGGAGATCGCTAGCTCCAGGTTGTCGGCCCGCTTCCCTCGGATGCGATTGCGGTAAGCCAGTCCCAGGTTGTTTTGGATTCCTGCCCACTGCTCAGGAAAGGAGTCGCGGGTATAGACTTCCAGCGCCCGTTCGTAGGCGGCGATCGCTTGTTCCAAATTCAGCCAGCGTACCCCCCAAGGAAACTGCTGAATTAGATCGCCAAACATAACAAAGACAGGCGCAATTAATTCAGGGCTATTTTGCCCGATCAAACGGCGAAACGTGATTGGCAACGTTGCCAAAAACTCTGGATTCAATCGATCTAAATTAGCTCGCCAAAACCCATAAACCTGTTCCGGATTGCCTCTGGTTTGGCCAATCTGCCCCATTACCTCTCCCACAAACTGATCCATATCCTCCGAGCTGCTCGCACTCGACCGCTCTAGCCCCAACGCCTGCGCCACCTGTCCCGCAAACTGCCGCAACCAACCGGCGTTGTTTGGACTCTCATCCGCCATCTGGTCAGCCACTAGGCGCATCACCTCCACCAGCCCCGCATCCACCAACTCTGCCTGGGCTTGCAAAACACTTGCCTCTTCCCCCGCCGGACAAGCCAACAACTGCTGAATTAAGGTTTTGTAAGCCTGAAGTCGTTGCTCGTCCATGGGGCCGCCTCAATCCCTCGGTGAATTGTCACCAAAACGCTGTCCCAAACCTGGCACAGCAAACTACGAAATAACAATACTAATACGATAAAAATTGCTAAGTTCTAGCAACACTTCAGTAACCCTTAATCCGATTGTCGCCAATTTTTAACAACCAATCCAGGAACTCGCTCAAACTCTCGCTGATTAGCCGTCACCATAATTAATTGCTGTGCAAGCGCCGTCGCCGCAATTAACACATCATAAGCCCCGATCGGCTGCCCCTGCGATTTTAAAACAGCCCGAACTTCCGCCGCTTTTTCCGCTTCAGCAAGCTCAAATGGCAATATGGTTACAGATGAAAGAATGCTAGTAATGACTGGTTCAACTTTGCTCAATCTTTGTGGATTAATCGCCAGACCATAACGCAACTCCATTACCGTAATTGCCGAAATTGCAACATCTGTCGGTGAAGTGTTCTGAAACCGAAATATTGTTGCCGCATCACCCTTAATAAAGTCACTGATGACGCAAGTATCCAAAAGATAACGCATCAAAAAAACTCTATTTCTTGGGGATCAATCAATTCGCTACGATAAGACTCAAACTCAGGAAAATCGGGACTTGGTTCATAAGATAAAACAGCCTCCGGCCACTGAGTCGTGATAACTGGTGGCATCGGGACTAGCTGCCGAAGAATCTGTAGCACAATCAACGGCAAAGGGAGGTTAGCCTGGGCCGCTTGGCGCAGCAAATACCCCTCCAAATCCGGCGGCAAAGTAATCGTGATTTGCATCGATAACCTCCAAACCGTGAATGTATCCCCAACCTCGACAGCAGCAACCCAAGTCCTCACCATTTTAGCCAACCGCCACCTGCGATCGCCCTGCCTCCCTCCTTTTAGCGGTGCTAAGATCGCCACAATCCACAGACCAACAGGCAGCAGGCGATCGCCCAAAAAATCATGGGACTACAACTCTCAATTTCCGACTCAATTGTTCAAGCCATTCGCCTACCAGAACCCCGCATCGAGCGCGAACTACGGCGCGAACTTGCGATCGCCCTCTATGCCCAAAACCTGCTGGCCTTCGGCAAAGCCCGCGAACTTGCTGAAATGGATAAATACGACTTCGGCCAACTGCTTGCCCAACGCAGCATTCTGCGACATTACAGCCATGAAGAACTAGACGATGACCTCGCCTATGCTAGTCGTTAGCAACACCTCGCCAATTTTGAACTTGGCTATCATTAATCAACTTTTTCTTTTGCAACAGCAATTTGGCAAAGTCCTCATTCCCAAAGCTGTTTTAGAAGAACTAAAAATCAGTGAAAATCGCCCTGGATCTGCGATTATTCAAGACGCGATCGCCTCAGGATGGATTGAAGTTCAAGAAGCTCATGATCAGTCCCTGACTCGACTGCTAAAGCAAACTCTCGATCAAGGAGAATCCGAAGCAATTTCCCTCGCGCTAGAACTCAACGCTGACTGGATACTCTTGGACGAGCGAGAAGGTCGAAAAACAGCTAAATCTTTGGGATTGCAAGTAACAGGTATTTTGGGAATTTTGCTCCGAGCAGAACAAGACGGACAGCTTGAATCCTTGCCAGTAGCAATCAACAATCTTATTCATCAAGCTGGCTTTCGGATTGCTCCAGATTTACTCAAACGAATATTGGAGTGAAATCAGATTATTTAGACTAAGGATCTTTCCAAAAACCAAATATCTCGGCATCAATAAGCATGATATTTAGCTCCCTTTGAACCACATTCAACCCACCCAGCGCTAAACCCTAACCCTATGGTTGCCAATGCTGACCCGAAAAATCGGTGGACAACCGCCGATTTAGAATTCTTCCCCAACACCGGCGATCGCTACGAAATCATCGACGGAGACCTATACGTGACCCGCGCTCCCCACTGGAAACACCAGCGAGTTTTGACACGTCTCTGTCGATCGCTCCCCACCCAGGATGTGGACAACCGTATCGGAGAAGCCTTGCAAACACCGGGGCTGATTTTTGCGGGGGAAGAAAACGTCATCCCGGATCTAATTTGGATCAGCGACGAGAGAGCCGCAAGTTGTGTTGATAGATCAGGTCATTTCACAGCGGCTCCTGAGCTGGTTGTTGAGGTGATTTCCCAGTCTTCCCAAGATATTGCGCGCGATCGCCAGGTGAAATTAAAGCTCTATTCCCGCGTCGGTGTGCGGGAATACTGGATCGTGGATTGGCAACAACAAATCGTTGAGATTTATCGGCGATCGCAAGCCCGTTTAGAACTGGTCTTTACCCTCTTTGCCGAAGACGAATTAACCTCGCCCCTGTTCGCCAATTTCACCCTCAAAGTTGCCGACATTTTTAGCTAGTATGATTCCAATAAATCGCCTGGCAATCACTGAGGAAAAGCTGATCGAAATTTGCCAGCAGTGGAAAATTACTGAACTAGCCCTGTTTGGGTCTATTTTGCGAGAAGACTTTCGAGAAACTAGCGATATTGATCTGCTGATTTCCTTTGCGCCCGATGCTCCCCAAGGATTACTGACCCTCGCTAGAATCAAGCATCAACTTGAAGAGCTGCTCGATCACCCTGTTGATCTGGTCATCAAAGAGGCAATTCAAGAAGGTGATAACTGGATTCGTCGCCAAGAAATTTTGGATACTGCAGTCAGTATTTATGAATCGTGATGATGCCTATTTACTTGATATTTTGAATGCCATTAATCGAGCTAGGAGCCTTAATCATGCCGCTGATTGAAGCGAATGAAAATACGCCCTAGGGTTGTGATGGAATTTGCAAAATGCAGCGGGCATCGAGCAGTTGGAGGCGCTTGTTTTCGAGGACAGAACAGGGAGCGATCGCCCGTTCCAAAGCTGGAGTTTCACCGCGATCGAGCCGATCGCTCACGTCTTGGATGAGCGGCTGAAATTGCTGCAACCAAGTGTTATCTTCCAAGTCAGACTTTGAGAGTGACCAGGGTTCTAATAACCAGAAATTCACTTGATATTTCCGCAAGAATGCTTGCACCTCCGATAGGTTGCTGGTGTATTGAGCGCGGATGGTGTCCTCAATTCGTTGGCGCAAAACTCGGTAATAGCCCCAATGGTAAGGCAGGGCAAATTCGCGGCTGGCGAGAATCGATCGCCGGGCAAAGATCGGAATGAAATCCGCTTCCTTGGATAGGGAAACCACTAGGGTGTCCTTCGGTTGTTTTTGCAGAAATTCATAGACTTCGGCCATGCGTCCTTCCATTTGCAATTGGCTGGACACGGCCAAGTTAGGAACCATGGGCACAACGATCGACAGGCTGAGAACGAGGCTCACCAGGGGCCAGAACCAGCGCGGTTTTTGGGATTGGGTGGCTCGCATTTGCCGATCAAGCCACAGGCCCAGGGCGATCGCCCCCGCCACTGGCAACACCACTCGCAAGGGCACATAGCCATAGCGATTGGGTAAATACAACCGAAACAGCAGGGCATGGGCCACGAGAAACAGACCCAAACCACCCCAAACCCAATCCCCCAGCATGGCCAAGTGAGGCGAAAGGCGACTGGCTAGGGGAAATTGACGGGCGCGGGCGGGCCGGCTCAACCAGCGGGGCAAGGCCAAGGCCGCTAGGGCGATCGGGGGCACAAATCCCACCCACAGGAAGCCGCTACGGGGGGCAAACAGCCAAAAAATCAGCGGATTGGGGTGAAAAAAGAACGATCGCCCGTATTCATTGCCCACAAAGTTAAATTCCGGCAGGGCGGCGGCTTGGGATCGGCTGATCACGGGGCCAAACTCGCTGCTGGTGAACAGTTCCGGCAACAACACCGCAATGGCCATGGCAATGCCCCCGATCGCCAAGCGCCAGTCCAGGGGAGTCAGGGCTTCGGGATGCGATCGCCCCCGACGGGTGGCCCACCAGCGCCGACCCAAATTCACAGTCAGGGCCGCCGCCGCCACCACCGCCACCATCGGATAAAACAAACCACTGAGGGCGATCGCCCCTAAACAGCCCCAGAGCGATCGACTCAGCAGCGCATCTATCACCGCCAACACCAGGGGCGTGGCAAAGGCTCGCGGTGTGGATGAGGCCAAATCATCCTCCATCCACAGGCTTTGATTCACCAAAATGCAACCCAACAGGGCCACCCACGGCACGGGCAACAGCCGAATCATCACGCGCCAGGTCAGCACCGTGGTCACCAGACCCAAAATCACCGGCCAATATTTACTGACCGTTAGGGGATCCCAGCCGAGGAGGGCCGCTCCGTGATAGAGCCACTGATAGCCCAAGGGAGCAACGGATTGGTAATAGTCAGCAATCCAGTCGCCGGGAAAGAGACCCGGATCCAGGTAACGAAAGGCCCAAAACACATGCTGGCGCACATCGTCTTGCACGATATAGGGATTGCGTGTGGCCCACTGCACCGACTGCCAGCCATAAAACAACGCCATGGCTCCACTGAGCACCATGCTCCAGCGCCGATCGCCCGATCGCGCCCCTATCCAAGCCCATGCGTTTTTCATCCAACCAAACCTTTCGGGATTCCCGGCAACTGATCAGCCAGAAGCCACCCTAAACCAAGGTTGGGCCGTTTGGGGCGATCGCTGGTGTCGGTTCTCCGTTTGGGTAATGGCGAATTGAGGGGGCGGGCCCCAGCGACAGAGGGGCTTTGGGGTTGGGCCCTGGCTGCAGGATTGCCAGACCCGATAGAATGGAAGCAGCAATTGTTACCTAAAATTGGGCCACCGCTCCAAGGCTCGTTCTCGTCTAGGGTTTTCGCTCGCTTCTCCGCCGTCTCTGTCCAGCGGCTCTCGTTCAGCCTCCCCAACCCCGATCGACGCTCCAACCACTCTCTGATCCTGCTCCGGTGACCCTAACTATGTCCGAGCATCACCACCACTCATCGGGCCATCACCCATCGAGCCATCACCCGGCGGGTCATCATGGCCACAAGGCGCACTCAGGAACCCATGAGCCAGGAACCCATGAGGGTTGGGTGTCGCAACTGCGCGAAACCTTCAGCCTAACGCTGGTGCTGAGAAATCTGCGCTGGTTGGGTGAACCCTTCATCTGGTTGCCGGCCATGGCGATTTCGATGGCGACCTTGGGGGCTTGGGTTTTTTGGAAAAATCCCGATCGCTGGACTAATGCCGAACCTGAGCCGGACAAGGTGGATTGGCTCTCGATTCTGGAGTCCCAGCCCGATGATGATTCGGTGGCGGCCGATATTGACTCGTCTAATGTGTTGGCAACGGAGCTAACCCTGCCCCAAAACCAGCGCCGGAACAATCGCAATAACCGCGATCGCCAGAATGAAGAAAAAACGGCGAACAATACCAACTCTGAGCTGGCGGATATTTTGCAGTTGCTCAGTGGTGGTTCGACGGGCCCCGTGGGCAGTCGATCGCGCGGTGGCGAGGGCAGCGGTTTGGCCCCAAGGGCAGTGAATCAATTTTTGAGCAATGACCCTCGGGCCGCCAGTGCCAATGGCAGCACCTACAGCGTGGGGGGAAGCTCGACCATGCTCAATGGCAATGGGACAACCACCGGCCAGCCCGTGAGTCCCCTGCAAGCGGCGCTCGATCGCCTCTACCTCAACAACGGTGATGGCAGCAGCGATTCCAGCGGCACAACCCCCACCACCAGCACTAACACCACTACTCCGACGGTTCCCGTGACGGGTTCCAGCGGCACAACTTCCACCATCGGCAGCGGCACAACCAATCCCGCGCTACCGAATGTGGCGGTTCCCAATGCTGGGGCCGGCAATGGGAACTATAGCGGCTTTGGCAGCCCCACCGGTTATCCCAGCTATGGTTCTGGCCCGGCAACGGCGGGCAGCACCTTGCCCAAAATCCCAACAGCTCCGATGCCGGGCTATGGTTCCACGGGTTCCGGTGTGCCCTTAAACGCCGGTTACAACACGGTTCCCAACAGCCCCGTGATCGCCCCGCCGCCCAGCCAGCCGGCCGTGGCTCCGGAACCCGTGACACAGCCATCCCAGTCCAACATCGGTGGGCGACCGGTGCGCACTTTCAGCAATCCTTGGTAAGGACTGAGGGCGAAAAATTGGTCTATGTATTGATCTAATGTGTATTGATCTACTGTTGACCTACTTTTGACTGGTTTTCGAGCAGCTTTCGAGCAGTCGATCACTCAGGTCAACCTCTGCGGTTAGCCCTGGTAATTGGCTGGTGAAGCGGTCTATGCAGACGCGGCAGTTTTGAGAGTAGTTTTGAGAAAGGCGGCGATGCGATCGACCGAAAGCGCCAACTGTTCCGGGGTTTGCACCAGCGCAAAACGCACATAACCTTCACCGGAAGGGCCAAAGCCCACCCCCGGGGCCACGGCGATTCCCGTGGCAGCCACCAGTTGCTTACAGAATTCGATCGACTGGTTTTCCCAAGGCGGCGGCAACTTAGCCCAGGCGAACATAGTTGCTTGGGGCGTTTCCAGGGGCCAACCAATCCGATTCATGGCGGCCACAAACGCATCCCGGCGATCGCGAAAAATGGCTAACCGTTCTTGCACATCGGCTTGGGGCCCCTGAAGCGCTGCGATCGCCCCCCTCAAGATGCCCTGATATTGGTTAAAGTCCACGGCGGCCTTGACACTGCGCAGGGCCGAAATCAGGTCGCGGTTACCGATGGCATAACCCGCCCGAAAGCCGCCCATGTTGAAGGCCTTGGACAGGGTGAAAAACTCGATCGAAACCGTCTTTTCTGGATCCGCTTGCAGCACCGACGGCGGGCGATCGCCAAAGGCCATCCCGTCGTAGGCAAAGTCATGAATCAACACCATGCCATGCTGCTGACAAAACGCCACCGCCCGCCGGAAAAAGTCCAGGTTAGCCACCGCTGTGGTCGGGTTGTGGGGATAGTTCAGCACCATCAGCCGCGCCCGATCGACCACGGCCGACGGAATTTGGTCAAACTGGGGCAAATAGCCATGTTTTGCCAGTAGCGGCATCGGATAAACCTCACCGCCCGCCAAATGCACGCCGCCGTAGTGGGAGGGATAGCCCGGATCGCCCAGCAGGGCCACATCCCCCGGGTTTAAAACCGCTAGGGGTAAGTGAGCGGTTCCTTCCTGGGAGCCAATTAGAGCCAGCACTTCCGTTTCCGGGTCGATCGCCAGGCCAAATTGCCGCTCGTAGCGATCGGCCACCGCCTGTCGAAAGGCCGCCGTATTGCGAAAGAGTTGGTAGCCATGGGTGCTGGGATCCTGAAGCGCTTCCCCGATCGCCGCCAGCACATGGGGCGAAGTGGGCAAGTCCACCGATCCCAGCGATAAATCCACAATCTCGTGGGTTTCAGCCGCCGCAGCCTTCGCCCGATCCATTTCCGCAAACACGTTAAATTGCAGCGGTTTTAGTCGATCGGCAAATTGCATGAATTGAAGCCTCAGGATGCTGCTGCGATGACCCTCAAACTGCGCTGGGCACTGCGCCCACATGCGGCTTGAGGAAATCCGCCAACTTCTCCTTGGTCAGGGCCCCTTCGCTGGTGTCCAGCAATTGGCCGTCCTTGAACAGTCGCAGGGCGGGCACCCCTTCCACCTGGCAATGCTTGACGCTGATGGGGTTGGGATCCACTTCTAATTTCACGATCTGGAGCCGATCGCCCCAGGTGGTCGCCGCCCATTCCACGCTCGGACTCATCAACCGGCAAGGCCCACACCAAGATGCCCAAAAATACGCTAAGACGGGCGTTCCCGAGGCTCCCAGCACGTCGCTTTCAAATTCGGCATCCGAAATGACTCGCACTTGACTCACGATCGTTGTCCTTGCTTCTGAAAATTCGCCTTTTGCATCTTAAATCCACAAGTGTCTTGGCGGTAAGGGCAATATTTCGAGGGGGCGGCCGCCTGCGGGTTAGGTCACAAAACGCGTTAATTAACCACTGCACAGGCAATGCTACAGGGGCGCGCGGCCGCACGCCCCCACCCGAACTCGATCGCAGTTTTTGGTTTGGCGGTTTTGGTGTCCTGCCTACTTGGTGTCGTTGAGCTGGCGGCGCAGGGCTTCCAACTCGGCATCGATCGCCGCGTCTTTTGCCTCCGTGGCCGGTGCGGCATTGCTGGCCGGCAGTGCCCCCGCTGGCGTTGAGGAACCACCCAACATTTGCGCCTTCATTGCCGCCAGTTCATCATCCACATCGCTACCGGCTTCCAGGGATGCAAATTGTTGCTCCAACGAAACGCCGCTCAGTTCCAACGCTGCCGTGGAGCGGGCTTCCATTTCCAGCACCTTTTCTTCCATCCGCTCAAAGGCGGACATGGCGCTGCCGGTGTTCATGGAGCTGAGGGCCCCTTGCAGTTGCTCGTTGGCCTTGGCAGCTTGGGCCCGGGCCTTGAGCATGTCTTTCTTGGTTTTGGCTTCCGAAATCTTCCCTTCCAGGGCGATCAGGTTGCGCTTGAGCTGATCCACCATCCCCACTTGCTGATCCAATTGGGCCTTGAGGGCGGTGGCGGCTTCTGCCTGCACCTTTTTGCGGTTGAGGGCTTCGCGAGCCAGGCTTTCATCGCCTTTTTGCAGAGCCAGTTGGGCACGCTGTTGCCACAGGTTGGCCTCACTTTGAGCCTGGTTATATTGCTGCTGAATTTTTTGTTGAGCGGAGATCGCCCGGGCAACGGCCTGACGCATTTGCACCAGGTCTTCTTGCATGTCGATGATCGATTGCTCAAGGATTTTTTCGGGATCCTCGGCCTTGTTCACAAGGTCGTTGACATTGGCCCGAATCAGGCGGCTGACGCGATCGAAAAGGCCCATGACGGTGGCTCTCCTGCTGGTTAAATCGGGGAAGCGATCGGGATTGGGAAGCTTGGCCCCAAGGCCAACTGCTTTATCCAAACTACCAACTCCATCGGTCAACGGCCGCATGATCAAGACCGGCAGTTGCGATCGTCCTATTAGCCTAGATACCGAAAATCAGCGGCCCATGGCAAGTTCGGTTAGCTCTCCTACCGTGGTCGGCTATTGGGGGGCTGAGGGGCCCGGGCCCTGTGCCATTGCCCAACACCGGGAATTTTGGCGGCTAGGACGCTGGGAATCGCCGCTGGGAATTGCTGCCGGGAATCGCCCCAGGGCGGACTTGTGATGCTGTTGAATTATCGAAGCTCCGGGGGGCGACGGGCTTTCAGTTGTTCTAAGTCCCGCTCTAGGCGCTGGTCAGACTCTAGGGTTTGGAAGGCCTGCTCCAATGGATCGCGACCGGCGGTCTGGGACAACTGGGCACGAGCTTCGAGTTCCATGGTCCAAGACTCCAAACGCTCCAGCGGATTGTTGGGCCGGCTCAGGTAATTCAGAGTGTCGTGCATTCGCTGGGTAGCCATGGCCGATCGGGCACGGGCCACGTACAAATCGCGTTTGGTGCGAGTTTCCAGCAGTTTGGCTTCTAAATCCCGCAGGGTGCTGCGCAGTTGGGCGATCGTGTCCTGTTGGGTTTCCCACTGTTCCTGAAGGTGGGCGGCTGCGTCTTGCTGGCCGTGACACTGACTCAGGGCCGATCGGGCCCCTGGCTCATCCCCAACATTCAGCAACTGTTGGGCCCGTTGATACCAATCCTCAGCGGCGCGGGCGGCGGCTTCCCGTTGGCGCTCCGTGCGCTTTTGGGTGGCGATCGCCTGGGCCACCGCTTGGCGCAACTGCACCAAATCATCCTGCATGTCCATCAGGGCCTGATCCAAGGCCTGTTCAGGATCTTCCGCCTGGGCGATCGCCGCGTTCACATTGGCGCGCACCAGTTTCCCAAGTCGCTGCAATAGTCCCACGCTCGATCTCCTTCTGGCTCTTGCCCCGATCCTATCGCTTCGATCGTTCGGTGGGGCCTTTGGGGGGCGATGCCGTTGCGGTTGGTCAGCAATTGATCAATTACCGCTCAACCGATTAATTACCGCTCAACTGATAATCATTTGCTGGCTGATGCTGACTTGCTTGCTGACTGTTGACTGAACCGGCCGATGACCGGCTGGTTTACGGATTGGTTCGGGGACTGGGCTTCGGGCTGGAACTGGGTTGGGAGCGGTTGCCGGCCGCAGATTGATTGCGATTATTGGGCTGGTTACGGTTAGCGGCGTTGCGATTATTGGGCTGGTTGCGATTGGCGTTATTCGCATTCGGGCTAGGTTTGGCCCCTGGGCTAGCGGCTGGTCTGGGGGCAACGGGGCGATAGACCGTGGCGGTAATCCCGGCCGCCTTCAGTTGCTGAATGAGCTGGTTGGCCTGTTGTGCATTGTCCAGGGCCCCAAACTGAATTCGCCGCCCGATCGACAATTCCCGCACATAGGCATCGGCCACCTGTTTGCGCGCGGCAATCAGGCTAGCGGGCCCACTGTAGGGCCCCACCACATACCAGCGCCCATCAGCACTCGGATTAGCCACCGCTGGGGCTGCGGGTGAGTTGGTTGGGGGATTGGCTGGGGCACGCTGGGCTTGGGGAAACGGCAAGGGGCTGGGGGCCGGTTGCGGGGCCAAGTTAGCCCCAGCGGGCGCAGCGGCCCCGATCGTTCCCGTGGGCATCGGCGGGCGATCGCCCAAAACCGAAAGGCTCTCCAGGCTCAAATCAGCAAACTCATCCCGCGTCAAATCCACCGTTACCCCAGTGGGGGCCGTGGGCAAAGGGGTGGGTTCCGCAGGGGGCAATTCTGCCAAAACCGGCTCTGGCGATCGAGTGGCCGGTTGATTCAGCCCGATCGCCCGGCCCGTTCGTTCCAAAAATCCACCCACCTTTAGCCAACCGTCACTATCGGGATAGTTGCTGTAGTAAGTCCAAATTGTGCCCGACAGCATCACCAAAATCGTTCCGACCCCAATCCCCGTCCAGGTGGGTTCCTGTCTCCGACGCACCCGCCGTCGATCCCAGCCATTGCCATTGGCAACCGGTTGGGCCCCCTCCAGCAGCATCGCCGCCTGCACCACGGACTTCGCCGCCAAGGGTGCATCCTCGCCCAACTCATCCGCCGCCGTCAGCAATCGAGGCGAAGCCGGGCGGCGGTTTTGCTGAGCCAAAGCCGCTTGCAAATCGCTAGTATCAGGCACAGGGGGCAAGCTCAGGGCCCCAGAAGCCTCCAGCGCCTCCGCAGAAGCCAACAGGGGCGGTTCTCCAGCCCGTTCCGGGGGCTTCAGAAAGAAGCGACGAACAATGCCTTGGCGAGGGCCCCGCAGGCGACGATAGCGCGCGAGTTCCGCGTCTAAGTCCAACTCCATGCATTCCAACGCCAAGGACAGGCGACGGTGCAGGGTTGGCTCGGTCTCCGATCGCGCGGGTTGTTGGCGCGCTGGGCGGAATTTCATAGCGGTTTCGAGGCTCCTCGGTGCAGGGTTAATAATCACCCAAATGGTTCAACGTGACCAGGAAAGATGTGACCAGGAAAGATTAAACGGATGCCTCAGAGGGTGTCTGAAAAGCCAAAATGGATACACCGCTTCCCCCAGCGATCGATAGCGATCGACACAGACAAGGGGCTTAAGCCCCTTGCCCCGACGACAATTGGGGCTTGACTAGGGCTTCAAGATATTTTTCAAACATCCTCTCAGCGGGCTTGCTTCTCGCCTATTTTAGATTTTGCGAAGCGTTTGTCCAGATTAAACGCTGTTTGCTTAACCCATAAGGCTTTCCCACGGGTTCTGAATCTGAGCTGCTGTGATCTGAGCCGCTGTGGTCTGATGTGATCTGAGCTGATGCAGCCTGAGCGAACCCAATCCGCGCCGATTCAACGCAGGTTCAACGCAGATTCAACCTGATCGAATTTAACCCGATCGAACTGATTCTGAGCCGTGAGTTGTGATTGGGTTCACGGAATTGTTGAGCAGGGCCATGGGCTGGATTCACAAGGCTGACTGGTTCGATCGACCCCGGTTGTTTCCCAAATCTCTGCTGATTAACCCCTTTGCTCCCCCGTACTTTGGCCATGGCCTTTGACCCAATCGATGGACTGCTCAAACGGCTTGACCAACACCCGGCTTGGCAGTCAAACCGGTCTTTCCTGCAACTCTGTCAGCAATGGCGAGTCATTGTGGGCGAGGCCTTGGCCGGTCACACCCGCCCCATTTCCGTGCATCAGGGGGTACTGTGGGTGGCGGTGTCCAATCCCGCTTGGGCCCAAACCCTGATGTTTGAGCGATCGCGCCTGATCACCAAAATTAACCAATCGATTACGCCCCCCTTCAACCCGCCCCTGACCGACGCGCGATTTTCTACGGCCCGCTGGTTTGAAAATCGGTCTCAGTCGATCGCCCTGGGATCCGCTGCCACTGCCCGATCGCCCCAAAGATCCCAGCACCCTCCCGATCGACCCCGACCCGCCACCGCCACCGAAGCGTTCACCCAGTGGGCCGCTTCCGTGCAAAGTCAACTGAAGCGCTATGATTGCTGTCCCCATTGCGGGCGATCGACCCCACCAGCGGAATTAGAGCGCTGGGGAGTTTGTAGTTTGTGCATGGTTGAGCGCTGGTCTCAAGCCCGTTCATCCGGCTCTGGATCTTGAGATCAGCTTCCATTCAGCTTGCCTTTGGAAGTTCGATGCGCAAGCCAGAAACCCCAAGCCAGAAATCCAAGCCAGAAATCCAAGCCAGAAATCCAAGCCAGAAATCCAAGCCAGAAACGCAGGAACAGAAAAACCACAACTCCATAAGCATATGAATATGGGTGAATGTGGGTGAATACAGATCGATATCAATGCGAAATCAATGCGAATCAATGCAAGCAGTGAAATGCGGGCACTGGTTTCATGGAAGCCTCAAAATTTTGCGCAGGATTTGCTTACAGGATTTGCTCACCAAAATTCTGGGAGGGTTTCTTGCGAAATTTCCTGGGAAAGGTATCAAAAATAGCTCAACTCGATTGATCCCAATCCCAAACTCGTAGCCGATCCAAATGGCTCCCCGATCAAACAATGAGATCGAACAATGAGGCCAATAGTATGTCCAAAAAAAATTGATCTCAAATGTCCTGCCTTCGTCAATTTCAAGAGATGTTGCTAAATATTGCGTTTTGTATAATGGTATCTCTTGGGAAACGGTATTCTAGGTAACCGTTCACTCCTAGACTTTCATAACTTACCATTACTAGAAACCCAGGCTCCTAGCGTCATTGGAGAAATTGGCCACCCTTTTTAAAGACTTTTTAAAGTAATTGACAAAAACTCTTCAAAATGATTAACGATTGATTTTAAGTAATTTTTCTTTGATCCCCTAGCTGATTTTTTAGGAAAATCAATGGACTTCTGAAGAAAATTTTTGAAGAAGCCAAAGTGGAAGCTGAAGATAATCTAAATTTCTAAAAGTGTTTGGGATCGCTGAATCTCAGAGCAGATCTAGGTCTTAAGGACTTTTACGGCCTTTCGTCTCAATTCCATAATGAAATTAGCAAATTCTCAGCGGCGCTCTGCGTTGGCAGTGCAAAATATGAGTGCTACGCCCTTCCAAGTTTCTGCTTGCCGCCATTGTCGCTACTACACCCCAGAAGGGCGACGTGGTGGATATTGCGGTCAGTTTGATGCAGTGGTTCGTGCGGGCTGGAAGGCTTGTCCGCTCGCAATGCCAGCATTCGCTCCATCTTGGGAATCATTAGAGCGGTTGGTTCACAGCCCCGCAGAAACGGGCGTGGCAATCGTGGCGACGGTGGAGTTTAAAAATGAAGCGGCTCTGGCAACCACTACGTCGGTTTTGCGATCGAATGCTTCTGCTTCCATTGCCTAGGGGATCAGTCATGCCGTTGGCAATCAAGGCCTGATGAGTATCAGCTTCAGGGTGCATCAAGCTCCCAACTCAGCGCCTAGCCAATCAGGCAATTTCCTAACTATTATCCCCTAGGGTATTGCTCCGTTTTAAGGATTAACACTTAAAGAACGCTATTCGGGTTGAAATAGGGACTGAAACAACGATTGAAACCAATTTTGACCCGTCACTAGCACATCATTAGCAACTGATGGACGCAACTGGGTAAGCACTAGATCATCAGTCATTCAAAAGTGAAAAATGAACCAGGAGACTAAGGTGCTCCTGGTTCATTTTTTTAGATCGAATTTTGTGTCGATTGGGCAAGGGTGAGCCTGATACCCAAGAACCCTAAAAATTTTGCCTGATATGGCTTAGGGTCGCCAGGGATAGCGGCGGAAATTAGGCGATCGCTTCTCTAGAAAAGCCTGTTTGCCCTCGCTGCCTTCTTCGGTCATGTAATAGAGCATGGTGGCATTTCCAGCCAATTCCTGTAAGCCTGCTTGCCCGTCGCAATCGGCATTCAAAGCGGCTTTTAGGCAACGAATCGCGATCGGGCTTTTTTCGAGCACTTCTTGGGCCCAGCGCAGGCCTTCCGCTTCCAGTTCCGCCACGGGAACCACGGTGTTGACAAGGCCCATCTCCAAGGCCTGTTGCGCGTCGTATTGCCGACACAAAAACCAAATTTCGCGGGCTTTTTTCTGACCCACAATTCGGGCCAGATAGCTGGCTCCAAAGCCGCCGTCAAAGCTGCCCACTTTCGGGCCCGTTTGCCCAAAAATCGCGTTGTCAGCGGCGATCGTCAAGTCACAGAGCAGGTGCAGCACATGGCCGCCCCCGATCGCATAGCCCGCCACTAGGGCGATCGTCACCTTGGGGATCGATCGAATCAGTCGCTGCAAATCCAACACATTCAACCGGGGCACGCCAGCCTCATCCACGTAGCCCGCTTCCCCGCGAATGCTCTGATCCCCACCGGCACAGAAGGCATATTTCCCATCGGTGTGGGGGCCTGCGCCGGTCAGCAAAATCACGCCCACGGCCGCATCTTCGCGGGCATCACAAAAGGCTTCGTACAGCTCAAACACCGTTTTGGGGCGGAAGGCGTTGCGCTTGTGGGGGCGGTTGATGGTGATTTTGGCGATGCCGTCGGCTTTGACGTAGAGGATGTCTTCGTAGGTTTTAACGGTTTGCCACTGAATGGTCATGGTTGGCTGGTTTGTTAATCAAAAATTGGATGCTTGACCAGCATAGGGGTTGGCGCGATCGCCCGGATGCTGGCCGGGCCGAGTCTTTGCCAATGGAGTCTTGCCCCCTGGAAATTGCATCTGTGACGAGGGGCACACCGTGATCCTCGATCGAGCCGTTAGCTTAGAGGGGATCCTATGCAAATGCACGATCGCACGTGATTTTCGATTTTGGGGCAAAACCCTTAAGGTTTCTGCAACAAAACAGCAACGGGGCGATCGGGCGCGTTTAGCCACTCACGACCGCTTCAACAGGAGGTAGTCCCCGTGGAAATCGGTGTTCCCAAGGAAATTAAGGATCTGGAATTTCGGGTGGGTTTGACTCCCCAGGGTGTGCGGGCGTTGGTCGATCGGGGGCATTCGGTGCGGGTGGAAACCCAGGCCGGTGCCGGTGCGGGGTTTGGCGACGAAGACTATCGATCGGCTGGGGCGCGGATTGTGCCCGAAGCGGACTTGGCTTGGGACTGTGATTTGGTGGTGAAGGTGAAGGAGCCGCTGCCCGGTGAATATGGCTTCTTGAAAACCACGCCACTGTTGTTCACCTACTTGCATTTGGCGGCAGAGCGGGGCTTAACCGAAGCCTTGCTGCGATCGGGGATCAGCGCGATCGCCTACGAAACCGTGGAAACCCCCGATCGCCGTCTGCCCCTGTTGGCCCCCATGAGCGCGATCGCCGGGCGGTTGTCCGTGCAGTTTGGGGCCCGCTACTTGGAAAAACAACAGGGCGGGCGCGGAGTCTTGCTGGGCGGTGTGCCGGGGGTTGCGCCGGGCCGCGTCACGATCCTCGGTGGCGGCGTGGTCGGCACCGAAGCCGCCAAGATGGCCGTGGGCTTGGGGGCCAAGGTGCGGATCTTGGATGTGAATGTCGATCGCCTGAACGATCTAGAAACCCTGTTTGGCTCGCGGGTGGAGTTGCTCTACAGCAGCAGCGCCGCGATCGCAGCCGTTGTGCCCGAAACGGACTTGCTGATCGGCGCGGTGTTGGTGACCGGGCGGCGGGCCCCGATCTTGGTCGGTCGATCGCTGGTGGAACAGATGCCCACCGGAGCCGTAATCGTTGATGTGGCAGTCGATCAGGGCGGTTGCATCGAAACCCTGCACCCCACCTCCCACAGCCAGCCCACCTACACCGAGTGTGGCGTGGTGCATTACGGCGTGCCGAATATGCCGGGCGCTGTGCCCCGCACCTCCACCCAAGCCCTGGAAAACAGCACCTTGCCCTACGTGTTGTCCTTGGCGGATCACGGACTGGCCGCGCTCGATCGCGACCCAGCCTTGGCGAAGGGCCTCAACATCAAAGACGGCCGGATCGAACATCCAGCCGTCCAAGCGGTTTTCCCAGATTTGTAGGAATGAGGAGGGGTCGCTAAAACCATCCACGGCTACGACGTGATCAAAATCATCCCCATTCGGGTCGATCGAGACCCATCAACCCTGTAGGGGCGTACAGCGGTACGCCCCTACCCGGATTAATCCTCATTACAACGGAATATTCGTGACTGGCTCCGCGTCTTGGAACAACGGCGTGCTCAGGTAGCGCTCCCCAAAGCTGGGCTGAATCGCCACAATCAATTTGCCCGCATTTTCTGGGCGGCGACCCACCTGAATCGCCGCATAAATCGCCGCTCCCGAAGAAATCCCCGACAGCAAGCCTTCTTCCCGCGCCAACCGACGACCATAGGCGATCGCCTCGTCATCGGTCACCGTAATTACTTCATCAATCAGATCCACCTTCAGCACCTCGGGCACAAACCCCGCGCCAATCCCCTGGATTCGGTGGGGGCCCGGTTGCCCGCCGGAGAGCACCGGACTGTTGGCCGGCTCCACCGCGATCGCTCGAAACTCCGGCTTCCGCTGCTTAATTACTTCCGCCACGCCCGTAATTGTGCCGCCTGTACCCACACCGGAAATCAAAAAATCAATCTTGCCGTCCGTGTCGGCCCAAATTTCCTCAGCGGTGGTGCGGCGGTGAATATCCGGATTTGCCGGGTTGCGGAACTGCTGCAACATGTAGGCATTGGGAACCGTGTTGGCAATGTCCTGGGCCCGCCGAATACAACCGCCCATCCCCTCAATGCCCGGCGTGAGTTCCAACTGCGCCCCATAGGCTCGCAGCATGGCCCGCCGCTCAGCGCTCATGGTTTCCGGCATGGTCAGGATTAGTTGATAGCCCTTGGCAGCGGCGGCCATGGCCAGGGCAATCCCCGTGTTCCCGGAGGTGGGTTCCACCAAAACGGTCTTACCTGGAATGATCGTGCCAGCCTGTTCAGCAGCTTCGATCATATTGATGCCGATCCGGTCTTTCACCGAAGCGGAAGGGTTCATGCTCTCCAGCTTGACCAGCACTTCGGCCAGGCAGCCTTCCGCTTGGGGCAGGCGGTTAAGCCGAACTAGGGGAGTGCGGCCAATCAGTTCGGTGATGTTGTTGGCGACGTTCATGGACATCTGGCTGGAACTCTCTCGTCAGGTCTGAGGGGATCGATCGCCCCTATGGCACGGGTCGGATCGAACAACGAAGCATTGGGCAGTGAGTGGATCAGTTGAATCATCGGGCCATTCAGCCAGCAATTCAGCAAAAACCAAGCAACCACAAGCAACCACAAGCAACCACCAGTATCCTGAGCATTCTCAGGATCTGTTAAGTGCTCTGGATTGCCCCTGGGCAGCCATGATCCCCAGAGCCTAGATGTAATACATCAGGTCAAGTTGCTTGCGGGCATCTCGACGATCCTTGAGATCCTGGAGGGTGTAGCGTTGCAGCACGTTGTTGGCAGCTTGATCCACTTCAACCCAAATCTCGTAGATAATGGCGCTTTCGAGCGGGCGATCGCGCCCATCGTCGTCGGCAATGTTGGCATCGGCTCCTTCTAAACATCGCAGCACATCCAGCAGCGAGATCGTCCAGGGCGATCGCGCCAGCAGATAGCCACCTTTGGCCCCGCGTTGGCTTCTGACCAAACCGCCTCGGCGCAGGGTGGCTAAGAGTTGCTCAAGGTAGCGATCGGGAATGTCCTGATCGGCAGCAATTTGGCGGATTTGCAACGGCTCGTCGTCTTGGTAGCGATCGGCGAGTTGCAACAGGGCCAGAAGGGCATATTCGCTTTTGGATGACAGTTCCACGGGTGGAGAACCTAGGAGCGAGGCTGGATCCCTAAGCGCCCGATCGCCTCATGATCGTTGATCTGAATCATGGATCTAAATCATGGATCTGAATCGTTGATCGGCGAGTCGATCGAGATAGCTTCGGGGCGATCCTAGTATACCCCGGTTTTCCGCTGGGTTTTGTAGGGTTTCGAGAGAGGTGTGGGGTATGGAAAATTCAAGCCAATCCGCCACGACTGAGCGATTGGCTAGGTCAGAAAAAGGCCTTCAGTCAAGACTTCCTAAGTCGCTGGCTCTGGCTCCAAAACGATATAACCCTTGATTACTGACGACTCTGGCAAGCTTAACAATTTGGCTTCCAGGGCCGAGGGAGTTAGCTGTTGGTCTTCCAACAACTTGTATTGGGCGACATAACCTTCAAAGACTGCGCTCCGAGCCAGTAGCTTTCGCAGAGTTGGGATCACCACTTGCTTTTCCTGGTCAAGCCCTAGCCCCGCATTTCGGCTGAGGCCCGATCCCAAGTTGCCCAGATTCGGGAGCCAGCCTCGGGCGTACCAGGTTTCATTCATCTTCAATCGCAGCTCATCTACCCAACCCAATCCCCGTTGTTCGGGCTGAATAAAGTCCATCCACTGGGCTAATTCCGTCACAGGAACCGTATCCGCAAAATCCGTAGCTAGGAATCGCTCGGGGTATTCACCAATCAGAATGTCCTTAGCGATGCGGCGGGCTTGTGCTTGCCAGAGTTCATTGACTTCCTGTGCTTCCTTACGAGCAATGTCTAGCATTCCTAGCTCTGCGGTGCAGCGGATTTGCGCTAAAGCAGTGAGAGAAAAATATTCCTCATGGGCGATCGTAACTTTCAGTGCCTGGGACTCTGCTAAGAGTTCCCGATAGCGCATGTGAATCTCCGCCAAGACATTCCGCGATTGATGCAAAATGGTGTGGCGATGGGCTGAATCGGTACGCTCATCAATTTTCAGTAAGGCATTTAAAGCGGCGAAAAGTTTGGCTCGTTCACTACTTTCAAGAAACGATTTGATCGCCTGCACTTCTTGCTGAATTTCCTTGAGCCGACTATCAATTTTGCTGAGCTTGTGGTTCATTGCCAAAAAACCAATCGAACTCACGGCCAGGCCCAATCCGGAAAAGACTGCTGCTCCGGTTGCCATTTGCAAAATTTGCTGAGTCGATTGAGACAGGACGCTAATTTGCCCTGAGAGTTGGAGGAGTTGCTGAGTATTTGCTGCTGTTAATTTTTGTAGGTCATGCAGTTGGACATTCGCGATGATTCCCGGTACAAAACTGAGTCCTGGAATAGCGCCAAAAAGATCAGAACTGATGGGGATTAGATGCCGAACAATTTGACCTCCTTGTCCTGTTCCAGCAGCCCAACGAATTACGCCACCATAGAGTTTGTACTGTCCAGCCACTAAGCCAACTAGGATTTCAGTGGGGATTGCGCGGGCAACTGTCCAGCCAGGAATCATGGGCTTTTATCCCTTAGATTTTGTGTCCCATAGATACAGTTATGATGCTTTGTGTTCAAGCATCAATCACTCTTAGGTTAGTGTAATCCTGATCTTGGGAAGCGAACCTAGCCAGTGATCAGCTTGACCAGCACAAAGGGCGCAACAATCATGGCCTGAAAACGAACATCGCCCGATCGATCCCACTCCGCGAGTTCGGCTTGGGTGGGTTTTGTGATCGCCTGCTCATCAATCCAGCGCTGCACGACGGCGGTGTTGTCGCTGGCCAGGGCCTCGCCCACTTCGGCCAAGTCCAAATCTGGCGTAACCACAATGACGGCATCGCGGCCGATGTGGGGCTTCAGCCAATCCCACTCAGCTAGGTCGATCGATTCCATGAGGCTCGATCGCAGGTTGCCGCTGGAGGGGTCATCGGCCGGAAAATTGGGGTTGCTGGGTTCGCTATCCATGCGCTTGATGGGGGCAGGTGGTTTAGGCGGGCCGCACCCGCATCAAAACTTGATCGAATTCGACGGGTTGGGCATTTTCCACCAAAATTTCCACCACTTCACCGCTGATTTCGGCTTCTAGCTCGTTCATCAGTTTCATGGCTTCGATGATGCAAACCGTTTGCCCCGAGGCGATCCGATCGCCCGGTTGCACGAAGGGCGGCTCGCCGGGGGCCGGGGCCCGGTAAAACGTGCCCACCATCGGGGACTTGATTTCCAGCAGTTTGGGATCGTTGAGGGGCGGTGGCGAGGCGGGCGGCGCTGCTGGCTCCAGGGGCGTTGCCATGGTCACCGGGGCCGCTGCCGGGGCGATCGGGGCCGCTGCCATGGCCATCGGGGCGATCGCCGTGCCTGCTGCTGCCGCCGCCACTGCCTTTCGCACCGTCAGCTCATAGTCACCTTGCTTGAGCGTCACTTCGGCAATGTCCGTCTGGTTCAGAACCAGCAGCAGTTCCCGCAATTCGTCAAAGTCCAGCGGCACGGGTCGTCTCGCTCCTAATCGCAGAATGTTAAAGCGTTAAAGGGATTCAAAAAAGAGCCGTCTATGGGGCCTTGGGCCCAGGCTCCGAGTTGAAAAAGAGGCAATCTAGGCAATCTAAAGCAATGCAAACCAAGGCAATGCAAAATGCAGGATTTAGTCAGGATTTAGTTTAGAGAGCTGCCTGGTCTGAGGACGATCGCTTGGAGATTCCCAAGGGTTGCCCAGACCAGGGGCAGGGGCTGATTCAGTATCGGTTGTAACACTAATTGCCTAGCCCCTGGCGATCGGTCGTGGTGTTCCAGGGCCCAATCACCAGGAGCTTTGGAAGGAAATTAATTTTCGCGGCCAAGGTACTTGTCTTCGCGGGTATCAATCCGCAATTTTTCGCCCACGGAAATGAACAGGGGAACCATGACCGTTGCGCCGGTTTCCAGCTTGGCGGGCTTCTGACCCCCGGTGGCGGTGTCGCCCTTCACGCCGGGATCCGTTTCCACCACTTCCAGAACCACGGTGTTGGGCAAGTCCACTTCAATCACCTTGCCGTTCCAGGTCACCACCTGGGCTTCCATCCCTTCTTTCAGGTATTTGACCCGATCGCCAATTTGGGCGGCGGAAATGTTCATTTCCTCGTAGGTCTTCATGTCCATGAACACATACTGCTCACCATCCATGTAGGTGTGCTGCATGTCGCTTTTTTCCAGGGTCGCTTGTGGAACCGTTTCCCCTGCGCGGAAGGTGCGCTCAACCACGCTGCCGGTCTGCGCGTTTTTCAGCTTCGTGCGAACAAACGCTGCGCCTTTGCCGGGTTTGACGTGCAAAAACTCGACAACTCGCCAGACACCATTGTCTAGCTCGATCGTGACACCGGGGCGGAAATCATTACTGGAAATCATCGGAAGCTGGTTTACAAAGCACCGCAGGCGGGCATAGGACGGGATACACTCTACCGCTTTTTGGGGCCGTTGGGTATTGGGCCCAGGAATCTGGAATCGACCGGGCTATGGCAAGATTGGAAGATTGGCAGTCTCCCGATGCGCCCATGGAAGCGGGCGATCGCGCTGGGGCTGTTGCGATGGTTTGAGGGCTTGCGGGCTAGGGTTTAGGGCTAGTTTTCTTGCGAGTCCTGGGGGCTGGCTTGCGGGTTGGCTGGCGCAATTGCCGGTGTAGCCAGTAGTCAGCCAGCCGTCAGCCAGCCGTCAGCCAGCCATATTTTTTATTCACTTCGATTGACCTCGATTTATCTTCGATCATGGCTATTCCAAGGCGACTTAAGGCAGGGCAAACCCGCTCCGGGTGGGCAAAGACGATCGAACCCTGGACAGCGGTGGTCGATCGACAACTGCAAGGACGGGAGCAAGGGTGGATGGGCGGTTGGGCGATCGCCCTGAGCCTGGTGATGGTGCTGTGGACGATCGGGGCGGCTCCCGCTTGGGCAGCACTGCCGGCCGGCAATGCCATCACTGACGGCAAGGCCCTGCTGCGCTATTCCTTGCCGATCGACAATGTGCCCATTCGCAAGGTGCAGTCGGAGGTGGAATCGATCGCCGGATCCTTGCGGGCTAAGCGTTGGAGTCCCGTGGCCACCAGCTTGAAAACGGCCGATCGGACGGTGACCTACAAGCGCGACCAAATTTTGGCGGCCGTTCGTCCCGATCGCCAGGAAGCCGCGGCCCAAAAGCTTGATCAGATTAGCGAGACGATCGCCAAGGCCCAAGCCGCCGTGGAAACCAAAAATAAGTCCACGGTTTGGGAACTGCGCCGGGAGATTCTGGACGCAGTGGGGGCGATCGAAGCGGATATGGTGCAGGGTTTCCCCTTTGAAGTGCCTGCTCAATATGCCAACCTGCCTCAACTGAAGGGCCGGGCCACGATCGAGATTGAAACCAGCAAAGGCAGCGTCACCGTGATGGTGGATGGCTACAGCGCCCCCGTCACGGCCGGCAACTTTGTGGACTTGGTGCAACGAGGCTTCTATGACGGGTTGCCCTTCACCCGCGCCGAAGATTCTTACGTGTTGCAATTTGGCGATCCGGCTGGCCCCGCTGAAGGCTTCATCGATCCCAAAACCAACGAATATCGCGCCATTCCCCTAGAGATTCTGGCCAGCGGCGACAAAGAACCCACCTACGGCATCACGCTCGAAGATGCGGGCCGCTATGGCGATTTGCCCGTGCTGCCCTTCTCGTCCTATGGGGCCCTGGCCATGGCCCGACCGGAACCGGATCCCGATGGCGGTTCGTCTCAGGTGTTTTTCTTCCTGTTTGAACCGGAACTGACTCCCGCCGGGGCCAACCTGCTGGATGGTCGCTATGCGGTATTTGGCTACTCGATTAGCGATGCCAAGGCGGTGCTGGATAAGATTCGCCCCGGTGACAAGGTGGTGAAGGCAACGGTGGTGGATGGGTTGGAAAATCTGGTGCAGCCCAGTTAGGTGCGGCGGGTTCTGAGTGATGCCGTTTGCTCAGAACCTGTCTTGCAGCGAACGCCTCCCCGAGGATTGAGTCCCCGCTTGGCCTGGATGCCAAGGGGGACTTTGCTTTGGGCGTTGGGAGCCGTTCCGGTTGGCTGGGTTGCCTGGGTTGCTGGGTCGTTATGTTTGGGTTGAGTGCGTTTGGAGTCAGTGCGGGAGGTTGTGGACGCGGTGGAATCGTTGCGGTTGGCGGATGTGGGGGAAGCGGGGTTACTGGCGCGGTTGTTTGCCTTTTGCGATCGCTCGGTGGTGGGCGATGACGCGGCCCTGTTGAATTGGCCCGAGGGTCAATCGCTCGTGGTCACAACTGATGTGCTGGTGGACGGGGTGCATTTTAGCGATCGCACCACCCCTCCTAGGTCGATCGGGTGGCGAGCGGTGGCGGCTAATTTGTCCGATTTGGCAGCTATGGGGGCAACGCCTCGGGCAATCACCGTGGGGCTGTCTCTGCCGGGGAATTGTGCGATCGACTGGGTGGAGGCTCTCTATGGGGGAATGGCCGATTGCTTAGCCCAGTTTGGCGGGGCCATTGTGGGGGGTGACGTGACGCGATCGACCGTGGCTACAGTGGCCATCACGGCGATCGGATCGGTTTTGCCCGATCGATCCCTCCAGCGCCACGCGGCCCAATCGGGAGACGCGATCGTGGTGACGGGTGAACATGGGGCTTCCCGAGCAGGATTGGCCCTGCTGTTGGCTGATTGGCCCCCGGAGGCTGTGGAACCCTCGGCCGCAGCGCGATCGACCTGGATTCGGGCCCACCAATACCCAACCCCCCGTTTGGACGTAATTGCCCAGTTGGATCAACTGCGCCCCAGGCTGGCCGATCGCCCCCTGGCCGCCATGGACTCCAGCGATGGGCTGGCCGATGCGGTGGTGCAATTGGCCCAAGCCAGCGGCCTGCGGGCGAAACTGTGGGGCGATCGGCTGCCGATGCCAGCGGGGTTGGTGGCGGCGGTGGGGCTGGCGCAAGCCCGCCATTGGACGCTCTATGGGGGCGAAGATTTTGAATTGGTGCTGTGTTTACCACCGGATTTGGCTGCTGATTTGGTGCAGTCCTTGGGCGGTTCGGCGGCCATTGTGGGAGAAATGGTGGCTCCAGAGGCGGATCTAGAAGCGTTAACCCAGCAGCCGATCGCCTGGGTGGTGGATTCAGGGGCGATCGAGCCGATCGGGCGATCGGCCAGCTTCCAACATTTCGGAACATCGGCCACCACCGGGCCCGCTTGAGGCTGTCTCGCTGGGCCGGGCCCAAGGCGGCCATGCCCAATTGGCCCAGGATTGAGCCATCATGATTGAGCAATGCTAGAGGCGCAAAATGCGGAGCTGTTCAACCGCAAAGCCACTGAACTGAGCCACTGAACTGAGCCATCTCCATGGGGTTAATCAACAGGCCATCGGAGCAACCAACCTTGCCCATTGAAGAACCCACGATCGACCCCATGGGCCTCGATCCCAATCCGCATCCCCCTGGGTCGGCGGCGAAAGATGCCCGTGATGATCGATCGAGCTTGGCCCCGATCGCCCCAGAATCAGCACCGGATTGGTCAGCAGTGATTGAGCAATTGCAAATTTTTCAGCGATCGCAACTTAACCAGCTTGCCCAAGATCTCGATCGCCTGAGCGCCGAGAAAACCCAATTACTGTTGGATCTCGATCGCCTAGCTCGCTATCGCCAACAACTGCGAGCACAGACCGCTCCGGGGCAGTCCCTGTTGGATCCCAGCAGCCAAGCTTGGGCCCAACAGTGGGCAAAACAACTGGCTCAACACATGGGATCCCACCTGAAAAGGGCGATCGACCAACGGTTTCAGGCCTTGGCTCAGGAATTGCGGCCCAGGGATTCCAGCGAGGCGATCGGCTCGCCCGTGGTGATCCATGGTCGTCTCAGCAGCACCGCGATTGAGCGACAATTGATGGCGCTGGATCAAACCCTGGCCCAAGTTTTTACCCATCTCCATCAAGACTTAGCGGCCTATGAACAGGCGCTGGCCCAACGACTCAGCCGATTGGCCCGGCAGCAACAGCAGGGGGAATTGTTGTTGAAGCAGGTGATGGCTCGTTGGGAAACCTCGATCGCACCCAATGCTCTTGCGCCTGATTCCCTTGGGTTGAATCCTGGGGTTCCCAATCCTGCGGTTCCTGAGCCTGAATCAACCGCGCTCGATCGGCCCGCTTCCCCGATCGCTCCCTTGCCCGATCCGGCTCCTGTGTTGTTCCCTCCCCCCCTTGTGGCCGTGAAACCCTCCGTCCCCCATCCTCAGACCCTGCGGCAACCGGGCTGGCTGTTGGCCCTGGTGGCGGCCCTGTTGTTGGCCCTGTTCAATGTGGCCCTGAAGCTGTTGTTTACGGGCAATGCTCCGGAAACCCTGTTAGGGGTGGTGACCCTACCCGGCATCATTGCGCCGGGGCTGGGCAATTCCCTGCTGATTTTGCTATTGCGCACCCTAGCAATCGTGTTGGTGTTTCCAGCGCTGGCCACTTGGCTTTATCCCGCCACTTGGCAGGAAATTCGCCACCTGTGCCAAAGCCGCGATCGCCGGTCTTGGCAAATGATCTTGCTGAACGGCTTTTTCATGTTTGTGTCCCAAGTGCTGCTCTATGTGGCGATCGGGAATTTGCCGACGGGCTTGGCGGTCACCCTCTTTTTTCTCTACCCCGTCTTTACCCTGCCCCTGTCCTGGTGGCTATTGGGCGATCGGCCCACGGCCCTGCGCTTGTTTCTCACGGCCCTGATTCTGCTGGGGGGCGGCTTGGCCTTGCCCGAGGGGGGCCCGGCCGCGGGCGATAACTGGGTGGGCCTCTCCAGCGGGCTAGCGGCCGGCGCAGCCTTCGCAGGCTATCTACTCACGGTGCAATGGGGAACCAAAACCTTGCATCCCGTGCCGTTCACCCTGGTTTCCTTCCTGTGGGTGTTTGTGTTGGCTTGCTTTGGACTCATTGCACGGCCGGAGGCGGTGACGGTGCAGGTGTTGCCGGGGACTTGGGGCGGCCTGCTGTTGGGTGGAGTCATTTTGGGTCTGTTGACCTTGGGGGGCTACCTGCTGAATAACTTGGCGGTGCAACGGGTGGGAGCCGCTTGGACGGCCATTCTCAGCGCCTCGGGCAATGCCCTGACGGCCCTGGCGGCCTGGATTTTGATTCAAGAATCGCTGGCCGGGGGGCAATGGCTGGGCATTGGGTTGGTGACCCTTGGGGTGACGCTGCTGAGTGTGGAACAGTTGAGCAAGCCGCGCCGATCGCCCCGATCGCGCCAATCGCCCCAAAGCTAGGCCAGGTTAATCAACCATTGATGGTCTCGTGGGCCCCTTCTGAGACAATGGGGACGCGTTTGTCCTGATGCTTGCGTGCCGATGAAATCCTATTCGCTGCGATCGCCCGCCAAAATTAATCTCTATTTGGAAATTGTGGGCGATCGTCCCGATGGTTTCCATGAGTTGGCCACCGTGTTCCAGAGCATTGACTTGGCGGATCTCGTCCATGTGCGATCGGGAATGCAGGGCGTAATTCAAGTGGAATGCGCCGCCGAGGGTGTGCCTAACGATGCCAGCAATTTAGCCTATCGGGCCGCAGCCCTGATGAGCGAGCGGTTTCCCGAAGCCTTCGCCAAATTTGGGGGCGTGGCGATTGAAATTGAAAAGCGAATTCCCGTGGCCGCTGGCTTAGCTGGAGGATCGGGCAATGGCGCGGCGGTGTTGGTGGGGCTGGACTTGGCCTGGGGCTTGGGCCTCACCCAAGGAGAATTGCAGGAGTTGGCGGCCGAGTTGGGATCCGATGTGCCCTTCTGTGTGGGTGGAGGAACGGCGTTGGCCACGGGACGCGGAGAAGTGCTGGATCCCCTCGCGGGGGTGGATCAGGTGTGGTTGGTGTTGGCGAAATATCGCAGTTTAGGCGTTTCCACGCCCTGGGCCTATCAAACCTATCGCGCTCAGTTTGGGGCGGAATATGCGCGTACTCCGGAGGCCCAAGCGGCTCGGCATACGGCGGCCAAGTCTGGGCCCCTCGTGCGATCGCTCCAGGCCTTGGCCGCGGGCGATCGAGCTGGTCTTTCGGCGTTGCGGCCCCTGCTGCGCAATGACCTGGAGCGGGTGGTGTTGCCGGCCCATCCCCAAATTGCGCAGTTGCGGGACTTGCTCGATCGCCTGGCCCCGCTGGGAGCGATGATGTCCGGTTCTGGCCCCTCGGTTTTTGCCCTGGCCGAGTCTGCCAGCCAAGCCCAGGAAATCCAAGCCGCCGCGCGATCGGCCCTGCCGGATCCGGATTTGGAATTTTGGGTCACCCAATTCAGTGCGGCGGGCATTCGGCCCGTTAACCAGTCGGTTTAGCGGTGGATTCAGCCGTGGATTCAGCCGTGGATTCAGGGATTCACTCAGAGGTTAATTCAGGAGGCGGTGGATTCGTTTCTGCCAGGGGCAACCAAGCCACGGCCATCGTTCCTTGAGCGATCGAGGGGAGGAGTTGATCGGAAGTTTCCCGCAACCGCAACCGAGCAGATAGGGCGATCGGGGGACTAAACAGCTCCAAGCGGCCGCCCATTTGCATCATCAACTGACGGGCGATCGCCAAACCCAACCCCGTGCCTGGAATCGGGCTGGCGGCCTGAATCCCCCGAAAGCCGCGCTGAAACAGCCGCTCCAAGTCCGCTGGCGGGATATTGTTGCCCTGATTGTTGACCACCACCGCCAGCCCCCAACCGGCCGCAGGCGCATCCTGCCAAGCAGCGACCCGGGCCAGCACCTGCACCCGGCCCCGATCGCAGGCGTATTTGATGGCGTTATCCAGCAAATTGCTAAACACCTCCCGCCAAGCCGTGCCATCGGCCAAAACCGGCGGCAAACCGGCGGGTAACGAAATCTGAAACGATCGCCCACGTTCGATCGCCACCGCTTCCGCCGCCGCGATCGCATCCATCACCAAGGTATCAACTGGCCAAGGGGCGATCGTCACCCCCGGCAACAGCAGGGCCGCCCTGTTTTCGGCGGGGGCGGGCAACTCCGACGGTGAGGGCTGATCGGCACCGGGAGCAGCCGCCCCTGTCCAGTCCGGCGTGTCAATCACTTGGCTAAAGTCCGTCAACATTCCTTGGAGTCGATCGCCCTCCCGCAGCAAGCTTTCCAGATGTGAGCGCGATCGATCCTCACCCCCTAACCGCTTCAGCACCAACTTGCCGAATGTCCGAATGGCCGTTAGGGGATTGCGAAACTGGTGCAGCCAATTGTGCAGTAATTCCGCTTGGCGCTGTTGCGTGGTCTGTTGTTGGCGATAGGCCGCCTCCAACAGTTGATTGCGGCGATCGAGTTCGCAGGCCGCCGCCAAGGTCACCGCCACCCGCCCCGCCTGCTGGCGATCCTTGGGAGTCCAAGGTTTAGAACGATCAAGCACCAACAACCCCAACATCATCTCCCCTCGGGCCAAGGGCAGCACCAATCGGCCCGGGTGGGGTTGGGGATTAAATAGGGGATTCAACGCGGGGTCAGCGGCTGAGTGAGCAGAATTGGCTGAATGGGAATTGGTGGAATGGGCAGAGGCTGAATGGTCAGCATCCGTGATCTGGTTGGCCGCCGGGGGAATTGCTTCTGGCGCAATTGAGAGGTTCATCACGTCTGCCCGATCGCCCGCTTGGTGACTAACCTCGGCCTTGGGCGCGATCGCAGAGGTGATCTCCGCAGGAGCCGCTGCCCAAGGGCCCGACCCCGACAGCAACCGCGATCGGCCCCGACTGCGCGATCGGCCCGTTCCCGCTTCCTCCAAAAGCTGCGTATTGGCCCGAGCCGGATATTCCAACACCGGCATCCAAGCCGGTTCCGTCGTCCCAGACCAATCCTGCGCCAAATACACCACACCCCGTCCCAGGTGCAACGTTTCCGCCATCAAGGCCAACTGCGCTTGGCACAGGGCCAAAAAGGTTGAACTCGCCATTGCTCGCCACTCCCCCCGGGGGGCCTCCATCGGGGAACATTCGCGGTTGCTAGAGGTTGGGGAGCGGCCGCGCCCGGTTTCCCGCATGGGGCGATCGCCGGCTTTGTGAAGAATTACGGCATTGCTCTCCCCAAGGCTTGAGAACTCCTTAAGCTGGAACTATCTCAAGCCGCTTCTATTCAAATTGCTCCATTCAAACTGATTAAGAATCATTAAAAAGCCGCAAGGGATCGCAAGAACCTGGGGCAGCAATTGTGTGAAATCCAGACAGTCTCTAGGTTTCTGAATGGGCCAGTACTCAAAATGAAACTGCTAAGAAATCGACAGAATAAACAATTGTAATTGAATTCGTGTCGATCAATTAAAACAAGTTGAAATTTTGGCGCAAAGGCGATATACTTTGCACGGCTTTTGTAACCGTCACTACACTTATCTTGGCACGGGAGGTAAGGAGGTTGGCAAGGAGACGCAAGCGCAAGAGCCGTCGGCGGCAAGAAGGGCGACGGATTCTTGAGAATGTGCCACAGTATAGCATCGAATGTGGCGAAGATAAGCCGGTCACGGCCGCTCGCAAATTCATTAAGGCAGAGGGAATTCATCCCCCCGCTTTGGTGTTGGTGAAGCGTAACGAACACACCACGGATCGCTACTTTTGGGCCGAAAAAGGGTTGTTCGGAGCGCAATACGTTGAAGAAAACCACTTCCTGTTCCCGAGCCTCCGGCTCTGGGGCGATCAAGAAGGGGATGTGCCTGCTTTGGGAATGGTGGCCGCTGCGGCACGCTAAGCCCATGACAACAAAACTGAAACCCGCGTTGTGTGGAGCCTGAAATCAGACGTTTGAGGTCGTGGCTGCTCTGCAATTCGGGCACAGTTGAGGTGCAAATCGTCTTGGGGCATGGATGCACGGAAACGTGGATTAATTGGTGATTTGTTATTGATTGGTGGGTGATGACTGTTGACCTTCCATTGGCGATCGACTTCTACATCGCAGCGTCCATGGATGATCGAGTGCATCACAGTTGACACATCAATCTCTCATTAGCAAAAAGCTCAATAGCCGACTGACGACGGGCCTAAGCGCGATCGCTTCTTGCGCGATGGCCTTGTGCGGCCCTGGGTGCTTCCAATTCAAAAAAATCCAGCAACGTCCGCGATCAGACCGCTGATCAGTGGGCGTTGCTGGTTTTTCATGTGTTTGTAGGTGTGTTTGCAGTGGCACGGCTACCTTAATTCGCTTGGTCAAATTACATGACCGTTGCCGTCATCTAATCGTTAAGCAGCAAGATGCTCAAGCCCCTTGTTACCACGACTGGCTCCGCAACTTTGACCCAATGTCTTCAGTCTGTCACGCTAGTAGGTGTGTTTGCAGGTGTGAGGTTCTGGGGTTGTGCTGTGCTTTCGATCTAGGCAGCCTGGAACAGCAAGGCACGGAAAAATAGGCCGGTCAATGGGTTAACCAGGTTAAGCAACAGTTACCACATGCCGCGAATTGGTTGTGCGGGGCGATCGGGGGTGATGGTGGTTTGTTGAACAGTGGTTTGTTGGCCGCTGCGTTGTACGGTGCGTTGTTGCACGGTGGTGGTCGTGGTCACGCTGGCTTGACTGGTGCTGACGTAGGCGTTGTCAGCATTGGCCAGTTGAATATAGCCATTGCGAATCACAAGGGCATCGTTTCCCAGGGCAACGGCTTGGGCAAAGAAACGACCATCGACCAAGGCCAAGGTGATTTGATCTCCCGGATCGAGGCCCAGTCGGGTGCGATCGACCTGGGTGATGCCCACCAGGCGAGTGGAACCATCGGTCAGCAACAGTCGCACCCGATCGCCCACCAAATCTTGAATCTCGCCGGTCACAATTTCCACATTCTCAGCGGGCCCCACCATCCACACCACTTCCGGCATTTCTGCCCGGGCGGGCAAGGGGGCCAAGGTGGCGGTGGTGGCCAAAAGGGCGATCGAACCCATCACTGCGCAAGTCCATTTGCAAGCCATAACCAACTTCTCCAACGGAAGACTGTGAGTGCCAACGGAAGGACTCGATCGGGCGATCGAATCCGCCAACTGATTACTTCGCAGCCACGGGTGGGAAGTCAGGATCACCAATTCGGCCTCGATCGGGCCCAGAGGCGTGATCGCCAGGAAATGCTGGCACTTTTCTAAGGCGAGCGTGCGTTAAAACTCCTGGCCAGAGTCGATCGCAGCGGCCACCACATCCAAAGCAGCGGTGGTTTTGCGACCCGTGAGCCAATAGGTGCGCATGGGGCCGCGGCCCTTCACATCAATCTCGCCTCGGGATTCAAACTCATAGCGATCGCGTAGGGCCTGATACACCGTTTCGGTCACCTGAATTCGGCTGGCCAAGCCCTGGGATTCCATCCGGCTGGCAATGTTGACCGTATCGCCCCAAAGGTCATAGATAAACTTGCGAATGCCAATTACACCCGCAATGACGGGCCCGGTGTTCATACCCACGCGGATTTCCAGCGATCGCCCCAAGGTTTGCTGAAACTCGTCTTGAAAGCCATGAATCACCCGCTGCATATCCAGCGCCATGTTGGCCATGGCCGCGGTGGGATCTTCCATGGGCAGAGGCAGCCCGGCCGCCACCATGTATGCATCTCCGAGGGTTTTGATTTTTTCCAGGTGATGGCGCTCTGCCAGGTGGTCAAACTGGGAAAAGATGCGGTTCAACCAAGTCACCAAGTCGATCGGGGGCAGTTGGGACGAAAGGGGCGTGAAACCCACGATGTCCGCAAACAGAATGCTGACTTCTTCAAAATGTTGGGCGATCGGTTCCGATTCTGTGGATCCATCGGGCTGCACATTTTGCTTCAGGCGATCAGCTACGGTGCGGGGCAGGATATTCAACAGCAATCGCTCCGATTTTTCCTGTTCCCGGCGCAGGGCTTCTTCGGCCTGTTTGCGTAAGGTGATATCTTCCACCACCCCCAACAACCCAATCACGCGGCGTTGATTGTCGTGAATCGGAATTTTGCTGATATCTAGCCAAATGGTTTCGCCCGTGGCTCCCGGTTTTTGCTTGGGGGCGATCGCGTGCCAAACGGGTCGATCGCTCTCAATTACCCGGCGATCTTGCTCGCGAAAGGCTTCCGCTGCCTCTGGATCTCGCACCAGGTCAAAATCCGTCAACCCAATCACCGCTTCAGGATTTTCCAGCCCCGCCGCCTCTGCCCAGTTTTTGTTGCAACCCTGAAAGACCAGATCGGTATCTTTCCAAAACACATGCTGGGGAATGTTATCGAGAATTAGCCGCAAATATCGTTCCTTTTCCTGCAGTTTGGCTTCCGAGAGGGTGAGGGCAGCCGTGCGTTGTTGTACCTTCAACTCTAGATTTTGGTTGGCTTCCTCCCAGGCGGCGAAGGCCTGCCGCAGTTGAAAGGCCATGCGGTTAAAGGACTCGGCCAGGCGATCGACCTCCAGGATTGGGCTGGCGGCGGCGGTCTGATTCAAATTGCCCTCGGCGATCGCCTCAGCAGCCCGGCTAATCCGACTAACGGGATCCACAATCCAGCGTGTGGTGGCGATCGCCATTAAGACGGCCAAGCCTAAAGCACCCAAACAGAGCAGAGCGGTGATACGGGTATTTTCCTGAATTTGGGATGTGAAATCCCGCTCGGGGACAACCGTCACGGTCACCCAATCGAGTCCATAGTCATTTTCCAGAGGCAACACATCAATGAAGATCCGATCGCTCCCCTTCGGTCGCACAATGCCCTGATACCGCTTGCTAACCTGGCGATAGGTGCCAAAGCGATCTCGCAAAAACTCGCCCGCTGCCCGGATTCGAGGATCGCGGCTTTCCTCCGGCTTCAGTCGCCGGGGTTGGTTTTGGGCATCCCGCGCAAACAGAGGTTCCTCAGACGACGTGGCCACCAGGGCCCCGGTCAACCGCTCCACAATAAACATTTCCCCGGTTCGCCCTACCTTCAGACCCCGTAAAAAGGTAGAAAGCTGTTCCAAGGGAAGGTCGATCGCCAGCACGCCCTTGAGCGTTTCCGTGGTCAGTGGTGTGCCACTGGCGGTCACCGTACTGGGGCTGCTGGCGTAAATGGGCAAAGCCGGAGTAATGCCCAATATCGGCGGCTCCGTGAACACATAAATGGGCGACCAAGCCAAGCTACCCCGAGCCACAGCAGCCCGATACCAAGGGCGTTTTCGAGGATCGTAGGGCCGGGAGCTGACGAAGCGATCGCGCTGGCCCTGCTTGTTCAGGGTATAAATTCTCCAGTTGGGGGCCGTGGCCGTCGTTCGTACGGAGACAGTGGAAGGGTTGCCGCGCTCAACCTGTAAAAAATTGCCCTCCGCATTGCCGTAGTAGAGGGCGGAGACCGCCGGTGTGATGTGTACCTGATGCCAGAAATAGCGCTGAAGGGCGGTGAAGTCGTCTAGGTTGAGGTTGCCCGCCGCCACGGATGCAGCATCAATGCGCAAAAACAGCTCGGATGTGCCCAAATAACCCTGCACATGCTGTTCCACCTTGGCCGCAATTTCGCCACTGAGCCTGGCCGCGAGGTCATTCACGGCCCGCTGGCCATTTCGCAGTGAGAGCCATCCCGTGAGTCCAACGGCCCCGGCCACTTGCAGGATGAGCGGCACGACCAACCAGCGCAAGCGTAGTTGTCGGAACCGCTTCGGGATCGACTGGATGGGTTGCACGAGTTTCATAGGGTGTCTAACGGTGCGGGTGGGGCATGGTCAGGATCAGGAATGGAAAACCAGGCCTCGCTTGGGTTTCCATGTTGCAATTTGTTGCGGCTGAGAGAAACCTGCGCAGCAAATTGCAGCAGCCGACGAGAGTGCTCCGATGAAAAACGTGCCGATACTTGAACGGGTCTGGGTTGTAGCCTTGGCGCAGGCATCAGAATCGTTGAGAACGGTGGTCTGATTCTGGCATTCTCGGGGGAACTTGTGGGGTGATGCACCTAGGCGCAGCGTGTGACTTCCTGCGGCGCGGCGGTTGATCATGATCGGGGACTCGGCCCGATCGCCCCGCTGTGGCCCAGCCGGGTATTGCTAAATCCAGTAAGGCAACCAGCGCACACCCTCAATTCCCCAAATCCGCAGTTGCCAGTCAAAGGGGGTGAGGGGCCAACCCAAATAAACGGGAAGCCAAAAAAGAAAAGACAGCCCGATCAAAATCATGGCAATGATCGAAAGGGGGCGATCGGAGCGGGATTGCCAGAGCCGATCGAGCAGCCAAGCCAAGACCAAGCTCGAAAACACAAACGCTCCCATGTAGTGGTAGAGAAAGGTGCAACGAGAGACCTTGGCCCAGGGCAACCAGTTCGCCCCGTAGTTCACCAGGCAATAGGTCAACATCAAAACTTCAGGCGATCGCGCGGCGGCCCCGATCGCGCCCGATCGTTCCCACATCAGCCGTAATTGCCAGCGGTGGGATCCCAACCGCACCACGGGACTTTCCAAATAATCGGTACTGACAAGGGGGTTTGCCAAAGCGGCCGGTTGCGCGATCGAACGCCACCAGCACCGCCCCAACCACCACAGGGCCACAACCAACGCCCCCGCCGTCAGCCACCAAAGCAGTGGATTTCCCAAGGCATGTACGTCATAAACCGTTGGCGTACCAGCCGGGAGATCCTTGGGGATCGGGTTTTGATAATCGATCGGGGCGTTGGGGCTGCTGGTGCGGGCGTAGAAATAGGCGATCGGGCGCAACAGCAGGGGCCAAGTGAACCAACGGGAACAGTAGGGATGGGCATCATCACCCCCAACCCGATGGTGGTAGCGCAACAAATCTTGGTTAAATTCCCAAATACTTTTGCCAGGATTCATTTGGGCATGGGGAATCCACAGCAGCCAATAAATCACCAACGGCAGCAGCCCCAACATCAATCCCATTTGGATCGGGCTGAAGCGCTGAAGGAGTGTTAAGGGATTTGCGGCCGATCGCCCCGTTCGGGAACTAGGGCTGTTTTCAATGCTCTCGGGTCGTTCGGCATTCTCGATCGGCTCAGTTGATTGCCGGGTCGTGAAACCAGGGCGATCGAGCCAATGCCAAACTCGCCACAGGGCCCAACTGCCCCAAGCCCCCACCAAAAAGGCCAAGCCATTCCACTTCACACTGGCTGTGCAACCAAACCCCAAGCCCGCCACCGCCAACCAGGCCCACACCTGCCAGTGATAGCGCGATCGCCCGGCCATGGCCCGCGCCGCCATCAGCCAGCCACAGTGACCCAACAGGCCAAAGATCACCAGGTAAACATTATTCAACCCATAGCGGGATTCCACCAAAAACAGCCCATCCAGGGCGATCGCCCCCGCCGCCACCAAGGCCAACAGCCGCCGCCCGGAAATTAACCAAGCCAACCAAGCCACCACCAACGGCATCAAAGATCCCACCAGCGCATTCAGCCAGCGATAGCTGACCGTGGCTAGCAGGGAACCGGTTGCTTGGTTGGTGTTGTCGCGCCCCCACTGAAAATGCTCACTGATGGCAATCCCGATCGCAATCAGATACTTACTGAGGGGGGGATGGCCATCTTCAACGGGTTTGCCCACCAGGTAGTCGCGGGCGAACTGGGCAAAGTAAACCTCATCAAACACCAAGGTGTTCAAGTGGCCCAAATTCCAAAATCGGACGATCGCCCCCACCAACACGATCGCCCCCAGGATCCACCACCAATGGGATTCCCAGTGCCATCGCAACTTGGAAGATCTTGGAAAATCCCCCTGGCCTGCTGGATCTTCCTGGAGTGGTGAGTGGTCTAGGGGCGATCGCACATCAGCCATGACAAAATCCATGGAAAAAAGGCCATTTTAAGGGCCATTGCAGCGGCCGCAATTGCGAGGCCCCGCGAATGGGCGCTTAAGGATTTGGGTTGGAACCCGTGCCTTGCCAGTCACTGCCGATTTGAATCGTCACGTCGGATCCCAAAATGCCCGAGCTATCCACCCGCACATCACCCCGCCCGATCGCCGCCTTCACCTGTTCCGCCGTATCTGCATCCCCATTTTGGGCAATCACTCGCGTCGTGCTGATCGTCTCCTTCCAAGACCGAGCCACAAACGTTTGGCGATAGCCCATCGCTTCTAACTGCCGTGCCACCGCTCTGGCCGCCTCCGGATTGCCACTGGCATCCTGCACCGCCACACGCACCTGCGAAATCGATCGACTGTCGCCGGAACTGACCCCATGTTCAAAGTGCCTAGCCATCATGTCCCGAATCTGATTCGGGTAGGGCAACCAATAACTCGTGCCGTAACGGGCAATATCTCCGTAATCCCCCGGGGTCACCAGCATTTGCACATTTTGGCGATCGACCTGGGTGGCAAAGCCCGCCAGCGCCACAATCTCCTCCATGCTGAGGTTGGTGTCCAAATTCTCCCGAATCACCGACAAAATTTCCGGTAGCTTCAGCAGCGTGGTGGGGTTCAGGGCCTGTTCCTTCAGGCTGCGCATGGCCATCTGCTGGCGCTGTACCCGGCCAATGTCTCCATGTTCATCGTGGCGGAACCGCAAGAACGCCAGCGCCTGTTCCCCATTCAGGTGTTGCCGTCCCTGTTTCAAATTGATGTAAAGGTGTTGGCTATCATCTTGATACTTCATATCGCGGGGAACATAGACCGTTAAGCCCCCCAAAGCATCCAGCAGCTTTTCCACCCCTTGGACGTTAATTCGCATGTAGCGATCGATCGGCACGCCCCCCAACAGCTCGCTCACCGCCTTGGCGCTCAGGGCCGGCCCCCCACGACTGTTAGCGGCATTAATTTTGGTCATCCCCAGGCCATCCACCCAAGCCCGCGTGTCCCGAGGAATTGACAACACCGATAGTTTTTTCTGGCTGGGGTCAAACCGCACCAAAAACATCGTGTCCGACAGACCCTCAAAGGAGTTCACCAGCGCATGGTAGCCATACTTGCGACTAAGGCTCTCATCCACATCAGCGGTGATGACTTTAATCCCCAGCACCAAAATATTGACCGGCCGGGTGAGTTGCGGCAGTTGCAAGCCCAGGCTGGAAATGGGTTGATTGTTCCCAAAAACCGCCTTTTCCTCTTTGCTCAATTCCCGCTGACTGAGGCTGGGGGAACTGAGGGAAACGGCCAGCAACGCCCCCGTGGTTGCCGAGATGGTGGCCACGCCCAAGAGGCTAAACAACAGCCAGAACCAACGGAAGCGATTGGCCCGAGGCTTGGGTTGCGGCGCTTGGGAGCGAGACATATCGGTAGCGTGGGTTTGGGGATGTCGATCGGTCAAGGGTGAGGAGGCGCGGTTGGAATGGCGAGTGGACACGGAGTTCCTCAAAAGGGGGTCAAGGGCGGAGAGTTGATGAGAGAGTAGCGCACTGAATTGGCGATCGGACAGGGGCACTCGGGTGGCTCTGGCAGGGCGATCTCCACTTGATGAGGCTCTGAGAACCGCTGGGAGTGCGGTGTGGGGTGGCTGCCCAGACACCAATCTGACCGTTCTGACCATGGAAAGCAGAGCACAGCGGCCCGGCCGCATTGGCGGGAAAACCACTAGGTGCAACTGCCGTAGCGCAATCATCGGGGATGGGTGCGCAAAACTGCCGTCATTTTAGCGGCGTTTTGGTGCGATCGCGGTGGATCATCCGGAGAAGACTGAGCAAAAATTCGCCGGAACTTTTTAGCAGGATTTAACTAGCTTTGGCCGAGAGTTCAGCCGACAATGCGATTCCCCAAGCGGTTCTCGGTCACCATTCCCAAATCCCATTCCTAGATCTCAGCTCTTTTCAGGGCTGCTCAGGATGGGTTGGGAATCAGTCCAAGATCGGCCCCAGATTTGTTCGGGGTAGAGTTGGGCCAGCTCGTGATTGCAGGCTGTTGGCAGCCGCCAAGCTGGGAACCTGAATGCTAGCGGGTCTTGCTTGAGTCTTGATTTAGTAGCGAGTTGGTGGCGAGTTGGTGGCGAGTTGGTGGTGATTCGATGTTAAGGCGATGCCGAGATGCGATATTGGAATGCAATATTGGAATGCGATATTGAGATGCAATATTGAATTGAACCGGCGTTAACACTTTTGAAGCTGGCGTTGAAACCGTGCAAGATACCAGGCTCAACAACCTCCTAGGCGCGATCGCCCGGGGATTAGGAGGATGGCTCCAAAATCCTTGGCGGCGCACTTCTGTACAGTGTTTGGCGGTGTTGGTGGGGTTCTTTGGGGCTTCCGCATTAATCACCACAGCGGGCCAGGAGGCCGCCTGGGACTTATCCATGGCGGGCATTTTGGCGGTGTTCTGCGAGGTGGTGAGCATTGTGGTCTATCGCCGCTGGAATGCTCAGGCTACAGATTTCAACGGGCGATCGCCCCTGTGGCTGTCGGTTTTGAATTTACTGAAATTAGGAATGGTTTACGGCCTGTTCTTAGAGGCTTTCAAATTGGGAAGCTAACCCCAAACAGGAAAAAAGCCCCGCCCTGCTGGGGCGGATGGCCTGAAGTTGGGGAGTGCCTGTGAGGTGATGATTTGCGGCGAGTGAGCGCTGACGCTGCAAGGCTTTCACGAGCTGGCCGTGCCTGAGTTACGGCACTACCAATTACGGCACTACCCAAACGCCCTCATGATTCCTAGTCGCGCTCTAACTCGCCTTGAGCGACTTGCTAGCCAATCCAGACCAAGTTTTCAGCCGCGTCTCGAAAATCGTCAGACGCAGACACACCATTACAGGTGGTAATTTCCGGGGACTCCTCGCCATCGCGGGGGCGATCGGGTGGGGGCGGCGGCGGTGGAAAAGAAGGCGGCGGTGGCGGTGGTGGAGTTAAGCCCGCCGTGGTTGTTGCGCTGGTGGGGCCGTAATGCTTGCGGTGGCGCAAACTGGCATCGTCGGTGCGGAAACTGCCTGCCGGATCTGACACAGCAATCGGCATTCTGGCGGACAGAGGAGCTGGGGGCCGCTTGTTAGGTTCCGCCGAGGTTGAGGCCGATCGCACAAACCCTTTGCGGTGGGGACTAGCGGGCGCAGCGGCCCGGGCGGCACTGGTGCGCTGGGTTGCCGCAGCCATGGACTGACGAAGCGATCGACGTTCCGGTTCGATCACTTTGTCCATGAAATATTCGATGGTTTGTTCGCGAACCCAACCCCGTTTCGACAAAATTTCCCCAAACCGCAACCCCGTCACACTCTGATCATTCAGAGCAACCGTGACTTGAGCGGGCGCGAGCAAACCCGCCTCCACAAGGTATTGACCCAGGGGCTTAAGGCCGATCGACCGGGGCCAGGCTGCTGGTTGTCCCGAGACCGATCGATCTGTGCTGGGAGACGGTTGATTCTCCATAGCCAACCTCTACTACGACAAGGGATACAAGCGGGAGCGCGATCGTGGCAGAGCAGAATCCAGATGCGTCCCTCCGCAAAAGCCGAATTCGGGAACCACCAGAGAAGGAAACTTGGAACTGGATTGCAACGGAGCAACGGAACTGACCATCCACGTTATTACAGAGTCAACGGAGGGTTCAGTGGGGTTTAGCCCCCTAGGGGGTTGCCATCGTTGAATCTGGCCATGTTCAGAATATTATGGCACTGGATTTGTCATCCGAGTAATTACGGAGAATTTTTGGGATTTTAGACTCCGCCTCAAGCGTAACATGCCCCAATGGTGCCCCCCGCCATGCGATCGCCCCATGAATTGACGTTAACTTTGATTAATCTGTCTCGATCGAGGAAGCAAGCTCAGCCAGTTCCATCACGTCATAGCGCTCAAACGGCTGATGAATCCAGGGATTATGGGGTAAATAACAGTCGTAATAATCCGGGGCGATTGTTGAACAGCCCTTGTACCAAATCACGGCCGTGCGCAGATCGCTGAGATCGTAGCGATCGCGCAGCCACTGGATCGAAGCCTTCAGGGTTGCTCCCGAATCGGCCAAATCATCCACCACCAACACCCTCGGCCCCAGGCGATCGCCCGTCATGGCCAAGCTTTGGGCAAATTTGAGCTGCCCCCGTTCCCGTCCCAGCTCTCCGGCATAGGAACTGGCAAACAGAATGGCTAAGGGTTTGTGAAACAGGCGCGAGAAAATATCACCCACTCGCAGACCCCCACGAGCTAAGCAGACAATTTGGTCAAATGCCCAGCCCGATTGATGCACTGAACAGGCTAACCGTTCGATCGCCCGGTGATAGTTTTCCCAGGAGATGTATAAATCGCTACTTAGATTGTTATTTTCTATCCGTGATTGCCGATTGGGTGTTTCAGTCTCGATCGGGGTTCCAGGGGCGATCGGGGATGGGGCTTGGGAATTGCAGGGCGAATCAGAGGGCATGGCAACCATATCCAAGAGGGGCATCCATCAAATCATCAAACAAATATTCAAATCATCAAACAAACATTGAATAGATCAAATAGATTGAAGAGCGCGATCCGTAACGCGATCATCAGCAAGGGCCAGTGCGGACAATCGGGAAACCGGGAATCCAAACCCACAACAAAGAGCGGCCATCAACTCATCTCCAGCCCGATCGCATAGATCCGGGTATGGAGAATGGGTCGATCGCCGCTGCGATTTCAGACTTGGGCAGTGATTACGAGTCGGGCCTACGAGCCGGGCCGTTGGAACCTGTTGATTGTTTTTGATCGGATAGCCCCATCGAAAGCGGTCTATTAGATCCAACTATTAGATCCAACTAGAGCCAACTCCAATAGATCCAACAAATCCAACAGGCTTTTTCAACAGCTACTAGCCAACTCTCAAGCCCTACAGCTTGGCCCCGCAATGGGAACAGAACTGGTGACTCGGGTGATTATCCGTTTGGCAGTTGGTGCAAGTTTGGTGGCTCACGGGAGTTTCCCGCTTCACTTCCGGTAAGCCCAACATTTGGGCATTACTCTTGCCGGGAGCCACCATCGGGTAGCAGTTTTCATCGCGCCGCACCCGCACATCCAACAGCACCGGGCCATCATAAGCCAGCATTTCTGCTACGGCCGGCGCAAGCTGGCTGCGCTCCGTCACCAAAATGCCCTTGATGCCAAAGGCTTCGGCCAACTTGCCAAAGTCGGGCATTCCCACTTCCATGTTGGACGACGAGTAGCGCTCACCATAGAAGGCTTCCTGCCATTGGCGCACCATCCCTTGCCAACCGTTGTTCACAATCACGGTCTTGGCATTGATCCCAAACTGGGCCAAGGTTCCCAGCTCCTGGATATTCATTTGCACACTGGCATCGCCGGCCACGCAAATCACCTGGTGGTCTGGCAAGGCGACCTTTGCACCCATGGCCGCCGGAATCCCGAAGCCCATGGTTCCCAAGCCAGCGCTGGAAATCCAACGACGGGGGCCGTTCTTCAGGAACTGTGCCGCCCACATTTGGTGCTGGCCCACATCGGTGGTGTAGTAAGCATCGGGGGCTTGGCGACCCAATTCCACGATCACTTCTTGGGGGGCGATTTCGTTGTCGTAGCTGGGCACCACCAAGGGATAGTCGGTTTTCCATTGGTTGATACGGGTGTGCCAAGCGGCCGTTTGGGCCGGATCGCTGACGATTTCCAGTTCCCGCACCCGATCGAGCAGTTCAATCAGCACTTGCTTCACATCACCGACGATCGGCACATCAGGCACGCGGGTTTTGCCCACCTCGGCCGGATCGATGTCGATGTGGATCACCTTGGCGCGACTGGCGAACTCATCGAGCTTGCCGGTGACGCGATCGTCAAACCGCGCCCCCACCGCAATCAACAAATCGCACTCGGTCACGGCAAAGTTGGCGTAGGCCGTGCCATGCATTCCCAACATGCCCAAGGCCAGAGGGTGATGCTCATCAAAGGCCCCCTTACCCATCAGGGTGGTGGTGGTGGGCAGGCGGAAATGGTCGGCCAAACGGGCAATTTCCGCATGGGCCCCGGCCGCGATCGCCCCGCCACCCACATAGAGCAAGGGACGCTGACTATTGCGAATCAGTTCGATCGCCTGGGTGATTTGGCGCGGGTTGCCCTTCACGGTCGGCTTGTAGCCCGCCGGCCGGATCGCTCCCGGCTCCACCGGCACATAGTCAAATTCTTCCAGGCCCACATCCTTGGGCACGTCAATCAGCACCGGGCCCGGACGACCGGAAGAGGCGATATAGAACGCTTCCGCCACGATCGCCGCCATATCGGCCGGATCGCGCACCACGTAGGAATGCTTAACGATCGGCAGGGTAATGCCCCAAATATCCGTTTCTTGGAACGCATCGGTGCCGATCGCCGTGCGCGGCACTTGGCCCGTAATCACCACCAAGGGAATCGAATCCATGTGGGCCGTGGCAATCCCCGTCACCAGGTTGGTGGCTCCGGGGCCGGAAGTTCCGAAGCAAACCCCCACCTGGCCGGTGGCGCGGGCGTAACCATCCGCCGCATGGGCCGCGCCCTGTTCATGGCGCACCAAAATATGTTTTAGTTGGCCCGATACTTCAAAGCCGTAGAGTGCGTCATAGATCGGCAGGATCGCGCCGCCGGGATAGCCGAAAATGTGCTTCACACCATGACGGCACAGGCTATCGAGCAGAGCATAAGCGCCCGTGCGCCGCGTCACAGGCACGATCGAAGAGTCAATTTGGGAAGCGTTTCGCGATCGCACGAGCAGGAACCTCTAAAGGCGAAGAGTAAACGGTGGGTAAACGATCACATCGAAGGAAAGCTCTACCACAACATGACTTCGATCGGTGCGATCGTAACCTAGTTTACCGATTGATCGGGATTGGAAGCTAGGTCTCTGTCAAGGTTTTCTGGCCCCGATCGCGAGTTTGGGCATGGGGGCAATTCGGTTGCGATCGGGACGCTGTGGTGATCCCCCGCTCAGGATCAAAAAGTGATGTAGATCACAAATTTCTGATCCGCTTAAGGTTTCTGATCCACTTCAGGTTGGCAATCCAGCTTGCTTGCTGATGCTGCTTCACCTGGAGGGTTTGGCTTTGCCGTTCAAAAATTGCTGATACTGGCGCAAAATCATGCGCTGAACCGCAATAATCGCCGGATTAATTTCCACATACCGCCGCTGGGGATCGCGATCGATCGCCCGTTGCTCGCTTTCCATCATTTCGATGTCTTGATTCAGAAAGCGCATAAAGATTTTTTGCTCAATTAGCTTGGCAGCCCAGGGCCGCAACACCTGCACCAGCCAACCGGGCAACCCCAACCGCAAAAAGAAAATCGCAAACGATCGGCTCTCCCGCAGCCCCACCGGCAGGCGCATCAAGTAAAGGCTCGAAACTCCTTCTAGGCGACTAAAAAAGTGCGGATAGCGATACTGCACCGTCACGGTTTTGGTGGTGACTTGATCGGCCGACTCCGTAAAGCCCAAAAACTTCGCCATTTGCCCCTTGTAGGACACACGGTAGTCCGCCACGATCGCGTTGCCTTCGTCCTTGAGCTTCAGCAACACCGGATCAAACCAGCCCTGCAACTCTTCGTGCAAAAACCCGTGGAACACATCCATCGAGTTTTCATTACAAACCGAAAAATGGGCCCGAAACTGTCCCGTCACCGGCACGGCCAGCCATTGGGGATCGTCAAATTCGGGAATTTCCGGCAGCGGCATTTGATCCGCTAGGCTCTGGTCGCCGGGAAACACCCAAATGATCCCGTAGCGATCGACCGCTCGATAGCTCTGGGCTTGGGCACAGGGCAGCTTTTGACTCGGTGGCAAGTAGGGAATCTTGCGACATTGGCCCGCTCCGTCAAACTCCCAGCCATGGTAACGACAGGCGAGATGGTCGCCCATCACCTTGCCCCGGCTCAGTTCCACGCCGCGATGGGGGCAGGCATCTTCGAGGGCCTGTACGGCTCCCGATCGATCCCGATAGAGGGCGATTTTTTGCTGCCACACTTCCACGCCCAACACTTGCCCCGCTGCCAACTGGCTAGACCAAGCCACCGCGTACCAGAAATTGGGATTAATTCCCGCCTGGCGCACGCTGTTTTGCACCTCGTGCTGCTCTAGGGCGATCGCCCTGATGGGGGCTGTTCCGTCGCTGGAATCACCCAAGGCCGAATTGGCAGACTGCTCAGGAGTCTGATTGGCAGATGTCACCATGACAACTTTGGCAACTGATTGGCAACTAAACGACTCTGCCAGCTTAGTACAGCGTCGTTCTTGTGGTTTAGGTCGCTCGATCGCAAAAACGGAGAGAGAGGGATTCGAACCCTCGTTAGAGTTACCCCTAAACAGCATTTCCAGTGCTGCGCCTTCAACCGCTCGGCCATCTCTCCAGATGACAGGACGTTATCTTATCAGGCTGATGCCGGTTATGGGAAGAGAACGGTAAAATCTAGCTTCAGCGCGGCGGCAATCCCTGCGACCCGATCGCGCTGTGCTGGTTGGCCCCTAGATGCCCAAATCCCCCATGACCTACAGTGCTGAAGATCGATCGACCGCCACCCAAACCTATCGGGTGCGGATTCATAACCGCCAGCGGGGCACAGTTCATGAAGTGCAAGTGCCCGGCGATCGCTATATTTTGCAGTCCTCGGAAAATCAAGGGGCAACGCTACCTTTCTCCTGTCGCAACGGGGCTTGCACGGCCTGTGCGGTGCGTGTGCTGGAAGGCAAACTGAGTCAACCGGAGGCCATGGGCCTGTCGCCTGCTTTGCGCGATCGGGGCTATGCCTTGCTCTGTGTCAGCTATGCCGAATCGGATCTGGTGGTGGAAACCCAGGACGAAGACGAAGTATATGAACTGCAATTTGGCCGCTATTTTGGCAAGGGCAAAGTCCGCCGCGGCCTGCCCCTGGATGAAGATTAAGTCACCGGATCGGGTTCAACCGTCACCCCAAGGGCGATCGAGCACCCCATCAACCAGCCCATTCGCGACCCCGTCAGCAATCCCACACATCGGGACGGCCACCAGCCCCAAACAGCTCGCCAACATACCCACTCAACTCCGAACCGGGCCACTCCCGCAAGTCATTCGCAACCACCCCTGGCGCAGGGCGATCGCCCTTGGCCTGCTCCTGGGGTTGCTGACCAGTTGTGGCAATTCGTCCCTCGCCGGGGTGCAGGTGGTGGTGAACTGCGTGCCCAGCGGCAACACCCTGGAGGTGCGCGGCACGGGGGCCGATGCCAAGCGGCTGGAAACCGTCCGCCTTTTGGGCATTGATGCTCCGGACTTGCGCCAACAGCCCTGGGGGATTAAGGCCCAACAAACCTTGATGGAGTTGGTGGCGGGGCAAACGGTTTGGTTGGAATTTGAGTCCGGGGAAGCACGCGATCGCCTCGGTCGCCTCTTGGCCTATGTTTGGCGGGATGGGCAGCTTGTGAATGAGCAACTAACCAAGGCGGGCTATGCGGTTCCGGCCAGTCGATCGGGGCTGCTGAAGTACGATCGCCGCATTTTCTACGCCCAGGAATATGCTCGGATTTTGGAGTTGGGTGTTTGGGATCCCCGATCGCCCATGCGGTTGCGGCCCAGCGAATTCCGTCGCCAAAACCCCTCCTAACTGGCGGAAACAGACTGCGAGGTTAATCAACAGCTTTTGCAGGATGCATAACCTTAAAAAACGTCGGATTGAAGCATGAGTCAGTTACCGGATCAGGCAACATTGCAACGACTGCTGGAAATTGCCACGGAAGCGGCCCTGGCCGGAGCGGCGGTGGTGCGATCGTTTTTGGGCAAAATCGAGGCCGAGGAAAAGGGGCGATCGGGCGACCTGGTGACCGCGGCCGATCGCGCCTCGGAAACCGCCACCATTGAGGTACTGAGTCGCCACTGTCCGCAAATTCCCATTTTGGCGGAAGAGTCCGGGGCGATCGGGGGAACCCAAAACAGTGACTATCTTTGGGCGATTGATCCCCTGGATGGAACCACCAATTTTGCTCACCAATACCCGTTTTTTGCCGTTTCGATCGGGCTGCTCTTTCAAGGTCAACCGATCGTTGGGGTCGTGGCCGATCCCGAGCGCGGGGAACTATTTCGAGCGGCCAAGGGACTCGGGGCCACGCGCGATCGCATCCCCATGCGGGTGTCACGCACCGATCAACTGAGCCGCAGCCTGTTGGTGACCGGTTTTGCCTACGATCGCCGCGACACCAACGACACCAACTATCCCGAATTCTGCTACCTCACCCACTTAACCCAAGGGGTGCGGCGTGGCGGATCAGCCTCGATCGACCTGGCCTATGTGGCCTGTGGGCGGTTGGATGGCTATTGGGAACGGGGCCTCTCCCTCTGGGACATTGCCGCCGGCATCGTGTTGGTGCAAGAAGCTGGCGGCCAAGTCAGCGCCTACGATGGCAGCCCCGTCAATCCCAGCAGCGGCCGACTCGTGGCCACCAACGGCCACCTACACAATCAACTCTGCGCGGCCCTGGCAACGGTTCCCAAGCTCGACCTGTGGCACCAGCCCCCCACCACCTGGCCGAAAGTTGGTCAATAGGGCCCATTGGGGGTTAATCAATCGCAAGATGCCTCAGACCCCACCCACAATCAAGATCACCATGGCCACCCCAGGAACCCGATACACTACTAGATAGCGATTAACCAAATAGCAATTCAACGGCAATCCTTGAGATTGCCCCTCAGGCTGCATTCAGCCCAACAGCATCCAGCCCGGCTCCATCCGGCCAGGCTCTGCCCCTGTTCCGTCTACTTCCCCTGCTCCCATCCCCCTTTAGCGACTCACAGCACCGGCGGCGCGCTATGTCATTCGAGATTCAACGAGGGCTTTTTGGTCACGATGTGACGGATCACTATGCCATCCTGGGCATTCCGTTGGGGACAGATCCCAAAACCGTGCGCAAGCGGTTTTTACAAATTGCCCCCCGACTGCATCCCGACACCTGCTCCGCCGCCAATGCTCAGGGCAAGGCCTATGCCCAGCAACTGATGTCGCGGTTGGTGAACCCTGCCTACGCTACTCTCTCTAACGATGCCAAGCGGGCGGATTACGAGGCCGTGTTGCGCACGTTGCATAGCCGCTTGCCCCAACAAATCAACAGGGTGGCCATCCAAGGAGACCTAGCCCGCGAGCTAAGCCAAGCCACCAATGTACAGGGTACGTATCTCAAGGCGTTACAAACCCTCACCGCCAGCCAATACGACGATTTGGAACAGGTGCTGAACCGGATTGCTGAAATCAGCGAGTTGAATTTGGTTTATCTGCTCAAAACCGCAGCGGGCAGCGCCAGCCCAGCGCGTCCGGCCGCTGCTCCCCCACCACCACCGCCGGCCCAGCGGCCCGCGCCCACTCCCACCAGTGGCGGGGAAACCACGGGGGCCCGAGAAGGAACCGCCAGCAATACGCAGTTTGTGCTGCGGGCTTTGCAGCGGGCGGAGGAATTAACTGCGAAGGGCCAATTTGCGATGGCGATGCAGGAGTTGAAGGATGCGCTGAAGATTGATGGAAACAATGCCGATTGCCATGCCTGGTTGGGCAAGGTGTATTTGACTCAAAAACAAGGAACCTTGGCCAAGGTGCATTTGACGCGGGCGTTGGCGATTGATCCGCGCAATGCGATCGCCCTGGCCGCCAAGCAGGAACTCGATCGCGCCACGGGCGGCCAAGCCACGGGCCAAGCCACGGGCCAAACCGCCAAACCCAACAAACCACAGCCCAAAACGATCGGGGGCGGCAAAGATAAACCCGGCGGTGGGTTGTTTGGGGGCCTGTTTGGCCGTAAGAAGTAGGGGGCCGATGTTCACTGCCCGATCGATTTCGTTTCCCCCCTGACACCATGGCAATTCACCAACCCCCGACCGGCGCGCGCGATCTGTTGCCCCTTGATGTGGCCCAGAAGCATTGGATCGAAACCAAGCTGCAAGACGTGTTTCAGCGCTGGGGCTATCAGTGGATTGTCACGTCCACCCTGGAACGGGTCGATGCATTGGTGGCGGGCGGTTCGGTGCGCCGGGACAAGGTGATTCAAATTTATGACAGCGAAAGTGAAGATCTGGGGCTGCGACCGGAGCTGACGGCCTCGATCGCCCGGGCCGCCGTCACCCGCATGGCCGGCGTGACCCACCCCCAGCGCCTTTGCTACAGCGCCAATGTGTTTCGCAAGCCCCCCAAGGGCAGTGCCAGCCGCCAGCAGGAATTTTTCCAATCGGGGGTGGAACTGTTGGGTGCTGGGGGCGTGGCGGCTGATGTGGAGGTGCTGTTGCTGCTGACAGACTGCCTGGAACGATCGGGCGTGGCCGATTGGCATTTGCTTTTGAGTGAGGCGGGCTTGACCCGATCGCTCCTGGAACCCTTCCCGCAACCCTGGCGCGATCGGGTGCGTTCGGCCATGGCACGGCTCGATCGCCTGGCCATCGAAGCCATGCCCCTTGACCCCGCCCTGCGCGATCGGGCTTTGATCTTGTTTGATCTGCGCGGCCGCCCCATGGACGTGATTCAACAGGTGGGCCAACTGGACTTAACCCCCGACCAGCAAGCCATGCTCGATCGGCTCAAAACCACCGTTGACCTGCTGCAAGATTACGGTCGAGCCACCGAACAAACCCTCCCGATCGTCCTGGATTTGAGTCTCATTCAAACCTTCGACTACTACACCGGCATCGTCTTTGAAGCGATCAGCAGCGCCGACACCGGTCACGAAATCCTCGGCCAAGGGGGGCGCTACGATCAACTGCTGGGCCTATACGACCCCGACGGCAACAGCTATCCCGGCATTGGCTTTTGCTTAAACCTGGAACCTTTGCACCGCGTCCTTTCCAGCGGAGAGCGCCTGCCCAATCAACTGCCCGCCAGTGACTGGTTAGTGGTTCCAGCGGGGCCGCGCGCCCGGGCCGCGGCCTTTGTCTATGCCCGCCGCCTGCGCACGGAAGCCCCCAGCCTGATTCGGGTGGAGTTGGACTTGCAACCCACGGTGACTCGAGAATCGGCCCGCGATCGCGCCCGGGCCCGGCGCATCGGGCGGCTGGCTTGGGTACAAGAGGACGGCGTGATCGAAACGGAAACGATCACCAAACGCAAAGGGCCTGAAGCCCCCTAGCGATCAGGCCCATCAGTCATCAGCGAATCCGCGAGAACCGGATCCGTTTCCAGCAAATCCCCCGTGGACGGCAATTGAGCATGGGGAGACGTTTGCAAGAACAGCCGATAGCGATCTAACTGGGCCGATCGCAGGCTGCGGCGCAACTCGTTGTCATACAACCCCTCAAGCACCACCCGATCTTCCTTCTGGGTGGTTTCCGGGGCCAAGGGTAATGGTTCCGGCCCATCGATCGAAACCAGGTTGTACTGGACATTTTCCGTGTAAATCGCAAACGTCACATTGAAAATGTCAAAGAAATATATCGCCCAGCGGCATTTTTCTTCATCAAACTGTTCGTAATATTTCACCAATCGCGCAATACACAGATCCAAGTGCGATCGGGTGCTGGGGGCAATCAAAACCAACTTCAACAGAAAAATGGTCAGCGTTAACGCACTGCCATTCGACAAAATGAGCAGAAAAAGCCGCGAGGGATTATGCAAATCTTCCGTCGTCAGAAACTGAATTAAGTGGCGGCAGGTCTCCGCCTGCAAATCTTCCGTAATCACCTCATCATGATGTTCCGCCAGCAAGCTCGCTAACTTGTCTTGTAACTTTTGGCGAACCACCTTCGTCATGTGATCTTGGGTACTTTCCAATATGATGTATTTCAGCAGACTTTTTTTATAGCCGTGATACCTCAGTCCTTCCGTTTGTTGCAGAAACAAATTGGACAGGCTGGAGTAGCTGTATTTTCCCGTTCTCAAAACAATTGATTTCACAATTTTGAGCACCTGATCACCCAAATTGGTTGGATTTTTCAGGCGCTCTCGATCGCTCCGGCTCGATTGAGACTTGGCCATATACATCGCCAAATCAAACTTAAAACGCTCCCGCCACTGTCGCGCATAGGCCGCCGCCGCTTCCCGTTGCTCTAAGGGGTTGTTGGGATCCACCGATTGGGCCACCAACAGTTGCCCCACGTAACGACTGCTCCAATGCTGCTCATCAGGTGTAATAGCAGTTGCTGTAATCTGATCGGACTGCAATCGAGTGCGCGTGGCCGTCATTTCTGACTGACTTTGGTCAGAAGCTTGGGAATGATCTAGCTCGTGACGCGCAATGAAAAGTTTTAGCTCGTCATAGTCATTACTACTAATGAAATCCGCAACCCACTGGCGCACCCGATTCAACGACAAGGACGCGCTATCACTATGTTCATGGGAATGCTCAAACATCGCAATCAGGCGATAAATAAAAGCCTCATTCCGACGACTAGCCCAGTTATTAATCAAGATGTAGCAAGACCGCTTGAGAGTAGTTTGAAAGGCCTCTTGATTATTGAGAAAAACCAGTTGATATACAGCATTTAAAGGTTTGCTATCGGTTGTGTCACAGCAGTTAATAAACAAGCAGCAAAATTCATCCAGAACTTCTTCCGGTGAAAGATTCTGCACCGATCGAATCAGATGCTGAAAAATAATGTCTTGAATTTGTGGCACCGTTAAACGGCTTGGAAGTTCACCCTTGGGCGCAGGCGAAGCCCCCAACCCCTGAGAATCGGACTGGTGGCGGCTGGCAGATCGATCGCTCATGGCAGAAAGAGGAGAGGAGGGCAGTAGAGCGTCCATGGTGGAGTTGTGCCGAAAACCCATCGGTTGTAGATGCAATGAACCAGAAGTAATAAGTTAACTGGGGTTGAATGGGTTAGAAATTGCTCATTTCAACGGATCACCAACCTGCCGCATTAGCCCGGAACCTTCACTCGCTGAGATCGCAGCCATCATTCTCAGTGATGGCTGTTAGCGGCTGTTGCTTGATGCTTGCAGTTAATCAACTCAATCAGCATTGAGCAGCAGGCATCAGCATTTGTCAGCGCCAATTCCTGTTAATTCTTGCCCATCCTTAATTCATGAGTCACGAAGTTTTGTGATGGCAACCAGGAGGAAATCGCGAGCAACAGCAAGTTGGTGTTAAAAAAAGCACTTAATAACACTTAAGTATGAACATATCCCGAGTCTAGCAAATTCAGATTCACTCTCGGTAGAGTGTTGTCAGCCCTACCCCCCAAATACTTCACCATTGACCGCTAATGGTTCAAAAATCAAGCTTTATTGGCTGTCATGGATTTTGGAAAAGTTCCCTAGTTCTACGTGGGGATACTGGAATTTCTGTAAGGCTGGGTTGAAGAATTTGTATTGCTCAACAAAAAACCCCTGAACCATGAACCAGTTCAGGGGGTGATGACTTGACAGTCAATTCAGTTGTTAACTCGTGATGCCCGAGAGCACCACAAAGCCCAAGACCATTAGCCCGTGATGCCCGAGAGCACCACGAAGCCCAAGACCGCCGCAAACACGATCAGCGCGTAGAACTGGGCGCGACCGTTCTCGAAGTACTTCAGACCTTCGCCGGAAATCAGGGTGACGAAACCGGTCAGGTTGACCGCACCATCGACGATTCGGAAATCCACTTCCATCACCTGACGGGCCAGGCGACGGCTACCTTGGACAAACAGCCGATCGTAGATTTCATCGAAGTACCACTTGTTCAGGGACAGGCGGTAGAGGAAGGGAATCTTTTGGGCGATCGCGCTGGGGTCGATCGACTTCTTGAAATACATCAAGGAAGCCAAGGTAATCCCGATCAACGCAATCCCAACGGAGTTGCCGCCCATCACCAAAAACTCGGTGAGGTTAAAGGCGTGTTCCGCGTGCTCGGCGGCGTGGGGTGACTCCAGGAAATGCTCAAACAGGTTGTTCCAGGGCACACCCAACAACCCGATCAGCATCGACGGAATCGCCAACACTACCAAAGGCAACACCATCGTGGTGGGCGACTCATGCGGCTCGTGGGCGTGGTGATGGTCGTGGTCGTGGCTCAGTTCCTTGGGATCCATCGCGCCGGGGCCGAAGTTCGGGGTCACTTCCACGGGCACGGGCACAGCGGCCGCCGCCAACAGTTGCTCTTGGATCGCCTTGTCGTTGCCCCGGAATTCGCCTTCAAAGGTGTTGAAGTACATCCGGAACATATAGAACGCCGTCACGCCAGCCGTGACCCAGGCGATCGCCCAGAGGGCAGGGTTGGCCTCAAAGGTCAGACCCAGAATTTCATCCTTCGACCAGAACCCGGCAAAGGGCGGAATTCCGCAAATGGCCAGCGTTCCAATGAAGAACGTGGCGGCAGTAATCGGCATGTATTTCCGCAAACCGCCCATCAAGCGCATATCCTGCGCCAGCACGGCGTTGTGGCCCACCACCGCTTCCATCCCGTGAATCACGGAGCCAGAACCGAGGAACAGCATCGCCTTGAAATAGGCGTGGGTCATCAGGTGGAACATCCCGGCACTGGATGCACCAACGCCCATGGCCATCACCATGTAGCCCAACTGGGACATGGTGGAGTAGGCGAGGCCTTTTTTGATGTCGTTTTGGGTGATGGCGATCGAAGCGCCCAGCAGGGCCGTGAAGCCGCCCGTCCAGGCGATCACGGTCATCACGTCGGGCAGTCCTTCAAACACCGGAATCATCCGGGCAATCAGGAACACACCCGCCGCCACCATCGTTGCCGCATGGATCAGGGCGGAGATCGGCGTGGGGCCTTCCATTGCGTCCGGCAGCCAGACATGCAACGGGAATTGGGCAGACTTGGCGACGGGGCCGAGGAATACGAGGATGCAGAACAGGCTGGCCACGCCCGCGCTCAGAGAGCCGGAAGACACCAGCTCTTGCAGGCGATCGCCCATCACGTTGAAGTCAAAGCTGCCGGTACACCAGTAGAGCGCCAGCAACCCGAGCAACAGGCCAAAGTCACCCACCCGGTTGGTTACGAAGGCCTTTTGACAGGCATCGGCAGCGGGCTTGCGATCGAACCAAAAGCCGATCAGCAAATAGGAGCACATCCCCACCAGTTCCCAGAACACATAGATCTGAACCAGGTTGGGGCTGATCACCAGGCCCAGCATCGAGGAGCTGAACAGGCTGAGGTAGGCATAGAACCGCACATAGCTCGGATCATGGGCCATGTAGCCATCGGTGTAGATCATCACCAAGAACGCCACGGTGGTGACAATCACCAACATCAGGGCGCTCAGGTGGTCGATCGTGTAGCCCATCGTGATGTGGAAGTCTCCGGCGGCCGCCCATTCAATGTTGCGGGCGAAGGCTTCGTGGCCGTTGAGTTGGCTCCAAAACAGGGCAAAGGCCATGGTCATGGCCCCACCGATCGTGGTGAGGATGACAATCGCGTTAATTTGCCGCAGCTTGTTGGTGAATTGGTTAAAGGAAATCAGACCCAGGCCGACCAGCGCTGCACCAAGCAACGGCAAGACCGGCACGAGCCACGCATACTCGTAAAGCGGTTCCATCGCACAAGCCTGTGTTACAAGACAGGACGTTCAAAAGTTGTCTGGCCGGGCGATCGGGCTGAGGCTGGTGACGGGGAGTGCAGCCAGTGACGGATGCAGCCAACAAACGGCCCCAGAGTAATCGTCACGATCCGGCAAAACCAGTGACTATTGTGGCATGGGTGGCCGAGGGCGATCGGGCAGTTTTGCGTTGGTATTTGGGATCACAGGGCGATCGGGCAGCCCCTGAGTTAAAAACGAGTTACAAACCTCTTTACATTCCTTAAAAAGCAGTTACAATTGTTTACAACACCCCAAACAAGAGCAACCACCATGACGCAACGCGGCTACACCACGGAAGAACTGGGTCGTTTGAACAACTTCGCCGTTGAACCCAAGGTCTATGTAGACGACGTGCAGCGTGTGGGCTTCACCCAATACGCCGAACAACTGAACGGTCGCCTGGCAATGATTGGCTTCCTGTCTGCCCTGGCTGTGGAATTGGTCACCGGCCATGGCGTTGTAACCTGGCTCACCAACCTGTAATTGACCCACCACCCCAAGACTCGCGGATTCTCATTTTTCAAGGGATCCGTTCTCAGCAAGTCTTCTTTTGGTCAATCAACATTAAGTTTCCCTTCGATCTCTAAAGAATCCATCACCTAAGGAATCATCCAGGGCTGCCTAGGCAGTCCTTTTTTATTTTTTATTGCCCTATTTTATTGCCCTATTTTGTTGCTCTATTTTTGATTTCTGAATTCTTCATTGGATTTATTCCTTTTTTGATCAATTCTTTGCTGTTTACGGCACTGGCGGCGATGGATTGGGGTTGCCTAACCCGGCCAAATTAGCCACCTCAAAAGACCAAATTGGCTGGCAGGGGGCCAGCAGCCCCCCAAATATCGCCGCCAGCAAGAGACTTCTAGATCTGTAGCCCAGAGACCCAGGCCTAGAGACCCAGGCCTAGAGACCTAGGGCCTATCGTCATTTCCTGGGATCTAGGCGGAAACGATTGATTTTCCATATCCCAGTCGTCATAACAAGGGGCTTGAGCATCTTGTCCCCCACGATCTGCCAACGGTGGAATCAGGGTTTCAGGTGATTTGACGACACGCCCTAGCCTAAAAATCTAGAGCCTAGAGATCTAGGCGCGGAATCCTCGTTGGTGCATCACCAAATCCATGAACTCCTGGCGGGTTTTCGGATCTTCCGCAAAAACTCCACGCACCGCGCTGGTCACAGTCCAGGATCCTGGTTTTTGCACCCCACGCATCACCATGCACATGTGGGTTGCTTCCACCACCACGGCCACCCCTTGGGGCATCAGCAACCCTTGAATCGCATCGGCAATTTGGGCCGTTAGCCGCTCTTGCACCTGGAGCCGTCGGGCATACATTTCGCAAATTCGAGCAATTTTGGACAGGCCAATCACTCGGTGATCGGGAATGTAGGCCACGTGGGCCCGGCCAATAATCGGCAGGATGTGGTGTTCGCAGGAGCTAAACAGGTCAATATCGCGCACCAAGACCATTTCATTGGCATTTTCGTGAAAAACAGCACCATTGAGCAGTTCATCTAGGGATTGTCGATAGCCCGAAGTCAGAAACTGCAAGGCTTTGACCACTCGCTTGGGGGTGTCGCGCAGGCCTTCGCGATCGGGATCTTCCCCCAATCCAATTAACAGCGTCCGCACAGCTTGCTCCATCTCGGCCTGGCTGACGGGGGGGTTGGCCGCCGTGGTGATCAGGTTGGGCCGAGGTGACTCGATCGAAAGGGTCATAGGGATTGAGATCGCGGTGAATTGGCGTGGATTGGGAAACGCCCACCCAGCCCGATCGGGTAGGTGAGCGTACAGGTTGAAGAGATTCAGAGTTTGGGCGGCGCAACCCATCCAGCCCTAGAAACCAGCATTGGCTCTATGACTTGGGTTGGCATCAGACCAGTTATTTGGAGCAACTGGCTTGAATTTCCCTTTAGAAATTATAATGATAATCATTCTCATTCGATCATTTTTGCATTAACTCGCTGATGCAACTCGCTGATGCGAGAGGCTTACCCATCGATCGCGCCGTCTCTAACCGCGCCATCTCTAACCGCGCCATCTCGATCGCACTGACTTTTGAAAACGACTTTTGAAAATCGGAGTGTTTTAATGACCGTCACCCCCATTTCGCCGACCACTGAGGCAACAGCCAACGCCGCCATGGAACTGGAGCCAGCCACGGCGGGGCAATCCACAGGGCAATCCACAGCGCGATCGGACTCAAGCACGGCCGCCCAGACCACAGACCCGATCGCCCCGGAATCCACATTGGAACCAATCCTGGAACCAACAGCGGAACCGATCGCGCGGCCACGGCGATTGCGCCGATCGGCCACCCTGCGGCGAATGGTGGCAGAAACGGTGTTGACGGCCAAAGACTTGATCTATCCGGTGTTTGTGATGGAAGGGACGGGGCTGGTGGAGCCAATTCCCTCAATGCCCGGTTGCGATCGGCGATCGCTCGATCGGTTGTTGGAAAAGTTGCAGATGGTTCAAGGGGTGGGCATTGGGGCGATCGCCCTGTTTCCCGTGATTCCGCCCGCTCAAAAGGACGCGATCGGCTCCGAAAGCCACAACCCCAACGGCCTTGTGCCCCGGGCCGTCAAAGCCATCAAAGCCGCCTTTCCCGATCTATTGGTCTTGACGGATGTGGCCCTCGATCCCTATACCACCCACGGCCACGATGGAATTGTGGATGAGGCGGGACGGATTTTGAATGATGAAACCGTGGCAGTCTTGACCCAACAGGCCCTGGTGCAAGCGGCCGCAGGGGCGGATTTTGTGGCCCCGTCCGACATGATGGACGGTCGAGTGGGGGCCATTCGCCAAGCCCTGGATGCGGCTGGATTTTGGCAAACGGGCATCCTGGCCTACAGTGCCAAATATGCCTCGGCCTATTACGGCCCCTTTCGAGATGCCCTGGATTCCACCCCGCAGTTTGGGGATAAGAAAACCTACCAGATGGATCCGGCTAATCGACGGGAAGCGCTCAAGGAGGCGCTGTTGGATTTGGCGGAAGGGGCGGATGTGTTGATGGTGAAACCGGCTTTGGCCTATTTGGATATTATTTGGCAACTGAAGACCCAAACCCAACTGCCGGTGGCAGCCTACAACGTGTCTGGGGAATACGCCATGGTGAAGGCTGCTGCCGAGCAGGGGTGGATTGATGAACGGGCGATCGTGCTGGAAACTCTGTTGGGCATGAAGCGGGCCGGGGCCGATTGGATTTTGACCTATCACGCGGTGGACGCGGCCCGCTGGTTAAGGGAGCGGCCCTAGCGGGTGGCTAGCTCGATCGCTCCCACAACCCGATCGAGCTGCTCCAGGGTCAGGCCCGGAAACAGGGGCAGCGAGAGAATTTCATTGGCTAACTGTTCCGTCACCGGGAAGGCCCCAGCTCCGTAGCCCAAGGATTGCAAGGCCGGTTGCAGATGGCAGGGAATGGGGTAGTGAATGCCCGCAAAGATCTGTTGCTGTTGCAGGGCCGCCAGCAGTTGATCGCGATCGAGCCGACAGGTGGGCTGCACCCGCACCACGTAGAGGTGATACACATGGCCCGGCCCCGACTGGTTGGCGATCGGGACAAGACCGCGATCGGCCAGGGCTGCCAACCGCGCATCGTAGGCCGCCGCCAACTGGGCCCGGTCTTCATTCCAGCGGGGCAAATGGGGCAACTTCACGGACAACACCGCCGCCTGCAACGTGTCAAGCCGCGAATTCATGCCCAACTCTTCGTGGAAATATTTGCGAGGTGCGCCGTAATTGCGCAACATCCGCACCTTTGCCGCCACGGCCGCATCGTTGGTGACCACGGCTCCACCGTCCCCGATCGACCCCAAATTTTTGCCCGGATAGAAACTAAAGGCCGCCGCCCGTCCCAAGGAGCCGGCCAACCACCCGCCCCGCCGCGCCAAGTGGGCCTGGGCTGCATCCTCAAAAATCAACAGACCGGTGCGATCGGCCAAAGCCAACAGGGCCTCAGGATCCACCATTTGCCCATAAAGGTGAACCGGAATCAGGGCCTTGGTTTTGGGGCCGATCACCCGTTCCGCCGCCGCCAAATCGATCAGCGCCGTGTCCGGATCACAATCCACCAGCACCGGTTGGGCCCCCGATCGCAACACCCCCAGCACCGTGGCAATGAACGTGTTAGCTGGCACAATTACCTGATCTCCCGGCCCCACGCCACAGGCCGTTAGCCCCAAGGCCAACGCATCGGTTCCCGTACCCACGCCGACACAATGTTCAACGCCACAGGCCGCCGCAAAAGCCGCCTCAAAGGTAGCCAAAGCCTGGCCAAGCACAAAATCGCCCCGATCGAGCGTGCTGGCAATGGCGCGATCGAGTTCGGCCCGCAAGCGCTCGTGCTGAATCGACAAATCCACCAGGGGAATCGGCATTGCCATGGGCGTAATCGGAGCGGCCACCATTGGGCCCTGGGTCAGGGAAGCCGGCACAACGTCGGTCATAGTTAATTGCTCAATCCAAAAAGTAGCGGGAAGATCGTTCAGTCTTTTGATTTTGAAGCCTGTCTGAACACACCCCATCAACAGCATTCAACAAACTGTCGGTGAGAATGCACCAGGGGCTAATTGCTCCTGTACCATGCGTTCAGTGTCCCTTGCGCTGTTCCTTGGGCCATTGCTGGCCCTTGATCTTCAATTTGCCAGCATTTTTGATCCTGTTCAGGAGACAGTGCCCGGAACCCCGCAAGCCACACAAGCCACACAAGCCCATTTTTCCCATTCAACTTTTCCACCCATGCTGTTGGGGGTTAATCAACAGAATTTTTGGAGAACGTTGTTCATGGCCCCACTGAGTCAGGATTCAGCCGATCGCCCCAAATCCAGCCCCCTTCCCGATCGCCCCTCCGGTTGGCAGCGGTGGCGGGAAAGCGTGCAAATTATCGGCATTGCCCTGGTGCTGGCCCTGTTGATTCGCACCTTTGTGGCAGAACCGCGTGTCATCCCTTCTGAGTCGATGTATCCCACCTTGGCCGTGGGCGATCGGTTGGTGGTGGAAAAAATTTCCCACTGGTTCCGGCCCTTGCAACAGGGCGACATCGTGGTTTTTGCGCCGCCGCCCCAACTGCAAGCCCTTGGTTACCCCCGCGATCAAGCATTTATTAAGCGGGTCATTGGGTTTCCGGGTCAAACCATCGCCGTCAAAAACGGCCAGGTTTATGTGGACGGCCAACCCCTCACGGAGCCTTACACCCTGGAGCCACCCACCTACGAGTTAGCGCCCGTCACCGTTCCTGCACAAATGTTGTTTGTCATGGGTGATAACCGCAACAATAGCAATGACTCCCATGTGTGGGGCTTTTTGCCGATCGAAAACGCGATCGGGCGGGCCTGGTGGCGGTTCTGGCCGCTCGATCGGTTCGGTCTCACCAGCCGCTAGCCCCACCGCTAGCCCCACCGCTAGCCAGAAAAGCGACCCAACCCACCGCTTGAATCCAAGATGGCTCTGTGTCAGTTTTCTTGGATTGCAAATGATTTTGCTCAAACGCAATTTAAATTCAACTGCTTTAATCGTTTTTAATTGTTAATTCGACTATTTCAGCCGCTTCAATCCTATTGACTCGATTTTTGAAGACTTTTCTCACTCCATAGCCATTTTTCAATAGACTTTGCATCATCCGTTGGCAGCCATCCCAGCCATCCAGGTAGCTTCCTGACCCCGATCGCTCCATGACCGTTGCCGACTCATTTTCCTGGTATTTTGACCCCTCTTCTAGGCCTATCAATCCCCCTATGGATGATTGGGATTTGTCGCCTCCGCCGCCCTCCGAAATGGGGGATCGCGAGGTGCTGTTGGATGGGATGCATCTGGCCGGCCGGCGCATTGCCCTCCTCGTTTGTGGCAGCATTGCCGCCTATCGATCGCCCGATGTGGCCCGGGCCCTACGTCGCCAAGGAGCGGATGTGGTGGCCTTTGTGTCGAAGGAAGCCCGCCGCTACGTCACCTTGGAGGCCCTGGAATGGAGCACCACAAATCCGGTGGTCACCAGGCTCACGGCGGCGGCCGAACACCTCAGCGATGCTCACCCCTTCGCAGCTTACTTAGTGGCCCCCGCCACCTACGACACGATTAATAAAATGCGGCTGGGGATTGCCGATGGCGTGGTGACGGCGACCCTGGCTTCGGCCATTGGGCGCATGGAGGCGGGCCGCACGGAGGTGTTGGTGGCTCCGACGATGCATGGCACAATGCACAACTCTCTCCTGACGGATTCGTTGCAGGCCCTGCGATCGATTGGGGTACGGATGATTCAACCCCGCCGCGCCTATGGCAAGAACAATTTGCCCGATCCGCAAACTATTGTGGTACATGTTTGTCGGCTGCTGAGTCGATCGCCCCTGCGCGGTGTGCCGGTGATGGTGACCGGTGGGCCAACGCCGGTTCCCTTGGATGCCATTCGTCGAATTACCAACTGCTTCACGGGGCAACTGGGGATTGAAATCGCCAAAGAACTCTATCTCCGGGGATCCCAAGTGCATCTAGTACATGGGGCGGGCAGCACCGCGCCACCGGACTGGATACCCCACACCATTACACCGACCTATCACGACTATCGCGATCGGGTGTTGTCGCTGTTGCAGGAGCGGGATTATCGGTTTGGGATTTTTTCGGCGGCCGTGGCGGACTATCAACCCGTGCAAATTCACCCGGGCAAAATTCCCAGCGGCGGCCAGTGGAAGACGATTCAACTGCAACCCACAGAGAAGGTGATTGACCTGGTGAGCGAGTTGGCCCCCCAGTTGGGTTTGATCAGCTTCAAGTATCAAGAGGGGGTGACTCACGAAGCCCTGATGCAAATTGCCCACGATCGACTCCAGCGGGGTCACTTGGCAGTGGTGGCCAATCGGGGGAATGAGACGGGGCCCCGGGGAGAACAGGTGGCCTATTTGGTCACCCGGGATCGATCGCCCCTGCGGATGTTAGACAAGCCGGGAATTGCCATGGGCATTGCAGATTGGCTAGAAAGCCTGTTCTAGGTTTTGGCTGATTTTTTGCCTAATTTCTGGTCTCAAGGTCTTGTCCTAATTCCTGATTTCAATCTCCAAATCTTGGCGAATGGCGATGGCTAACGGCTCGCAAAGCCGTGGGGCCGGGGCGCGGGTTAGCCGATTTGGAACGATCGGTGCGATGCTATAGGCGCTCGCAATTGCCCAAGGGGACGGCCCCAAAAACATGCAACCTGCGCATATATCGTTTAAAACCGATTGAGATTGAGATTGCGATCCTGCTGAAATACTGTTGAGAGACTGCTCAAACAAGCTTGCCCATATGCGCTTGAGGTGGGCAAGTTTTAGCTCGCGGCTGGATAGCGGTGCTGGGCAAACAGTTCCCGCAATTCCTGAAATTTCAGCAGTTCCGGCAGTCCAAGCAATTCAAGCAGTGCAAGCAACTGAGTGGGTTCATCGCCAGCGCTCACCCCGGTCGATCGATTCCCCGATCGCCCAGGGGCCGATCGCGTGATGTTGAGGAGTTAGAACACAATGGTTTATGCGGCTGGGGTTAGTGGTTCGGGAAGCATCGGGTTGACGTGGGATGCGGGCACGTTGGCGAGTTGGTTCGATCGCTACCTGGCTCCCCATGGCATCCGCACCAAGGTTTCGGCGCAAATGACCGGCCAGATTGATGTGTGGGTGGAGTGCCAGCAAGAACCGGAGCGCGATCGGTTGGTGCGGTTCATTTGCCACCGACTCCATGGCTTGAATTTGGCGGCGGTGGAAGGGGTGCGGATCATGGCCCGGCGCGTGGGTCAGCCGGAATTGCTGTGGCAGCAGTCGGTGCAGTTGGAGCAGCGGCCGGGCCTCAATTCCACGGCCTATTATCAGCAGGTGTTGCCCCGATCGCCCGAGCAGCAGGTGATGCAACGCTTGGCCCATAGCTGGTTGGTGGCGCGAGATGGTTGGTCTGCGCTGGCGACGGCCACGCGCGATCGCTGGCGATCGCCCGTTGGTATGGATCTGGGCACTATTTCCCAATGGTTGCAGCCGGTGGGGCAAAGCTTGGGGGCTGGGCTAACGGTCGATCGACTCAATGGTCGCTGCTTGGTGGTGGAAGTGAAGTTGCCGCCAGAGGCCGCGATGGCAGCAACGGCCGCCGAAGTCACCTCCAGTGATGGGGAAAGTCTGGCGACCTCAAACACTTCAAGCAGCCCTTCAGACAGCACCTCAGACAGCGCCTCAAAATCCCTGAGCCAACCCTACATTGTGCAAACCATTTGCCGACGACTGTGGCAATTTAACGCCTCAGAACAAGGCCAAGTCAGCGGCGTGCGGATTCGGGCCACGGTGGCAGGGCAGGTGGATCCCTTCTGGCAGCAAACGATTCGGATTGCAGCTCCGGCGGGCCGGCGGGAGTTAGGGCTAGCGGGATTAACCCAATGGGCTACGGATCCGGCCCTGGAACCCATTTGGCGATCAGTGCTGTTGGGCGGGGCGACGATCGTGCCCTTTGTGTTGGCCCTGTGGTTGGCTAGTTCGTCACCCGATGCCACCCGATCGCGCCCCCAACAACCCTTGGCCAGCCCTCGCAGCGGCAATTCCACGGAGCAGGTCTTGCCCCTGCGCCCGGCGATCGCCCCCGTGGCCAGTCGGGTGCGGCAGGTGCGGCCACCCGTGGTGCAGGGAGCTTTGGAACTGTTGCCGGTGGTGAATCACCCACCCGCCAATCCCACCGATCCGGCGGTGACCTTGATGTTTGGGGGAGATGTGACCCTGAGCGATCGGGTCAAGCGACGGTTAGGGGGAGATTGGTCGGCGGCGTTGGCCCAGTTTCCCGAGTCCCGATCGGTCGATGTGGCCATGGTGAATTTGGAAAACCCAATTACGGATGCTGACCGTAAGCGATCGGGCAAGCGTTTCAATTTCCGTGCGGAACCGGAATCGGTGGCCGCCCTGGAAGCGGGGGGCATTGACCTGGTGACGCTGGCCAACAACCACACGATGGACTATAACCGGCCGGGTTTGTTGGACACCTTGGCCGCCCTGGATCAAAGCGACATCCACGCGATCGGGGCCGGAGAAAACATCACCGAAGCCCGTCGCCCCAAAATTTTGGAGGTGAAGGGTCAACGGATTGCCTACTTTGGCTATTACAACGCCCATTGGCACGCGGCCACGGAAACCAGCGCGGGCACTAACCCACGCGAAAACGAGGCCTTGGCGGCAGATATTCAAGCCGTGCGCGATCAGGTGGATTGGGTGGTGGTGAATTTCCACTGGGGCGAAGAATTGGCACGCTATCCCGCTCCCTACCAACGGTCGATCGCCCGGCGAGCCATTGATGCGGGGGCGGATTTGGTGGTGGGTCACCATCCCCATGTGCTGCAAGGCGCTGAGGTTTACAAGGATCGGGCGATCGTCTATTCCCTGGGTAACTTCATTTTTGGTGGCCATTCGCGCAGCACCTACGATACGGCGGTGCTGAAGGTGGCCCTGCGTGATCGCCAAATGAAGGTGGACTTTGTGCCGGTGCGGGTGCAAAACTATCAACCCCGGGTGGCTAAGGGCGATCGGGCTAAGGAGATTTTGCAGGAGCTAACCTACATTTCCCGCCGGTTTGACCAACCCCTGACCCAATCCATGGTGTTGACGGCGAGATCGGCTCCCAATCTGACTCCCAATTCTGGCTCGGGTGATTTTGTCTCAAACAGTCCCAATTCTGGCAATCCTGGTTCCAGCGCCCTCCCAATGACGATCGCCCCAACGGCTCCACTGACAGCCACCGGAGATCGCCCCCAACCCCAACTGCCGAGCTTCACCCGCTCGGCCGCAACCACCAACGGGCAATCGCCGATCGTGGTCGCCCCCTTGCCCAGCCCCGCAGCGGCTCCAATGCCCAGCAGCTCGCCCGCCGTGGCCAGTGCCCCGATCGCTCCTCAGCGCCCCTCTCAAGCGGGGGCTAACCCCATTAGCCCTTCTGACGGCAGCGCGATCGGCCAACGAATCCAAGCCACTGGTCAATCGGCACGCGATCGACTGGCGCAATTGATGACCGCCGTGGAATTGAGCGAACTGGTGCGCAATGCAGAAGCCCCCACGGATGAAGCGTTGGGGCCTAGCAACCGTTCCGTGGCGGCCATCACGGCTCCGGCAGGAAACCCATCAGCAACACCTAGCCCCATGGGCAGCAACCCACGCCGATCGATTTCCTTTGAAATTGGCCCAGAGGCAACCAGCTCAGAGCCGGCCGCCGGGCGATCGACCACCAGCCCTCAACTACCCTTTACGGCCCCTACCCAATCGGGAGCCACGCAGGACAGCGGGTTCACGGCCGCACCATCTTCGATGCCTGCCAACTACAGCAGCCTCAGCCTGCCCGCGTTGGTGAAGTCAGCAGCCGATCGGGCCCAGGCCATCCTGGAACCGTAGCGATTGGTTCGCTCCCATGGTTCCAGGTTCAGGCTTGGGGCGATCGGGGCTGGCATTGAGGGCAAACATGGCTCGATCGACCCGCAATCCGCAACCGCTCGATCGCCGTGCCACAAACGCGGCAGGGTTGCCCCTTGCGGTTATACACCCAAGCTTCCCCGCCGTAGTTACCGTTTACCCCTTCCAGGTTCACAAAATCGCTAAAGGTTGTGCCGCCCGCCGCCAAGCTGGCTTCCAGCACTTGCCGAATTTGCTGATGGAGCTTGCCAACCTGTTCCATGCTCAGGTCTGCGGCCCTGGTTTCTGGCCAAATGCCTGCCAAAAAAAGGGATTCATCGGCGTAGATATTGCCCAAACCGGCCACTAGGTCTTGATCCAGCAGGGTGGCTTTGATGGTTTTGTGGCGTTTTCGCAGCCGCTCCGCAAAGTAATCGATCGAAAAAGTCGGGTCAAAGGGTTCTGGGCCCAACTTCGCTAAACCGGTGATCACTTGCTCGATCGGGCGATCGGGTGACACCCACCACAAATGCCCAAACGTGCGCTGATCCACAAACCGCAATTCTCGCTCGACCGCGTTAGAGCGCAGTCGCAACCGAATCCGCGTGTGCTGATGCACCGGAGTCGCCGGATCCACCCACAAAAACTGACCCGTCATTCGCAAATGGGCCCCCAACCAGCCGGCTGGCCGTTGCGCTCGCTGCAACTCGCCCAGCAAATACTTGCCCCGTCGTTTCCAGCTCACCAAGCAACAACCCTGCAAGCCCGCTAAAAACGCCTCGGGTTCCGGGGCCGCCACCGCCCGATCGAGCAGCACTTCACCCCCCACAATCAGCCAGCCGGGAGTTGCTGTGGCCAACCCCCGCCGGACGGTTTCTACCTCTGGCAGCTCTGGCACAACATCCCCCGGCCTTGCAAAGAACCAACCCACGAATCAGACCAAGGCCAGCAGCCTTGGCTTGCGAAACGCTGCCACCATTCCCAACGGGCGATCGCAGCAGTGATTCGCCTATTTTTTCGCAGCAGCCTTCGGTGCTTCCACCACTTCCAGCTCTTCGGGCGCGAAGTTGTTGGTGTTAATGTTCGAGTAATTGACCTTATCAAAACGGACAATTACCGAGTATTTGATGCCGCTTTGGTCGATCGAAGCAACCGTGCCCACATCCCGATACCAGTACGACTCGGGGCGCAGAACCCGCACCTTAGCACCGCGTTGAACCGCCATAGGTTTATCTTCCTTTGGTTTATTTTTCTCTCTTTTGACCCCATCCCCAGGCTTAAGACTTGGGGATTTTGGCCCTAAATTAAACAGCCGAAACTGTTTAATTCGTCCATGGGTTGACGCTGCATTGATCGCCCCCAGAAATCTGGATGAACCCGATCGGCGCGTCGATGTTGAGTCTCGGACTGACTGCCCGTGACGATCGCACCCACATCGGAAGGACAGCCCAGAAGGCCAGTCCTATTGAGTCCCGTTTAGGGTGAAGTGGCTGCTCTCTAGGCTACTATCGCCCAGCCAACGACTAAAGGGGTGAGGTTTTAAGTTTTATTACTCGCTAAACCGAGAGCAGCCAACCAGGGCATTGATTCGGCTGTTGATTTGGGCATTGACTCGGCCGTTGATCAAGCCATGATTGATCGGGCCATGGTTGATCGGGCTATCGATCTGAGAACTGATCCGAGAACTGACCCGAGAACCCTGAATCGGAATCCTTGCCCATCTAGTTGTCGCCAACGTTGGGCCAAACACAATCCCCCGCCCATTCCCGCTTGAAGCCCAGGCGCGATCGATTGGGAACCGTCAAAATCACAGGATTCGTTTGCTCATCGGCCAAGTTGTAAGCCTGGAGGTGTTGCTGAGTGGTGATGTTGCAATAGTACCGACGACTGCCCACGGTGTAGAGAAGCTGCCAAATATTGCGCCAGTTGCTTTCGCGATAGATGCCATCGGGCCAAGGGCAAATCCCTGTATCCGTCCGACCCCGATCGAACGTGGAGCGATCGCCCACCACCCGCACCACACCATCGCCCCCAAAAGCCGTCAACTGATCGCGATTCATCACGCGGCACATGCGACCATCCCCCGCAACCCAACGGATGGTGGAATCGCTCATTCGCCGATAAAAGCCCGGTGGCCAACTTTGTTGGGCGTTACTCGGTAACGAATTACCGACCATGACCACCGCAGCGGTGGCCGCCATGCAAGTTGTGGCCAAAACGGCCCGGATCCACGTTGTTCGCGTTAAACCAGCCATGTCCTCACTCCTTTCTGGTTCACTTCTTCCTCGCCCGGATACGTGGCTCAACCATCGCTGAACCGTTCTAAACCTTGAGCACCCGAGGACTCTCTCCACAGCCTTTAACCATGAAGAATCGGGAACTGCGGATACCCAAAACCATCAGCAGCCACCAGTCACCCAAACGACAACATCAGGGTTTTAGAAATTTGATAACAGACCGTCAGGCAAATTTGGTTCAGCAAACTTGGTTCAGCAAACTTGATTAAGCAATTTTGATTAAGCAATTTTGGCTGAATAATTCTGGTTGGGCAATTCTGACCAAGCAATTCTGGTTAGGGAATTTTGGCCGGGCCAGTGGGTTTTAGCAATTGCTTGAGCGACTGTGCTGAAGCAATCCCTAACGCATGGCGATCGGTTGGGCACTGTCGCCCACATTTTTCGCCACTTCTTGGCCGTATTGCTCAAAAATCACCACCGGATCCAGAGTCTTGCTCAGTTCCACCCGCTTCACCAAAACCTGGCCATTGGCAATTCGATCGCCCACATTCACGTAGCGCTCGGAGTTCTCACCGGGAATTTGCACAATGATTTGGAATTGATCGCCCACTTGCACCACACCAGTCACCCGCAAACTGAGGGCATCCGTGGGCGAAGGAGGTGCGGGCGGCTGGCTGGGAACCGTCACAGGCGGCACTTGTGGCCGCGCAGCCACCGGAGAGCGAGCAGGCGTGGGACGACGCACCGCCGGCCGCGGCTTGGGCGGATCAACCAGCGTTGGCGGTGGATAGCCTCGGAAATCGCGGCCTTCCACATCGGTTTCCGGCTCTTGCCAAGTGGGGGATGGAATGGCAATCGGTCGGGGGGATTGGGTCACACTGGGGCCCACAGGGCTGCCATCCGGCAACTTGGCCAGGGGCTGCACTTGCAGCGGAATCGCAAAGGGATCGCGCCGACTGTTCTTGCTATTTTGCTGAATTTCGGTTTGGGTTTGTTTCGCCCTTGCGTCGATGTTGGTGGGCTGAATGAACCGCTGGATGGTAGGTACGGCCGTCTTGGGGCGACCGGCAACCATGGGCGATTTGAAGTCAGCCTTGGGCACGGTGGCAGTGGGCGCATCCGTACCGCTGGCGGGGGACGCAGTTGGGCTGGCCTCGTCAGTGGTTGCAGTGTCTGTGGGGCCACCACAACTGGTGGCTGCCACCAGCAGGGCTACGGCTGCCCCAAACCGTACCAGGCTGGGCATAGGTGAATTCTCCGATGGTTGAGTCCGCGGGATGGTTGAGTCCAAGGGACTGAGCTGCCCAGCATTGTAACCAATGGCTAGGCGATCGTCTCGTTTTCTGGGCCCCGATCTCCAATTGGCCCTGGGTTCGGCAATGTTGCTTCGGAGGCGGCCTCAATCGGGTTGAGAACTGGCCTCTGGAAGTTGCTGAGTGGTCAACGCTTAATCGTCAACCGTCTAGTCGTCAACCGTCTAGTCGTCAACCGTCTAGTCGTCAACGTTTAACTGTCGGTTAATCGTCAACGGGTTCCATCATGTCCTTCAAGGACTCTAGCCCCTTGCGCACCCGACGGGAAACGGTCACAGCACTGATCCCCATGCGATCGGCCACTTCTTTTTGGGTCAAGTCATGGAGAAAAACAAATTCCAGAATCTGGCGAGTGCGCTCTTCTAGCTTGACCAAAGCTTGGTTCAAACGCAGGCGGTCTTCTTCGGCCAGTTGGAAGCTGCGATATTTACGATCGGGGAGCGTATCCCCCAAGGATGACGGTTCCTCTTCGTCGCTGCGTACCGGCGCATCCAGGCTAAGGGGCGATCGATTTTGACGAGCCAGCTCCACATGTTGCCACTCGCTCAGCTCAATCCCGAGGGCTTCCGCAATTTCCCAATCATTGGGCTGGCGGCCCAGGGATTCCCGCAAGTTGCGGGTGATGGTGGCGGATTGTTGCTGGAGTTCCAACCAGCGGCGAGGAATCCGAATTGAACTACTGCGATCGCGGAGGTAGTGCTGAATTTCGCCCCGAATGTAGGGAAGGGCAAAGGAGCTAAAGGCATTGCCCTTGCTAGCATCAAACCGCTCGATCGCCCGAATTAGGCCAATGCTGCCAATTTGGAGCAGATCTTCGTAGCTTTCCTGGCATTGGGCAACCCAGTGGGCCGCTTCTTTCTTCACCAGGCCAAAGTTCAGCTCAACCAAGCGATTGCGCAGTTCCGTTGAGGGACAGGCCCGATAGGCGTTCAGCAACTCCAAACTGCGGGCGCGCAGGTCGTTGGGCGCAATACAAGCAGGACGAGCAGCCATGGTTACTAGCAGGGTAGTGCGTTGACTTTAGGGGGTCTGACACCCTGTTTCTTAGTGTATGGCCATTGCTACCCGATCGCTGTGATTCATAGCACAGCAAAACCGCGTTGTGGTTTTCTGGCTGGGATCACCGATCCATCAAACTTCGGCCCCAGTCGCTTACCCCGTTAATTGATTTCATCTCACTGATCAAGTATCGCAAAACACCTATCGCAAAACACCTATCGCAAAACACCCGACTGCAGCCCCAAGCTCCCCTTAGCCTCGATTCAGGTGCTGATTTGATTGACCGATCAATTGACCGATCGATGGACCGATCCACGGAGAGGGCCGCTCAGCAATCCATGCAATTCAAGCAAACTAAGTGAATGGCTTGGCAGTGAGGGCTTAGCAGTGAGGGCTTGGTCTCTGCGCTTAATTTAGGCCTCCACTTCCAAAGACTGAAACACCAAGCCCAAACTTTGGAGCCGAGCCACAGCTCGTTGGTGTTCTTGCTCCACGGCGGGTAACCACCGCTGGGCGAGGGCGAGGTCTCCTTGCTTCGCAGCGGTTTCGATTTGCTGGCTGGTTTGATACACCAACAGGGCCCCCATAGTTCCGCTGGTGGACTTGAGGGAATGGGCCGCATCCTTCAGGTGGGCCGTGTTGCCATTGCTCAGGGCCGATCGCACCTTTTCCAGCAACATGGGAGAATCGCGTAAATAGAGTTCGATCGCCTCATCCAGCACCTCTACCTCCCGCAAGCTGCTCAGGATTTGCTCATCCAAAATGGGTTCCTGGTCGGCCACCCACCCCGAAGGCAAGGGCGACCCGGCCAGCTCCGAGGCTGCTCGGTCAACCACCAGGTCAGGCTCCGGCCCAATCCCATTTCGTTCCACAGAGCTGGTATGGGCTAGCGCCTCAGGGGCAACCGGTTCGGATTCACCGCTCACCAGGGCCGTCACCAATTGCGGCAGGGCGATCGCCACGGCTCCCGCACCGTTCTCCGTCACCGCAGGCAACACCGAATCGGGCAAAGTTGGCGGTTCCGGTGCAGTTTCGCCGGTTCCCCCTTGGGCAAACCCCCGAGAAGGACAGCGCCCCAAAGCCTCCGCCAACTTCTGAATCCGGATAGGCTTGCTGATGTAATCATCCATCCCTGCTCGAATACAAGCCTCCCGATCGCCCTGCATAGCGTTAGCAGTCATGGCAATGATGTAGGGCCCCTGCTCTGTCACCCACTCCTGTCGGATCCGCTCCGTGGCTTCCAGCCCGTCCATTTCCGGCATCTGCATATCCATCAGCACCACGTCATAGGGTTGACGACGCAGGGCCTCTAGCACCTCGATCCCATTGCCCGCCACATCAGCCCGATATCCCATGCGCTGCAAAATCTGCAACGCCACCTTTTGGTTCACCGCATGGTCTTCCGCCAGCAAAATCCGCAGTGGGTGGAACTCAGCCATGTGGGAATCCACGTCAGCCATGACCGATCGAGCGGCCACCGTTTCCGCCGTGCGTCCGCCCAACACCGTCACGATCGCGTTGTAAAGCTGAGATTGCTTGATGGGTTTGTTCACCACTGCCGCAAAAACCGGCGAGGCACTGCGCTCCTGATAGCCCATTGGAGCCATGGCAATCATCCGCAACGGCGTTGTTTTGGGTAGCGCCAAATCCTGCAACCGTTGGGCCAACTGCAAGCCGTCCATCTGTGGCATTTGCAAATCCAGCAGCGCCAAGTCAAAGGATTGTCCCCGCATCATCCAGGCGATCGCCTCCTGAGGCGAGGCGGTGCTCTGGGTCACCGTGCCCCAGGCCTCCACCTGCCGCACCAAAATATCCCGATGGGTAGCGTTGTCATCCACAATCAGCACCCGCTTCCCTTGCAGATAGGGCTGGACTTCGTAGAAATCCACCAGGGACGCATAGGGAGCCGCCGCCGCCACGATCGTGAAGTGAAAAACAGAGCCTTTACCCAGTTCGCTTTCCACCCACATGCGCCCGCCCATCATTTCCGAGAGCCGCTTGCTGATGGCTAGCCCCAACCCTGTGCCGCCATATTGGCGAGTGGTGGAAGAGTCCACTTGGCTGAAGGATTTGAACAGGCGGTTCATGCGATCGCTCGGAATACCAATGCCCGTATCTCGCACCGCAAAGTGAATGTCGTACAGCGGTGCGTTGTAGTCGTGGGAACGGGTTGGCGGCAGGGTGCTATCACTTTGCAGCAAGGCATTCGATTCGTCGCTGGTGGTGTGGGGCTTGGCTTCCACCTGAATCACCACTTCCCCCCGGGCCGTGAACTTGACCGCATTGCCCACCAAGTTCACGAAAATTTGGCGCAGGCGCGTGATGTCCCCCACGATTAGGTTGGGGACGGCTGACCCCATCCAGTAGGCCAAATCCAAGCCCTTGTCGCTGGCTTTGGCGGCTAACAAATCCAGGGACTCTTCAATACAACTGCGCAGATCGAAGGGTTGCGACTCCAAATCCAGCTTGCCGGATTCGATTTTGGAAAAGTCCAGGATGTCGTTGATGATGGCCAACAGGGCATCGCCGCTACTGCGAACGGTTTCCACAAAGTCCCGCTGCTGACTGGTCAGCTCCGTATCCAACAGCAATCCGGTCATCCCAATGACGGCGTTCATGGGAGTGCGGATTTCGTGGCTCATGGTGGCCAAAAATTCGCTCTTGGCTCGGGTGGCCTCTAGGGCTTGGTCGCGGGCCCGGGCCAGGTCGTCGGCGGCTTGCTTGCGTTCCAATTCACCACCAATCCATTGCCCCATCAGCTCCAACAGACCAATATCAACGGCTTTGAAGGGCTGGTTACGGGTTTGATTGCTCCAAAAGCAGAGGGTGCCGTAACCCCGACGGCCGACGGTGATCGGTGTGCCAAGGTAGGCTTCGATTTCCAGGGCCGCATCGACGGCGGTGGGGCCAAGCTGGGCCAGGGATTTGGACTCGAAATACAGCGGCTCTTCGCGGGCAACGGCAATCTGAAAGATGGTGTTGCGCAGGGGGAACCGATCGCCCGCTTGCCAGTTCCAGGTGCTGGGCATTTGGGCGCGATCGCCCGTGTGAAAGATGCCCACCACGCGACATTGCAGATCGCCCACGGCAGCCATGCCGCCGTTATAGTCTGTGGGGTCTGGATCCGGGAGGGTGGCAAATCGATCGTCAATTTCCACCAGCAGCCCCAGTTCCAAGCCAAATTGCTCGCAACCCATTTGCAGCAACCGTTGCAATCGATCGTCAAAGGTCAGTTGGCGGGCGGCGGCAATTTGATAGAGACGACGGATGGAACTTTCGCTGTCACGCAGATCTTGCTCCACCTGTTTGCGGGGGGTGATGTCCCGCGAAACGGACAACGTGCCCTGAAATTCGCCGTTGTGGGAGTCGTAGATGGCGCGGCTGGTGGTTTCAAACCAGATGTAGAACCCATCGTGGCGGCGAATTCGATATTGGGTGGTGTAGGTGGCTTTGCGATCGCGGGCGTGCTGGTCTTCTTCAATGAGGCGAGCGCGATCGGCCGGATGGATAAAGTCCCAACGCTGTTGCCCCACCATTTCTTCCGGGTGATAGCCCAACAGGGCCATGCAGGCGGGGGAGGCATAGATATAAACATTGTCGGCCGTTTGCCGGGAGATCAAGTCGGTGGAGTTCTCCGCCATGATCCGGTAGCGCTCTTCGACGCTCGATCGCTCCCGCTGGAATCGATCGAGCGCCTCCAGCATCTCATCGATATTGTTGGCCAGAAGACCCAGCTCGTCGCTGCCAGGCATTTCTAAGCGGGTGGCCAGGTTGCCGCTCTGGCCAATGGTGGCCACCGCAGTGCTGAGGCGGGTTAAACGGGCAAGCACCAATTTCTCGATCGACAGCAGGGCCACGCCCCCAAAGAGCACCCCACAAAACACCGTGGCGGCTCCCAAGTAGCGGATAGCCCGTTGGCTACGGTGATAAATCTCCCGAGGCAGCGTCACCTCCAAAATTAGGGCCGGTTCCCCTTCTAGGTTCCGCAGCAGAATTTCCGCTCGCAACAGATCCAAGGATCCCAGGGCCGTGATGGAAATTGGGCTGCGGGCCAAACCGGGCCGGCTCACCTCCAGGGTCATGGGCTGGCTGAGGGTTCCAGAGTCCGCGGTCTGAAATTGCTCTAGGCTGACCGCCGGCCGCAGGGAAAGCTGTAACTCCACCCCCTCCGCCAGGCGATCGATTTCCACCTGATCCAACCAACGGCCCACCACCAACGCGCCGCGAATGGGGCCGGCCCCTTGACTGGTGACGATCGGGCGGGCCGCCACCATCAACACCCCTTCTGGCAGGGACACCAACCCTGAAATTACACGATCGGGCTGATCTTGTTGTAAAAGCGTCGTTTGGCCCGGCCCAGCCAAATAGTCCAGCAGGGAGCGATCGGCCGGTTGCAACCGGCCCCGCGTCGCATCAAATCCTTGGCTGTAGAGCACTTGCTTCTGGCGATTCACAATCGCGATCGCGTTCAGCCGCAAAGCCGTAAACGTGCGATCGATCAGATTGGACTGGATATAAGCAGGGTTGCGCGTTTCGATGAATTCATAGGTGTCGTCCCACTCCGCATATTCCTGAGCCGCCACCGCCAGACTGTCGAAATCCGCCGAGAGGGCATCCATGGCCCGTTGAGCATCTTGGCGCGCATATTGCACCTCCAGGGCCCGAAAATCCCCAGAGACCAACACCGACAGCGCAATGCAGAGCGTCACGATCGACACCACCGCCGCCATCCCCACAATCGCCAAGGTTTTTCGGCGTAAGTTCACGCGATCACCCTCCTGGCCCCCTGATAGTTCCGCCACATCAGCCCTCGGCCAATAGATTCGGGCCAACATCGCTGACTTGACCTGACCCATGGTTGACCACAGGGTTGATCGATCCACTGACCCCGATCGGCTGGAGACCCCTGGGTCTCGGCCGGTGGTTTCGGTCGAACCTGACTTGGAAGCTGCCATGGCGACTGCACAACGATTTGCAACAGCAACGGCAAATGCACCTGAATAAATTCGCGATCAATCAATTGGAGACTTAATTGGCGACCAATCAATTCGCGACAATGGTTCGGAGCGCACTCCCACGCCCAACTTAACCCTAGTGTCATCCCGTAGGGTTCTAACTCAAGCATAGGAGGGGTGAAACCCCTAGCTTCAAATTGCCCTAGTCGCGAGCAATTACTAACCATTCACTCGTCCAACAAGAATTACTCAGGCAGGTGTTTGCGTTGCTACTCCTCAATTGCCACAGCAGCGAGGCAATGGTCGGGATAATGCCTCAATCGATTCGCACAGAGCCGCATAGAGAGCCAATTGTTGCAGCCTTATAGAAAGCCAATTGTTGCAGCCTTACATCAACTTGTGACCTTACCCCCAACATCAGACACCCAACCCCAAGGCTGAACCAAGCCGTAGACTCTTGCGGGATTGCGGCCTCAGCGGCCCCCAACAGCAATGATCGCTCGATTCGATCCCGATTTTGCCGAATTCTCCGAACCGATTTGCCTCCCAAACGGTTTTGTTGCATCACTTTCGACCAGCCCCAATCCCATTGACATTGAATAGGCTTCCCCTTACCCCCGGCGCGGACTCCCCTGATCAACCGCTATGGGGGGTGAGACCCATCATTGAGATCTAGAAATCGATTTTAACGGTTCCCAGAGCAAGACTCCGTAGAATTTCGAGCTAGACCTCAATTTCTCCCTCGAACTTTGTTACACAAAGGGCCCATTCATTCCGAAATCGAAATTGAGCGTGCTGAATAGGGAAACTGGGGTCAGTTTCGGGGGCTGTTGGGGGCAGGGCTAGGAGCGGCTGACTGTTGGTGGCTGCAAATCGTTGACCCAAAGCTGACAAGAAGCTGACAAGAAATTGATAACCGTTGCAATCCCCTTGAGCCAATTTTACGGCGATCGCCTGGCTAGCCAGGGAGATTCCGATCACAATTGCCCCCACTCCTTTGGCGGATGTTCCCGATCGCCCCGGCACAGCTTGCGGCCCCTGGGTCTCCCTCAAGGGTCAGGCCACCGATCATGAGCCATTCATCGAAAACGAGGCCTGAATCGAGAAACCTGAATCGAGAAGCCCGAATTGAGAAGCCTGAATCGAGAAGCCTGAGTCGAGAACATTTACGAAGGCTTTTACGAAGGCTTCAGCGTTGCCGCGATCCAGGAAAATAAACCGTCTATAGTGTCTTTAAGTCCCTGCCGTAGCCTATGACCGCCTCTCAGTCCCGTCGCGATCGCCTGGAGTATTTCGATCGGCTGATTTCCCAGGTCATTTTGAACCGCCAACACCCCATCAGCGGCCTAATGCCCGCCAGCACCGCCGTTAATATCCATGGGGACTACACCGATGCTTGGGTACGCGATAACGTCTACAGCATCTTGGCGGCCTGGGGGCTGGCGCTGGCCTATCGCAAGGCGGGACTCGAAGCGGGACGCGGCTACGAAATTCAGCAGAGCGTGGTGAAGCTGATGCGGGGGCTGTTGTCATCGATGATGCGGCAAGCCCACAAGGTGGAGCGCTTTAAGCACACCCAAGATCCGTTGGATGCGCTCCATGCCAAGTACGATACGAGCACGGGCAACACGGTGGTGGCCGATGACGGCTGGGGCCATCTACAGATTGATGCCACCTCGGTATTTTTGTTGATCTTGGCGCAAATGACGGCCTCGGGCTTGGAGGTGATTTACACCACTGACGAGGTGAATTTCGTCCAAAATCTGGTCTATTACATTGGACGCGCCTACCGCACGGCCGATTACGGCATTTGGGAACGGGGAAACAAGATTAATCACGGCAACCCGGAGCTAAACGCCAGCTCGATCGGGATGGCGAAGGCGGCGTTGGAAGCGCTGAATGGCTTTGATCTGTTTGGGGCAAGGGGATCGCAATTATCCGTGCTGCATGTGCTGGAGGATGAAATTGCCCGATCGCGGGCCACGCTGGAATCCCTGTTGCCGCGCGAGTCGGCTTCTAAAGAGGTGGATGGGGCCCTGTTGAGCATCATTGGTTTCCCGGCGTTCGCGGTGGATGATGCGAATTTGGTCGATCGCACGCGGCGGCAAATTGTCGAAAAACTGGAGGGTCGCTACGGCTGCAAGCGGTTCCTGCGGGATGGTCACCAAACCGTTCTTGAAGACACCAGCCGCCTGCATTACGAACCCTACGAACTCAAGCGCTTTGAGCATATTGAGTGTGAGTGGCCGCTGTTTTGGACCTATTTGCTGCTGGATGCCCTGTTTCGGGGCGATCGGGACAGGGCCTTGGACTACCACCACCGATTGCAAGAGGTGGCCGTGGAACGGGAGGGATTCGCCCTGTTGCCGGAAGTCTATTATGTGCCAGAGGAGGCGATCGCCGCCGAACAGGCCAACCCCGGTTCCCAAACCCGCTTGCCCAACGACAACGTACCCCTGGTTTGGGCCCAATCCCTGTGGCTGCTGGGTCAGTTGGTGTTGGAAGAGCTGATCGATGTGGCGGATTTGGATCCCCTCGGCCGGCGATCTCGCCCGGGAGCCGTGCGGGAACCGTTGGTGCAAATGGTGTTGCTGGCGGAAGATGCGGCCTTGCAACATCAACTAGCAATCTACGGAATTGAAACCCAAACGCCGGATCAAGTGGCCCCGATCGAGGTGCGGCCCGCGCGGGATCTCTCGGCGGCCTATGCCCAAATCGGCCGCAACGAAGCCCTGGGCCTCACCGGGCGGCCCCTGCGGCGGCTGCGCACCCTCACCACGTCGCGGATTTTCTCGATTTGCGGCAAAACCATGGTCTTTCTACCCTCCTTCCTGGATCAGGAGCAGTTCTATTCGGGCGCAGATCCGGAGTTTTTGACCTCCCAAATTCGCAGCGAACTGGCTTACATTGCCCGCCAGTGGCGACAGTTGGGGCGGCCGACCATGACCCTGTTGCTGACTCGGGAAATGTTGGGATCCACAGAAGCCGACCTCGACACCCGATCGCCCCTGCTCTCCCTGATTGCGGACTTCAAATCTGGCAAATGCAACAATGTGCCGATTCGCCTGGGACGGCTGCAGTCCTTTGTGCTCACCGCCGGGAGCGAGCGGATTGATTTTCTCCACGGCTACGAATTCGAGCAATCCGTGGCCAATGGCACACCCTTGCCCCTGTCCCAATACCTGGCCTTTTCGGCGGCGGACACCAAACCCCTCAGCAGCCGCCAGGAATTTCAACTGGAGTCGGAAACCAATCCCAAGAGCTTGCTCACCCGGTTGCGGGCCACGGTGAACCTGTATGAGCAAATTGAGCTAATTCAAGACCTGTGGCGACTGGTGGGCCCGGATTTTGAGACGGGCTTTGCCGGGGACGATCGCGCCGTGCCGCTCAATCTGCTGGTGGAGGAAATCTATAACCGGGCCCTTCAGGGCTACAGCGTCGTGGAATCTGACGGGATTGCTCGCCATCGGCCCTATTGGGCAATTGTGCGGCGGGCGGCGGGCCTGCTGAACAAGGCGGACATTAACCTTTCGGATGCGGTGACTGATTTGCTGGTGCGGCAAAAGTTCATCGCCGTGGGCCGGGCTTACAGCGAGGGATCCTTGATCGATCGCCCCATGCCCCATGACGAGATCGTGGCCAAAATTGATGAATTTTGTGGGGAAGACATCCGCGATCGAGTCTTGAGCCAGGAAATTTTGGTGGCCTTGGGCGTGCTAATTAAGTCCAATCCGGCTCTGTTCAAAGGCTTTTTGACCCTCCGCACCAGCTATTTCCTGCTGCTGTTGGTGAGTGAATTGGGTCGCGAAATGCTCGTCACGCCCGATGAGGCCTACGAGCAACTGATGGAACTCAGTCCCTACGAGGTGCAATTGCGCTTGCGCCACGTGCTGGAGGGCTATCAGGGCGCAACTTTGGCCTTGCAACAGCAGGAATCGTTGCACCTGCGGGCCACGGGCCGGGCGATCGAATGGACAATTGTGCCGCAGCGGGAAGAGGGTTTGCCCCCCGCCGGGAGTTGGGCCCGTCAGCGGGAACTGGACGGCGCATTGAACCGCGTGCCCAAGGATTTTTATCCCCAGGTTTGGAACCTGTTGGGCCACTGCAAGGGCCTGGTGATTGGGGACAAGCTGGAACGTCGCAACCGGCTCGACAGTGCCTTGGTGTTGGCGGAAATGACCCCCGGCGAAAAGAACTTCGCCCTGCAAGTGGAACACCTGCTGAACAAGATTGGTGCGCCGCTTTACCGACAGATTTGTATGGAGGCGTTGGCGGAGTTGGCAGCCCTGACCGATCGCAACCCCGAGCTGCAAATTGATGATTACCTGGTGTTGGATGTGTTGGTGGGCCACGCGGTGCGGTTGGCCTGGCTCGATCGCCATCCCGAGGATGAACCCATTTACAACGAGCGTAAGGGTCAGGCCTGGCAACAGTTCTATGAAACGTCGCCCTACAATTGCGCCACCTTTATGGTGAAGGCCTTCCAGTTCCTGATCGAAATGGCGGAACAGTCGGCCCGCGATCGCGCTGAACAGGCGATCGATGAGTCCCTGGAGCCGGTGGGGTAATGGATTAGCCATTCCCACCCGTCCGCTTCAACAGCCCATCCTGAGGGCGATCGCCCAACCCGATCGCCCCGGCTGAAATCGGCCCTTATCACCCTCGCACCCATGCTGCTCCATCACTGGAAACTTCTGCGGTTGTTTGTCACCACCGCGATCGCGGCCGAAATGGAATATCGCGGCAACTTTCTCTTAGCCAGCATTTCCTCCGTTGGTGGGGGAATTGCCAGCGGCTTTGGGCTTTTTTTGTTTTATCGAACAGGCTACACCTTCCAAAACTGGAACTGGCATGAAGCACTTTTGGTGTTGGGGCTTTTTCTATTTTTACAAGGCTTTTCCAACACCTTTTTAGCTCCTAACCTCAACAGCATCGTGCGCCAGGTGGAGCTAGGAACTCTGGATTTTGTGTTGCTGAAACCCATCAGCAGTCAATTTTGGCTATCAACCCGCGCCGTTTCCCTCTGGGGCTTTCCTGACATTGCCCTCGGTTTGGGATTGATTTTCTATGCTGGGATCAATCTACAACTTCCCTGGTGGCAATATGGCTGGGCAATGTTGCCCCTCAGCTTTGGATTGCTAATTTTATATAGTCTCTGGTTTGTGTTAGGAGCCACCAGCATTTGGTTTACCAAAATCTATAACATTACGGAAGTGTTGCGGGGGCTGTTAGAAGCTGGGCGCTATCCCCTCACGGCCTATCCGGCGGCGTTTCGCTTCTTCTTTACCTTCATTGTGCCGGTGTTGTTTATGACCACTGTGCCGGCGGAAATTGCCTTGGGCCGCGATGCTTGGTTTTTGGTAGGAGTTTCAGGGTTGCTGGCGATCGGGCTGTTGTATTTGTCCAATCAATTTTGGCGGTTTGCCCTCCGGTTCTACACCAGCGCTTCTAGTTAGATTGCCGGTGAACCACGCGCAGCTCCGACCAGAAGCACTGGCCGGAGCTTTGGATGATAAATGGGTTTAAGGATGGGGGCAGAGGGGCTCGAACCCTCACGACCGTTTAGGGTCAACGGATTTTCATCTTCCTGTGGCTTTCGCCCCTGCACAATTCGGCCCGGGAGTCAGCAAAACTGCTCGATCGACCGTTTGGCGTTGAAGATTGGACTCTCCCTTTACCCTCGGCTGGTTACGTTAGGGTAGCTCCCGTCGAGTCTCTGCACCTTCCAAAGGAAAAGCCCGCGAGCTTTTTGTCCCTTCGGCTTGGCTCAGGATTGCCGTAGCGATCGGGGTGATCTGCGAACAACGTCCCAGAATTGGTTCCGTGCCTTAGGTTTCCCTGAGTTTGAGAGCTGCCACTCGATCGATTTCTCAACCGAGGCTCAATTGTCTTAAGTCCGTAGCGTCTACCATTCCGCCATGCCCCCTTAGTGGAGCCAATTGATCAGTTTAATTGATCAATTAAGCTGACTCGCCCCTAAGGACAACTCAAGTTAACGGGTAACGTTGAGCCGTCCCATCATACCTCGCAAAGGGGGACGAGAGGCAAGAGTTGAGCAACTCCTCAGTCTTGGCGAGATCTCTTGGCTAGATCTTTGAAAAGTCCCAATGGCTGCTCTGTACGCCCCCGCGATCCGCACAGACGAGGGGCTTAAGCCCCTTGCCCCCACTTAAGCCCCTTGCCCCCACTTTTGATGGCGATCGGTCAATTAATGGTGATCGGTTAGGGCCATTTGCCCCCACTTTTGATGGTGATCGGTCAATGAATGGTGATCGGTTAGGGCCATTGACTAATGCCATTGGCCGATCGCTAGGCATCTGGCGATCGACTAATGGTTGCAATTGTATTTTTTGAGGGGCCGATCGCCCTTGGAAGGGGAAGGGGAACGATAAAATGTGGTCTGGTTGTGGTCTGGTTACGGATAATGGCGCAGCGCTCAGGATCGCAACCGGAAATTAGGGGCCGATCGCTGGCTGCTAATGGGTTGCAAGGGGCTGCGGTTGTCCGTACGGGCTGAAGGATGACGTTCAGGCGAGGGTCTGGTTTATGGCTTTGACGGATTTGCCGATCGCGCTGATTTTGTATGTGGCACTGGCGGGGGCTTACCTGGTGGTGTTGCCGCTGGGCCTCTACGTTTATCTACAAAAACGGTGGTATGTGGCTAGCTCGATCGAGCGGCTCTTAGCCTACTTTGCGGTGTTTTTGTTCTTCCCCGGGCTGCTGTTGTTGTCGCCGTTTTTGAATCTGCGTCCCCAACGTCGGGCCGTTTAATACCTAGGATGCCTAGATTCTCCCGCTTGGGCGATCGCGCCAGGATGATGGGTTGGATGATGGTGAGCAATCGTGAGCAATTGACAGGGGCGATCGAGCAAACATGCGGCGAATTGACGCGATTCTGATTGGGTTAGGTGTCTTTTTGGGTGGGGGGCTGGTCTATGGTCTCCTGCAACTGGTGGGCATTGATGCCACCAATGCCGGCATCTGGACTCAGGCCGCGTTGGTAGTAGGATTGATGGGCTGGTTGCTGACCTATCTGGTGCGGGCCCTGACCCAAAAGATGACCTACTCCCAGCAGTTGCAAGACTACAAAGACGCGGTTTTGCAGAAGCAGTTGGAAGCACTGTCACCAGAGGAGTTGGCCGCCTTGGAAGCTCAACTGAAAGCGGAAGCGGCGGAAACGGATCGATCGAACCCGACCCATCCGTCACCCTAATCCGCATCCTTCGCTACCAACGCGCCGCCTGTTCCCCCCCCATTCCAAGCCAGCATCCTCAGCACCCAACAAGGGTTCACCCTGAATCCAGCATGTGGGCGAAGTTGCTGGCCGTTCTTGATGTCCTGACCACCGAGTTGATCGATCGCCTGCCACCATGACCGTCTCTGTTTCTGAACGCTTTGCCACCCTGCGCCAAGCAGAACGCTGTGCCCTGATCCCTTTCATCACCGCCGGGGATCCGAATTTGGCAACAACGGAGGAGGCCCTGCGGCGACTCGATCGGGCAGGAGCCGACCTGATTGAACTGGGTGTGCCCTACTCCGACCCCCTAGCGGACGGCCCCACCATCCAAGCGGCCGCCACTCGGGCCTTGGCGAACGGCACTCGCCTTGATGACGTGTTGGCACTGGTGCAGCGGGTGTCGCCGGAACTGTCCGCCCCGATCGTCCTGTTCACCTACTACAACCCGATTCTGAATCGAGGAATTGAGCAATTTATTCAAGACGTGAAAGTGGCTGGAGCGGCGGGCCTGGTCGTACCAGACTTGCCCCTCGAAGAAGCAGATGGCCTGCTGAAGCCAGCAGCGGCAGCGGGTTTGGAAGTCACTTTGTTGGTGGCCCCGACAAGTTCAAAGGATCGGATTGAAGCCATTGCCCAGCAGTCTCAAGGATTTATCTATTTGGTCAGTGTGACCGGAGTAACGGGAATGCGCAGCGAAATGCACGGGCGCGTTTCCGAAATTTTGGCCGCCATGCGCCAGGTTACTGATAAGCCGATCGGGGTAGGCTTTGGCATTTCCTCGCCGGAGCAAGCGGTGCAGGTGCGTACTTGGGGGGCTGATGCGGCGATCGTGGGTAGTGCTTTTGTGAAGCGATTGGCCGACGGCACGCCGGAAGCAGGTTTAGCCGCCGTTGAAGCGTTCTGCCGGGATCTGCGAGCCGCCCTTGATCAATGAGGATCAATTTAAGGATCAATGAGGATCAATAAACTCGGCCAGTTTCATTGCGGCGAATTCCATTCCTCCACCAGAAACAGTCCGAGTAAGGCAGTCCGAGTAAGACAGTCCGAATAGGGGCGTACGGCCATACGCCCCTATAGCCATTTCAAAACTGCTTAAACACTTGCGCGGTCTTTCGAGCAAAAACAGCTAATGGGCGAGTTCGTTCGCGGTTTCGGCTTCCCAGGCGGCGCGGACAAGGCGGATGTCGGCGTAGGTGTAGCGCTGCTGCAAGAAGTCGTAGATTTCCGGGAGTCGCTGGGCCCCGCAATGGTCGATCGCCCGGATAATTTCTTGCTGGATCTCGGGAGCCACAAAATCATCGATGTTGATTGCGTAGCCCTTGCGGATCAGCTCTTCGATATGGGTGACGATCGTGGTGGTGCGCAGGTTGCGGGCTTCGGCGATGTCCGCGAGGCGCTGGCCCTGTTGGTAGAGTTCCCAGGTGCTGTAGATGGTGGCGCTGACGGCGCGGCTGGTGCGATCACTGATTCGCTGGTCGATCGCGCTGGCCGGTGAATCCAGGTTGAATTCCTGACAAAATGCCCCGATCGCCGCCGTGAAGGTTTGGCCATATTGCTCCAGCTTGCGGCGACCGACTCCGGGCACATCGGCAAACTGCGCCAAATCCAGGGGCCGCAGCTTGGCCATGGCCCGCAGGCTGGCATCGGTGAAGACCACGTAGGGCGGCACGTTTTGCTCGTCGGCTAGTTGTTTGCGCAGTTGCCGCAGCCGATCGAACAGGGGTTGTTCTTCGGGGGCCAGGTCTTCGGTGTTGCTGGTGGGGCGATCGCGCCGCTGGGGGGGCACAGCGACCCAGACTTCCCGCTGTTTGCGCAATACTTCCCAACTGAGGGCGTTTAACCGCAAAACTCGATAGCCATCGGTGGTTTCATCGACCAATCCCTCGTGCCGGAGCGATCGCGCCAGTAGTTGCCATTGTTCCGCCGTCCGATCCTTGCCAATGCCGTAGGTCGAGAGTTCTTGATGGCCGTTGCGGAGGATTTTTTCGTTTTTGGAGCCGCGCAACACGTCGATGATGTATTGCGTGCCGAACCGCTCCCGCACCCGGGCCACACAGGAGAGGAATTTCTGAGCCGGAATCGTCCAATCTTCCAGGGGTTTGGGATCGCGGCAATTGTCGCAGCCGTTGCAGTTACCGGGAAAGGCTTCGCCAAAATAGCCCAGTTGGATCGTGCGGCGGCAGACGGTGCTTTCGGCATAGTCGATCGTCTGGCGCAGTTGCTGTTGGGCGATCCGCTGCTCGTTAGGGTCGGGCTTTTGGCCGATCAGATATTCAATGCTGCGAATGTCGCCCGTGCCGAAGTAGAGGATGCAGCGGGCGGGGTCGCCATCGCGGCCGGCGCGGCCGGATTCTTGGTAATAGCCTTCTAGGTTGCGGGGCAGGTCGTAATGCACCACCAGCCGCACGTCAGGTTTGTTGATGCCCATGCCAAAGGCGATCGTCGCCACCATCACCCGCACATCGTCGCGAATAAAGCGGGTTTGGTTGTTGGCGCGGCTCTCGTTGTCCATGCCCGCGTGGTAGGCCAGCGCTTCGATGCCGTCCATTTGCAGCTTGCGGGTCAGCTCGTCCACCCGTTTGCGACTGAAGCAATAGACGATCGCGGAGCCATCGGTGGTGCGCAACAGCCGCAACAGTTCGGGATAGGTGTTGCGATCCTTGGGCCGCACTTCGTAGTAGAGGTTGGGACGGTTGAAGCTGGCGATGTGGATGCGTGGATCGCGCAACTGCAACTGGTGCACGATGTCTTGGCGGACGCGATCGGTGGCGGTGGCGGTCAGGGCCATGAAGGGCACGTTGGGATAGCGATCGCGCAGGCTCCAGAGTTGCCGATATTCCGGGCGGAAGTCGTGGCCCCACTCGGAGACGCAATGGGCCTCATCGATCGCGAATTGCGCCAAGCCGATCGTCTGGTGGATCCGATCGATCAGGGGCAAAAATCCCTCGGTCATCAACCGTTCGGGCGCAACGTAGACCAATTTATAAACATTGTTCAGCAGTTCCAATTCGCGCGATCGCAACTCGGCCACGCCCAAACTGCTGTTCAGGAAGGTGGCGGAAATCCCGTTATCGCGCAGGGCAGCCACCTGGTCTTGCATCAGGGCAATCAGCGGCGACACCACCACGGTCAGGCCGGGTTGCAACAGGGCGGGCAGTTGAAAACACAAGGATTTGCCGCCGCCCGTGGGAATCACGACCAGTTGATCGCGCCCTGCCAGTGCCGCTTCCACAATGTCCCGCTGGCCGGGCCGGAAGCTGCGATAGCCAAAGTACTGCTTGAGGGCCTGATCAAGGTTGGGATCGGTGACCCGATCGGGCGTTGTGGAGGGTTGCCCCGCCGTTTGGTTTGTTGTCTGACCAACCCCGATCATGTTCCTTGCCGCCACTCGCCGTGCAATTCCTTGCTGAATTTAGCCCAAAACGGCAGTCCATACCGATCTCGCTGGGGATGGGCGATCGATCCGGGGCCGGGGTTCAAGTACGACCTGCCATAAGCCAGAAAATATACCCCGCTGATGTCAAAATAATCACCGATGGGCTGATCTACATCCGGTCATGAACTCTTCCTTTGTGTGGCGGTGGCTTGTGCGACGATCCTGCACATCTGGGCTGCGGCCCGTTGATGATCCGGGTTCAGGATTGGCGGCTGGCTCTGTGGTTGTGCGTATTGTGGGTGAAGATCTGGGTTCTGGATCGGTTGCTGGTTCCGTGACTTTGGGTGATGGGCGATCGGGTCATCAAACCCAGAAGGCTTCTCACTCAATTTCAGGCTGTTTGATTTCAAATCGCTTGATGGCGGGTGACTCAGCGGCGGGATTTACGCTGCTGGAATTGCTGATTGTGGCGGCGATGGTGGGCATCCTCAGCGCGATCGCCGCGCCCGTTTGGCTATCTTTTGCCGATAATCAACGCCTCAGCCAAGCCCAGGATGCGGCCTTTCGGACGTTGCGAATTGCCCAAGCTCGGGCCCGCCAAAACCGCCGGATTTGGGAACTGTGTTTTCGGGATACGGGACGATCGGTCGAGTTGGCGGTGCAGCCCGCTCGGACAGGTTTTTGTGACAACGCTCGGTGGGAACCTCTGCTGGCGGAGGCCACGGGCACGATCGGTGTGGCGATCGATGTGGATAACAGCACCCTGCGATCGCGCAGTGGCGTTTACCGAATGCAATTCCAAGGCAGCGGCTGGGTGAATGGGCAACTGGGCCGCATCACCTTTCAACTGCGCGATCGGGCGGATGATAGCCGCCGGAGTTGCGTGTTTGTGTCAACCCTCTTGGGTGCATTGCGGGGCGATCGCGATCGGGCCTGTTTGCGCTAACTCACGGGTGGTTGTCCCGATGGTTCACGGGCTTTAATTCTTCGCTTTTTCGCTCACGCCCTGGCCCAGCTCAGGAGCCACGGGATACCAACGCCAGCGCTGAAGCCGAAACCGCAGCATGGTGAACCGGGCCCGTTCCGCCACCGGGCGATCGAGCAATTGCTCCACGGGCAACACTGTGCCATCGGTCTGCACAGCCAAATTGTCCGCATCTAGCTCCAGCATCCAATTGCCGAACCGACAGGTGACCGGCGTGATCCGAAAACCACTCAAGGACTCGATCGGGTAGCCAATGCGCGCCCCCACACAAAACACCTCCTCCGGGGCCCGACTCACGCCCCGCAGCGCGATCGCCACTTCCTCGCGTAATTTCTCAGATTGCTCAATTAACGATTGCCACTCGGCCAGGCTGGAGGAGCCACCAGCCAAAGCAGGCTGGACTTCCCAGCCAACGGTGGTTACTCGTACAACTCCCACCAGAATAGTGATCAGCCCCAAAGTCCAATGTATGTACTTACCCATTGATCGGGAAGCAACCGCCGAGCGCTCAGACGATTACGTAGCCTCTGCTACAGTTTTAGCCCGATCGATTCAATCTCAGCCCAGTTCTCAAGAAAACCACACAGCAATTTCAGTGCGTCTGGTCACCACGATTCGATCGCCTGCCTCGTATCATGCAACCGAAGCGGGCCCCTCATCGGATTGACCCACGGGAAGCGGCCAAGGAGTGAATGAAAAACAGCGCGGGCAACGCTCCGCCCGGCCGCCACCAACCGATCACTCCTAACCTCCCCCAACAAACCCTCAGAGCCACTGACTGACCATGGATCACGAAAGCGAATACATCAGCAAAGCCGAAGCCACCCGGGTGCGCGTTCTCAGCGAAGCCCTGCCCTACATTCAGCAATTTGCCGGGCGCACGGTGGTGGTGAAATATGGCGGCGCAGCCATGAAAGACGATCGCCTCAAGGACAAGGTGATTCGTGATGTTGTGTTCATGTCCTGTGTGGGATTACGTCCGGTGGTGGTGCATGGGGGCGGGCCCGAAATTAACAACTGGCTGGGCAAACTCAACATCGAGCCACAATTCCGCGATGGGCTGCGGGTGACCGACTCCGACACCATGGATGTGGTGGAAATGGTGTTGGTGGGCCGTGTGAATAAGGAATTGGTCTCGCTGATTAACCAGGCCGGCGGCATGGCGATCGGGCTTTGTGGCAAAGACGGCAACTTGGTAACCGCTCGCCAAAAGGGCAACCGCGAGGAAATTGGCTTTGTGGGCGAAGTCAACAGCATCAACATCGATGTGTTGGAACCGATGTTGAACAATGGCTATATTCCCGTGATTTCCAGCGTGGCGGCCGATGTGGACGGCCAAGCCTACAACATCAATGCGGACACGGTGGCCGGGGAGTTGGCGGCAGCCCTGGGAGCCGAGAAGATGATTCTGCTGACGGATACGGCCGGGGTGCTGCGGGACTATAAAGATCCTTCGACCCTGATCCCCAAGGTGGATATTCAAGGGGCCCGGGAACTAATTTCCCAAGGCATTGTCGGCGGCGGCATGATTCCCAAGGTGAACTGTTGTGTCCGATCGCTGGCTCAGGGGGTGCGAGCAGCTCACATTATTGATGGCCGCATTCCCCACGCCCTTTTGCTGGAAATTTTTACGGACGCGGGGATCGGAACCATGATTGTGGCCTCCGATCTGATGAAGTCTTGAACGCCTTAGGGTGCGGGTGCGGTTCTTCATAACCCTGATCCCGCAGCCATGAGATCGTGGGGGGCAAGGGGTTTCGGCCCCTTGTCTAGTATGGGTATTGCGGAAGTTCCCTGAAGCAACCTGAACCGTTCTGAACTGTTTCGAGCAATCATGACCTATTCCACAAACACCCTGGGCGTGGCGATCGCCGGTACGGGGTTTGGCCAAAAAATCCATCTGCCGGTGTTGCAGCAGCACCATCGCACTCGCCCGATCGCCCTGTACCATCGCCAAATTCAAACGGCCCAGGCGATCGCCCAACGGCATCAACTCCCCTATGCCTTCGATAGTTTTGAGGAAATGGTGGCCCTGCCGGCGGTGCAGGCGGTGATGATTTCTACGCCGCCCTTTTTGCACTACACCATGGCCCAAACGGCCCTGGCGGCCGGGAAGCATGTGCTGCTGGAAAAGCCGGTGACCATGACGGTGCAAGAGGCGATCGCCCTAGAGCATTTGGCCGCGAAAACGGGGGCGATCGTGGCGGTGGATTTTGAGTTTCGGATGGTTCCAGCTTGGCAATATTTGGCGGAACTGCTGGCGGACGATCGCGTGGGCCAAAAGCGACTGATCAAAATCGATTGGATGGCTTCCAGCCGGGCCGATGCCAGCCGGCCTTGGAATTGGTATGCCCAGCGATCGAGCGGTGGCGGGGCCCTCGGGGCGATCGGGTCACATACCTTTGACTACATCCATTGGCTGTTTGGGCCCGTGCGGCGGTTGTTTGCCCATTTGGTCACCTCCGTGCCCGCCCGACCCGACCCCAGCAGCGGCCAACTGAAACCGGTGGATTCCGATGATATTTGCCAACTCCTGCTGGAGCTGACCGACGGCACACCGGTTCAGGTCTGTTTAAGCTCCACAACCTACCAAGGGCGCGGCCATTGGGTGGAAGTCTATGGCGATCGGGGCACGCTGATTTTGGGCAGCGACAACCAAGCGGACTATATCCATGGGTTCAAGCTCTGGTATGCACCCGCAGGCGAGCCGTTGCAAGAATTGCCCATTCCCGATCGCCTGGCGTTTCCCCAAACCTATCCCGATGGGCGGATGGCGGCCGTGTTGCGGGTGGTCGATCGCTGGGTGCAGGCGATCGATCAAGGCCAGGCGATCGCCCCATCCCTCCACGAGGGGATTGCTTCTCAGCAGCTAATGGACTTGGCCCACGAGTCCCACGATCGGGGTCAATGGGTGACGGTTCCCGATGCTTAACGGCCTTGGCTTGCGGCCACTGAACACTCTTGTTCAGCAACAACTGGCAGCCTAACGTGCGCCCATGGTCTACCAATATTCGGGGTTGTTGAGAGCCTCGACACAGAAAGACCGACCCTTGATCGATCGAATCTGATCTCCCGTCAAAGATTGGGCCAACCACCCTTCTGGACGCTGTAGCGCGAAGGGGGGCGGAATCACCGCCTCCGTGACCCCTCGGAATCCCACTTTGGAGTAGAACTGGGGGTCACCGTAGGTCACGACAAGTTCTACTCCCTCCTTTGAGAGAGCATCTAAACCAAATCTGATCAACTGCTGACCAATCCCTTGGCGCTGAAAATCAGTCCGAACAGCAACGGGCGACAGAATGAAGGAATTAGTTCCATCCTCAAAGATCAGTCGTGAGAAAAAAATCCCTCCGATAATTTGGTCAGCTTCTGTGGCAACAAAGCCGTAGAAATTACTTGGGTCAGTGCTACTAATCAAGTCTTTTACCAGTCGCCCAACGATCGCTCCTTCGGACTGACCTTCAGAGTTTGTGAATGTTTGAATGAACAGTTGCTCGATTTCAACTGCATCATTGGGCTGGTATAACGACAGTTTCATGGTTGCTCCTTGCAAATGTCGAAAGTTGGAACATTGGAACATTGGAACATTGGAATATATGTTCGGAATATGTGTAATTTTGCGGTTAATTCAGCACCAGTTGGTTCAGCATTACCCTCTCCCAAAAGGCGATCAGAGTCGTTGAGTGATGCGTTATCAAGTGGGCAACGCTCCATAGGCGACTGGCCCCTTGAACACAGGAGTGGCGAGCGACCCCTGTTGAAATATCTTCGATCTGAACTATGCTCTTGAGATGAATCGGCCCAGCTCGATCGACGGCGGCCACAGCTAAGCCATTTGGCATTCCGTAGCCAGCCGCTGGGCAACCAGCTCGTGATTCAAGTGCGGTTCTGGTGGAGATCAGCCACCAGAGGTAACGGGGAAAGTCCGGTGCAAGTCCGGCGCTGTCCCGCAACTGTGATGGGCGATCGCCCTGAGTCAGGATGCCCGCCGCGCGATGTTTACCCCTTCCACTTCTGCGAGGTTCGGACTGTGGAGTCCTCACAACTTTTGTCACCGACGGGCGAAACGCTCGCGGCCCATTCCGCATCCCCATCCGTCGTTTTCAGCCAAGCTGGCTCCGGGAAAACCAGCCCAGCGCCAACGAATGGAGCCGCCTCGGCCGCTGTGGTGCAATCGGCCGACCAACCCGCCACCGTTCCCATGGCCCTGTTGGTTTGCACCACCTGTGCCAGCACTTGGCAAAACGGCAAGCGAGTGGGCATCAGTGGCGGTGAGCAACTGCTTGATCGCCTGCAAAGCCATTTAGCGGACGGGGCAAATGGAGCGATTGCCCTGACTCCCACCCAATGCATGAGCGCCTGTAGCCATGCCTGTGTGGTAGCTTTTGCGGCCCCCGGTAAACACAGCTATCTGTTTGGGGACTTGCCCCACGATCCGGCCCACCTGGATCAGACCGTGGAGGCGATCGCCGCCTGTGCCGATCTCTATGTCAATCGCCCCGATGGTCTTTTGGCCTGGGGTGAGCGGCCGGAACCCCTGAAAAACGGCGTTTTGGCCCGCATTCCCCCCACCACGGTTTCGATTGCCTAGGGGCTGTTGCCCGCTCCCTAGAATTCTGCATCCATCCCATATTCATCCCATCCGCCCACTAGGGCTTGGAGAAATTACCCATGCGACAAACCAAAACATTGGCATCGGTTCAAGGTTGTTTTGCTGGCGCTGTGACCGGTTTGGCCCTGCTGTTGGCTGCTCTGCCCGCATCGGCGCACCACATGATGGGCGGTCAAGTGCCCAGCAACGGCTTTGAAGGATTCATGTCCGGTTTGGCTCACCCGGTGATCGGCTTGGATCACTTGGCCTTTGTGGCGGCTTCCGGTTTGGTGGCGATCGGGGCGGCCCGAGGGTGGATTGTGCCTGTGGTCTTTGCGGCGGCAGCCCTCGGCGGCACGGGGCTACACCTGCAAAGTTGGGATTTACCCTTCCCGGAGCTGATGGTTTCCGGTTCGGTGGTGCTGTTTGGGTTGTTGCTGGCCATGGGTCGCCAACTGCCGACGGTGGCCTTGGGGGCGATCGCCCTGGTGGCTGGCTTGTTTCATGGTTATGCCTACGGTGAATCGATCGTGGGGGCGGGTATGGTTCCCCTCACGGCCTATCTGATTGGGTTCACGGCCATTCAGCTCACGATCGCCCTCGGGGTGCGGGGGTTGGTGCAACAGTTGGCGGAAGGCTCGATCGCCCAAACCCTTCGCTACATCGGCTTTGCCATTGTGGGTGCGGGCGCGGCATTCTTAGCCTCGGCCTTGGGCGCTTAGGACTGATCGGGACTGGAGTTCAAGGACTGAATTCAACACCAACAACCATGCACAAAATTCCCGTTACCGTTGTCACTGGCTTTTTGGGCGCGGGCAAAACCACGCTACTGCGCCATTTGTTGCAAAATCCCCAAGGCCGACGGATTGCCGTGCTGGTGAATGAGTTTGGCGAAGTGGGGATTGATGGGGACTTGCTGCGATCGTGCCAAGTCTGTGACGAAGAGGAGGCGACTGGCCCCAATAACGGCCCCAGCAACGTGATTGAGCTGACCAATGGTTGTCTCTGCTGCACGGTGCAAGAGGAATTTTTGCCGACGATGCAACAGTTGCTCGATCGCCGGGAAGATATCGATTGCATTGTGATTGAAACTTCGGGGTTGGCGCTGCCCAAGCCGTTGGTGCAGGCCTTTCGCTGGCCGGAGATCCGCACGGGGGCGACGGTCGATGGCGTGATTGCCACGGTGGACTGCGAAGCCCTGGCCGCTGGTCGCGTGGTGGGCGATGTGGCCGCGCTGTTGGAGCAACGGGCTGCCGATGACAGCCTGGAGCACGAAACCCCGATCGAGGAATTGTTTGAAGACCAGCTCGCCTGTGCTGATTTGGTGTTGTTGACCAAGTGCGATCGGGTGGAGCCGATCGAGGTGGCGCGGGTGGAAACCTGGCTGAAGCAGGAGTTGCGACCCGGGGTGAAAATTGTCCGTTGCCAGCGGGGGGCGATCGCGCCGGAACTGTTGCTGGGCTTCAATGCGGCCGTGGAAGACAACCTGGACGATCGCCCCAGCCACCACGATCATCACCACCATGACCACGATCATGACGATGAGCATGATCACGATCATGACCATGATCATGACGACGACATCAGCGCGATCGCCCTCACCCTCGGAACCGTGGAGCCTCGCGCCCTGGTGCAACGCCTAGAGCGGCTGGTGCAGGAGTGGGAAATCTACCGCATTAAGGGATTTGCCGATGTGGCTGGCAAGCCGATGCGGTTGGTGGTGCAAGGGGTGGGGCCGCGGTTCGAGACCTTCTTCGATCGCCCCTGGCGGCCCGATGAAGCGCGATCGACCCAATTGGTGATCATTGGTCGCGATTTAGATCGATCGGCGATCGCGGCTGCTATTGGATAAGTTCAAGCTCAGGGAAAAGTTACATGGCCTGATTCCAGGTCGTGCCCACAAACACGATCGCCGCCATCAGGGCCAACAGTCCTTGAATCACGTTGCCAATGATGGATCCCAACAGGATGCCCAAGGCCGCCTTCAGGGAAACTTTGAAGCGGGGCACGAGCGGTACGGTGCGCCGGTAGAGCATTTCCCCCACCACGGCCCCCAACACCGGCCCCAACAAAATGCCTGCCAAGGGCCCTCCGATCGGGAGGGCTGGCAACAGGCCAAAGAACCCCAACAGCAACCCCACGATCGAGCCAATTTGCCCCCACTGGCTGGCTCCGGCCTTTTGTGCGCCAATGATGCCCGCCAGGTTGTCGATTAACAGGCTCAAGACCAACACGGCGATCGACACCCACAGGGCCGTGGTCACCAGGGCCCAGCCCTTGACGGCTCCCCAAATCACCACGGCCAACACCACCAAACTGGGCCCCGGAATGGCGGGGATGAAGGATCCCAAAACACCCACCAAGGCCATGGCGATTAAGCCCAAATACAAAATTGTCTGACCTGTCTGCCCGTCCATGTTGAGTTGCGAATTGAGCTGCGAGTTGGTTGGTGAATTTGGGCGAGTTAATCGGGTTGGGATGACAGCGGGCTAGCGATCGAGCCGCACCCTCGGATCCAAAACTCCGTAGAGGCCATCCGCAATCAGATTGAACAGCACAATCAAAATCGCATAGATAAACGCGATCGCCATCACCACGGGCGTATCGTTGCGCTGGATGGAGTCCACCAGCAAAGAGCCAATGCCCGGCACACGGAACACCTGCTCCGTCACGATCGCCCCTGTGAACACCGCTGGCACATCAAGCGCCACCAGCGTCACCACGGGAATCAAGGCATTGCGCAAAATATGCCGCCCCACCACGATCCATTCCGGCAGTCCCTTCGCCCGAGCCGTGCGCACATAGCCCTGATACACCTGTTCCAGCACCGAAGCGCGGGTGAACCGCATCAGGCCGGCCGTTTGAAACAGGGCCAACACCCCGATCGGCATCATGGACTGCTTGATCTGCTCTCCCAGGCTAGCGAAATCCACCACTTGCAGGTTGCTGTCATAGATAAAGGGCAGCCAGCGCAGTTGCACACTGAACAGCAAAATCACCAGCAAGCCCGTGAAAAAGGGCGGCAGAGAAAAGCCAATGAAGGAAATGAGCGTGGCCGTGCGATCGACCCATCCATGGCGCTTGAGGGCAGCAATTAGCCCCAACGGCAGGGCAATGAGAGCGCTGAATCCATAGGCCACCCCCACCACGGCCAGGGTGGTGGGTAACCGTTGGCCAATCAGTTCCAAAACGGGCACCCGACTCACGAAGGAGTAGCCTAAGTCGCCCCGCAGCAGGGACAGCAGCCACTTGAAATAGCGGATGTGAACGGGTTGATCCAGCCCCAGGGAGGCGCGAATTTGTGATCGCACCTCGGGGGAGAGGGCCCCGTTAGCGGCAAATTCACCCAAGGGGTCGCCGGGAGCCAGGGCCAGGATGCCAAAAATAATCAAACTGATGGCGAGCAGCGTTGGAATTGCCACCCCAATTCGTCCGAGGAAGTAGCGCCCCATGGTTTCAGTAGCGATTGATCCGGCTGATGGATCGAGTGATTGAATCGAATGCCTGAATTGAACGATTGATCAGGGCATTGACCAACGTTCAAAGTTCAGAGTTCAGAGTTCAGAGTTCAGAGTTCAGAGTTCAGAGTTCAGAGTTCAGGCCGATGATAGGCCTTTGGGGCCGATCGCCCCGTAGCCAGCGAGACCCGCCGTGCAGATTGCTTTGGGCGGGTCTCGCTTGACCAGAGTGGCCTTAACGGACAAATTGGGGCATGATTTCAGCGGCGGTGAACAGGCCAAATTGCCCGCGCCGTTGCAGGGAAACGCCGGCCTTCAGATAGCCAAAGGCGGGGCCACAAACGTTGGCGGCCATGCTGGTTTCGTCGCCGAGGGTGAAGGTGTGGGTGGAGATTTTGCCCTCGAAGGTGCGGCCCGTCACTTGCACGTTGGTGCTGAGGGGTTTCTTGGCGTTGCGCGTATCCACCACACCACCGACGGTGACCCGATCGCGGCTGCAAATGCCCGCCAGCTCCAGCATCAGATCATCGGCATGTTCCATGTTTTCCAAAGATAGGATGCCGTTGGTGGTGTCGAGCAGGGCTTCGACTTCCGCATCGGTCATCAGGCGGGCCCGCTCGGTGTCATAACCGGGCATGTGGGCGATGTCTTCGCGGATGGTGGCGCGGTAGGCTTCCCAGTTGGCGATGCCGACTCCAAAGGTGATTTTGACGCTGTGAACTTCGGCGTAGCTTTGGGCGGCGATCGTGGCGGCGGCGGTCAGCAGGCCGGGGGTGGCTCCGCAACCGGTGAGGTAGGTAATGCCAGCGTTGGCGAGCCGATCGCCCAGGGCCAAGATCTGTTCCATGGCGCTGGTGCGTTTGAGGGCATCCACCAATACGCCGCGCCAACCGGAGGCGATGATTTGTTCGACAACCTCGGCCATGAAGGTGTTGGGCAGGTTGGGCAGGGCCAGGAAGAAGCCATCGACGTTACCCTTGGCGGCTTCGATCGCCTCCAGGATGCTGGTGGGGCTGAGGGAGCCGCCGGGCAGATGGCCCACGGAACCCCGATCTCGGTAGGTGGCGATCGCCCGATCGGGATCTAGCCCTTCGGGGCTGTAGGCAAAGCCATCGCGATCGACCGCTGCCACCAAGAGCATTTCGCGCTTGGGAGCCAGCACCCGCGCCGCCGCTTGGCCCAAGCCGCCAAAGCCCATCACCCCAACCCGAATTGCGCCGGTCTTGTCCGAATTCACCATTTGCGCCGATGCCAAGTCCACAACCGAATGACTCATAACGGAATCCCCAAACTGAACGGGTCAATCAACTTCCAACAAATTCCCACAATACAGATTCCAACAAATTCCCAGTGCGGGAAAACGCAGGAAAAAGATAACCCCCAATCATTGCAGTGATCGGTAAATCTCAGCAATCGCGATCGCCGGGCCACCTGCCCAGGCTCGGCGGGTTTTGATCAAGATTGCCTGGGCAGCGGGTTGCCCAAACCGGTAGCTGACAATACTTTCGAGCGATAAATGCTTGGTGCTCAATGGCCGATCGATTGCCCCAAACCCTTGCCAATGCGTCCCTTGACTGCGATCGGAAGTTACGCCACACTATCAAAAAGGCAAAGTCAGCGCTCCTATCCAATTTAAACAATTGTCAAGAAGCGTCTCGAAATGGATCGTTTTTGGGCGATCCGAATCGATCGATTCTCGATCGACATTTCAGACCCTCGGTAATTCGGTGAAATCCCGATTCTAAAAAGACCATGGTTTGCTCGGCGGGCGCTTTCAGCAGCTCGGAACTCCTTCGTTGGGTTCCCCGTTGCGGAGCGATCGCCCGAGTCAGTGCTCAAAAACCTGTACGAGTTATCCCGATCGGGAACTTGTGCAAAGGCCTTGAGACCGCCTGTTGGCCGCCTAGTCTGGAAACCCTGCATGGAAACCCTGGAATTCATCATTTACCCCGATGGTCGGGTACAGGAGAAAGTCACCGGTATCATCGGGGCCTCCTGTGCCGAAGTGACCGCCGCCATCGAAGCACAACTGGGGCGGGTCATTAGCCGCGAGGTAACTTCCGAAAACTTTGCTCGGGCCCAAGCGGATCGCGAGGCCTCGATCGAAGCCCAAACAACCTTCAGCGAGTGGTAGCACTCTGGGATTTCTAAGGCGCAGCTTTCGAGCCATTCGGGAGCGGCGCTTTAAAAATTTCAGCCGCGCTTGCTCCGGGGGGTCTGCATCGTTCAACCCGTTCAGATCGCTGTTAACGAAAACCACCATGTCGCACTTTAGCCAAATCAAAACGCAACTTCGCAACCTGACTTCCCTGAAAGCCGCTCTGACGGATCTGGGCATGGATTGGAAAGAAGGCCCCGCCACCGTGCGTGGTTACCAGGGGCAAACGGAAACCGCCGACGTGGCGATCGAGCAGCCCAACGGCTACGACATCGGCTTTGCCTGGAACGGCCAGGAATATGCTCTGGTGACCGATATGCAATTTTGGCAACTGAACGGCTCGGTCGATCGGTTCCTGAAGCAAGTGACCCAGCGCTATGCCTTCCACACCGTGATCAGCAGCAGTGCTGAACAGGGCTTTCAAGTGGCCGAGCAGGTCAAGAATGAGGACGGATCGATCCGTCTGGTGTTGCAACGCTGGAATGGTTAAGGTTCGTTAAGGGAGAGGCTTTGATCCTTTCTGCGCAACGACTCAACCGGCCGCGTCGTCTCCATTGTCTAGCGCTGGCTTTGCCCAAAGCAGTGGCGATCTCGCCAGATTTTCTCGCTTGCGATCGGGGCAGGTTCTCAGAGTCCAAACTCGGAACTTGCCCCGATTTGTTTTTTCCGATTGTCGGCTTGCTATGCCACTAGAGGCAGAAAAAACCATGGATCAGGAACCACAAGCACCAATGGAATCCGCAATGGAATCCGCAATGGAATCCGCAATGGGATCCACCGACCTGGCGGGCAACAATGACGCGGGCCCAGGGTTTGCGCCAGAGCTGGGCGGTGCATTGCGTGGCCTGGGCGATCGCACCGGATTGGAACCGGAGCTAGGCGGTCTGGTGCGCCAAAAAGGCGTGTATGTGGACGAAATTACCTGCATTGGCTGCAAAAACTGCGCCCACGTAGCCCGCAACACCTTTTACATTGAGCTGGAATATGGCCGGGCCCGAGCCATTCGCCAAGACGGCGACCCCGAGGAATTAATCCAAGAGGCGATCGACACCTGCCCGGTGAACTGCATCCATTGGGTCCCCTTTGCGGAACTGAAGCGCCTCGAAGAAGAGCGGCGCTATCAAGAAATTCCCACGGTGGGCTTCCCGATCGATAAATCCGTGATTGCGGCTAATTTGCGTCGTCGCAAGGAAGCGGCCAGAAAACGGCGATCGGAACAGGGTTAAACAACCATTACAACCCACCATTACAACCCGCCATCACAAGCCTGAGTCCACGATTCAATGGTCGATCGCCCCTGATCCACGGGCTGGCCCCGTTTCCCGAAGCTCCTGTGTCCCGAAGCTCCTGTGTCCCGAAGCTCCTGTGTCCCGAAGCTCCTGTGTCCCGAAGCTATGGTTCCTGAACCGCGAGTGAATGAACCCATGGCCGATCGATCGATGGTGGATCACCCCAGGGCCGATCGACCCAGGGCGATCGTCATTCGCCCCGGCTTGCCCAGCGACGCAGCGGCAATTGCCCGACTTTTTCACGATACGGTGCGAGAAATTAACAGCCGCGACTACAGCCTTCAGCAGGTGAAAGCTTGGGCCCCGGATGATTTGTCGTTTTGCAACTGGGCTGAACGCAGCCAAACCCGCTGGACAATCGTGGCGGAGGATCAGTCAGCCCCCGATCGCGACCTGATCGCGGGTTTCTGTGAATTGGAACCCGATGGCCATATTGATTGCTTTTATTGCCACAAAAACTATCAACGCTGTGGTTTGGGTCGGCAGCTTTACCAGGCCCTAGAAACCGAAGCACTCGATCGTTCTCTTCAACAATTGCAAGTTGAATCCAGCATCACAGCACGCCCTTTTTTTGAAGCGATGGGTTTTGTTATGCTCTCTCCGCAGACCGTAAGTGTTCGAGGCGAAAGTTTTGTGAATTACAAGATGATTAAAGCGCTCAGTCCAATCCCCAAAAGCAGCATAATCTAAGATTTAAAAAGACAAGAGTCGCATTACTAAAATGCGATATTTCTTGATGAGAATTTAGACATTAATGATGGAAAATTTTGTGATTAAAAAATTCAACAATTAGTCAATTGATTTTAATTAAATCAATTCACTTATAAACTGACAATTACAAATTGGGCATTGATTCTCAACACCTGAGTTGGAAATTTAATTATAAATTTTGTCAATTGCTGGGGTTGAATTCTAGCAATAGAGAAATAGGCGTGCTACCTTGAAAGTCCGAAAAAACTCGTAAATTAGTTCGAGCATTTCAAATCATTGACCTTGCTGATTACCTTGCCCTGTCACGATCTTACCCCCCAATCTCGATACGTTGGTATCAATTTAAACCAGAAAATCTGTATTGATCAATCCTGGTTGCTCTGGCGTTGCTTGTAAAGCGGCCTGTGAAAGCAAAATCTCGAGGCTATGAATCAGAGAAAAAATAAAATAATCCTAAAAAAATTGAATTGCCGTCCATTGTCATCCATTGCCATCTGTGGTTGTAGTTCGTTTTGGATGACCGATCGACCCTTGGCTCAAAGTAAGCCTGCCACTCACTAATCCTATTCTCTTCATTGCTGAAACTGATGGCTCTAAAATGATGGTTCCAAAAAAAATTCGATCCAAACAGCTTTCACAATTTTTGTTGGTTTGTGCATTTGTTCTAAGCCTGGTGATTCATGGCTGCTTGGCCGGCGGAAATCGCGAGCTACCAACCTTGCGAGTGGGGATGAATAATTGGCCCGGCTACATGGTTGCTCTTTATGCCAAAGAAGCGGGCCTCTTCCAAAAACGCGGTCTCCAGGTGGAGTTAGTGCGCTTCACCAATCAGCAAGATAATATTCGGGCTACCATTCGCGGCTCATTGGATGCCAGCTTTGTGCCCCTGTGGGAGGCAATGCAGGTAGACCCGGGGAACGATCGCCCGGCCTATGTGATGGTGGCGGACATTTCCCATGGTTCCGATGGAATTGTGGCGCGATCGTCCGTGCCCTCGGTGAAAGATTTGCGGGGCAAAACCGTGGCGGCCAAGTTGGGAACCGTCAGCCATCTGATCTTGCTAGAGGCTTTGCAGTCTCAGCAACTGAAACCAACGGACGTGAAAATTAAAGATGTTTCCAATGATATTGCCGTGCAGTTGTTGGCCCAAGGCGAAGTGGATGCGGCAGTAGTTTGGGAGCCATTGCTGAGTGAAACGGCGGCCAAAATTAAAGGCAAAGTGATTTTTACCACCAAAGATGTGGACAGTTTGGTGATTGATGGATTGGCCACGCGGGCTAGCTTTGCGGCGGATCATCAAGCGGAATTAACCCAACTCATGTTGGCTTGGTTGGATGCGATTCATGCGGTGGATACCCAGCCCGATCGCGTGTTTGCCAGCATTGCGCATCAGTTGGGCCAAACGCCAGCATCCGTTGCTAAGGACTATTCTGGCCTGCTGAAGGGTGGAGTTGAATTGAATCGCCGGATGTTTGAGGGTCGTCTTGAAGCCGCCAAAAATGAAATTGTGCAGTTGCTGAAGTTAGACCCGCGCCATCGCCAGGTTATTCGTGAAGATATTAAGTTTGATCGTGGGCCGATGATGACTGCAATTGAACAATGGAAACCCTAATTTCAAGCCAAAACCCAGACCAAAAGTCCGGGACAATCATCATTACCCCATCGCCCAAATCTCCCAAAACAGTTGCCCCTGCCCGCAGCTTGGCTCGGCAGCTCCTCAGCAAGCTAGGAATTTCCTTGATGGCGATCGGGGTAACTATTTTGGGCGTGAACTATCAGCTCATTTCGGCCCAATTACAAAACCAAATGGGCAAGCGGGCCTTTGCCATTACCCAAGGGTTGCAGTTTGCGACGGAAGGACTGCTGGAAATTAGTCAAGAGAGCATTTTGCGGCGGGTAGTGCAAAACTATGCCACCTTGCCAACGGTGTTGGAAATTGCCATTTTGCGACCCGATGGCACGGTTTTAACCCATAGTTCCGGCTTCCTAGAAAACCAATCCTATGCTGCGAAATATCCTGCTCTGGCGGAACCGATTCAAGGGGCAGCCGCTTCAGGGGTTGAAGCCAGTTACCCCATGCAATTGCAGGGGCGATCGGTATTGGTGAGCCTGATGCCCTTTAGCAGCACACTTTTTCAGGTGCAAGGGAAACGAGGGTTGGCCGTGGTGATGCTGGATCAAGAGCAAACGGCCTTGGAAATTCGCCAAAGTTTTCTGACTTCCATGGTGACTTGGGGGGCTGGCATCATTGGCATTTTGGGTTTGGGAACTTTGCTGTTGCAGCGTCTGGTGTTGCGGCCTTTGAATCAGCTTCAGCAGGCGATCGGGATTAGCCAAGCAGGCATGACTTTCACCTTGCCTCCGCAAATGCCTGATCATGAAATTGGCTTTTTGGCAAAAACATTTGAGCAGATTTTTACCCAAAATATTGCCTTGCTGAATCAAGCCCAACAGCAAACAGTAGCCCTGGCCAAAGCCAAAGAGGCGGCGGATGTGGCCAACACGGCCAAGAGTGAATTTTTGGCCAATATGAGCCATGAATTGCGAACACCGCTGAACGGCATTTTAGGCTATGCCCAAATTCTCCTGCGATCGCGCACCATGACCCAAAAGGAGAAGCACGGGTTAACGGTGATTTACCAATGTGGCTCTCATTTGTTGAATTTGATTAATGACATTTTAGATCTGTCCAAAATCGAAGCGCGAAAGCTAGAAATTTTGCCCGCTCCGGTGAATTTTCCAGCATTTTTACAAAGTGTGATCGAAATTTGCAAAATCCGTGCCGAACAGAAAGAACTGAATTTTATCTATGAAGCCGATCACCCTCTACCGGAGGGGTTGCTGTTGGATGAAAAACGCCTGCGTCAGGTGTTGATTAATTTGTTGGGCAATGCCATTAAGTTCACCGATGCGGGATCGGTGACGTTGCAGGTGCAATGGGTCGATCGCCCCTTGGCAACCGCCACAAACCCCCACCAACCAGCACAACCTTGCTTGCGGTTCGTGGTTCGAGACACGGGCATTGGCATGAGTGCCGATCAGTTGGGGCGTTTGTTCACGGCCTTTGAGCAGGTGGGCGATCGCCGCAGAAATGCCGAAGGAACCGGCTTGGGTTTGGCCATCAGCCAGCAAATGGTGCAGTTGATGGGCGGCACCATTCAAGTACAAAGCACCTTGGGAGTGGGGAGTATTTTTTCGTTCCAGTTGTCATTCCCAGAAACCGATCGCTGGCAAGTGCCGCTGCTGGAGTCCCTCAGTCAATTGGTGGTGGGCTATGAGGGGGCAAAACTCAATTTGTTGATTGTGGACGATCGCCCCGAGAATCGATCGGTGTTGGTGGCATTTTTAGAGCCGCTGGGATTTGGTTTGACCGAAGCGGAAAATGGGCAAGCGGCCTTGAACTATTTGCGATCGCAGAGTCCCAATCAACTCCCAGATTTGGTGATTACGGATTTAGCTATGCCTGTGATGGATGGCTTTGAAATGCTGAAAAAAGTCCGCCATGATCCGCTGCTTTGTCACTTAAAAATCTTGGTTTCTTCTGCTTCTGTGACGCAACTCGATCGCCAAACCAGCATCGAAGCAGGCGGTGATGATTTTTTAGCCAAGCCAGTGCTAATGGCAAATTTGCTGGACAGTTTACAGCGCCATTTGGGTGTGGTTTGGCGCTATGAATCGGAGGCTGCTGCTGCGGATTCCCAGTCCACGATAGCCCATTTAACGAATGAATTCGCCGAACAAAAAGCAATTCATTTACCCGATCGGGCAACCCTGGAAAATCTGCTAGATCTGGCCCAGCGGGGACGCTTAAAACAACTCTTGGCAGTCATTGACCCCCTGCAAACCCAAGATCCGCAAATGCAATCCTTCTGGAAGGAACTGCGATCTTTGGCGAAAACCTTCCAAGCGGAACGGATTGAAACCCTGCTGCAAACGGCCCTGGCCAGTCAAGATCAATCACTGCCCAGCGAAGAGAAAACTGGGCCGGCCATTGCTGGGTCAGCCATTACCAGTCAGCCATCAACCTTTGGAGAGTTCTCATGACCAATATGCTATCGGGTTTGATTTTGATTGTGGATGATACGCCAACGAATTTGGATGTGGTTTGTGAAGCGTTGAGCGATGCGGGATTTGAGGTGGCCATTGCCACCAGCGGTGAACGGGCGCTGCAGCAGGTGCAACGAGAACTGCCAGATTTGATTCTCTTGGATGTGATGATGCCGGGAATTGACGGGTTTGAAACTTGTCAGCGCTTGAAGGCCGATCCCTTGACTCGATCGGTGCCAATTATTTTTATGACCGCGCTTTCGGATACGGATAGCAAAATTAGGGCCTTAGATTTAGGAGCAGCGGATTACATCACAAAGCCCTTCCAAGAACAAGAGGTACTCGCAAGGGTCAAAACTCATTTGCAAATTCGATTGTTGACCAAACAATTGGAGCAAGATTTGGATCAAAAAAATGCGGCTCTGCAAGCTTCCCAATTGCACCTAATTCAAAGTGAAAAAATGTCTGCCCTGGGAAACCTGGTGGCAGGGATTGCTCATGAAATTAATAACCCGATCGGGTTTTTACGGGGCAGCATTGAGCACATTCAAGACTATGTAGAAGATTTGATGGAGCATTTGGACTGTTATCAACAGACCTACTCGGAAGCGAGTGCCCAAATTTTGGATCATGCGGAAGATATTGAGCTGGACTTAATTCGCGAGGACTTACCGAAAATCCTGGATTCCATGAAGGCCGCTAGCCATCGCATTGCAGAAATTAGCACCAGTTTGCGAACCTTTTCGCGATCGGATAGTGACAACGAAGATGCTCAGGTCTTGGCAGATATCCATGAGGGCTTGGACAGTACCCTGTTGATTTTGAAATACCGCCTGAAAGCAAGCGATCGCCGCCCAGAAATTTTGGTTCAAAAACTGTATGGAAACTTGCCGGAAGTGCCTTGTTTTCCGGGACAGCTCAACCAGGTTTTTATGAATTTGTTGGCTAACGCGATCGATGCCTTCGATGAAGCCACCCATCAACAATCCTCTGTGGAATTGGCAACTCGGCAGCCAACCATCACAGTCGAAACCCTCCTAGCACCCGATCAACAATCGGTGGAAATTTGGATTCGTGATAATGCCTTTGGAATGAGCGAGGCGGTGCAGCAGCGCATTTTTGATTGGGCTTTCACGACCAAAGGTGTGGGTCGCGGCACGGGGTTGGGTTTGGCGATCGCTCGCCAAATTGTGGTCGATCGACATCAGGGCGAGCTGACGGTGAACTCAACCTTGGGAGAAGGCAGCAGTTTCTGTTTGCGGTTGCCGCTGCCCTCAATGTTTTCTGATCTGACTTGGAGCAGTGGCGCGATGATGGGGATATTGTCGCCCAGCCCGTTGGTGGAGTCCCATTGTTCTTGAGGGCCACCGTTTTTGCTTAATTAACCGAAAATCGTCCCTGTGGATCTGGCTCCGATCGTTCAACAGGAATCGTCCAACCTTCCTCGATCTCCAGGGATTCCAGCACCCAGGGAGATTGTTTCGGGGGTTCCACCTTCGGATAGAGAGTCAGCACCTGTTCCAAACCCAGGCGCGATTGGGCGGCGGTGCTGAGGGGCGATTGTCGCTCCCGATCGAAATGTTCACCAGCCGCACAGGCAATCATGGCCGCATTATCGGTGCAGAACTTCATGGGCGGGAACAAAACCCGTAGCCCCAAGGGTTCCGCCGCCGCCGCCAGGGTTGCCCGCAGGCCACGATTGGCCGCCACCCCACCCCCGATCGCGATCGTCGAAAAGCCCAGATCCTGCGCCGCCGCGATCGTCCGCTTGGTGAGGGCATTCACCACCGCCGTTTGGAAGCTGGCGGCCAAATCCGCCAAGGGCAGCTCAGGGGATTCCGCTTGCAGTTTTTGCACCAATCGCAACATGGCCGTTTTCAGGCCGCTGAAGCTGCAATCGTAAGGATGAAAGCCTCCGTCCGGCAACGAAACGCGCCCTTCGGGCAACTTGAAAGCCTTGGGATTGCCCTCGGCCGCCAGGCGATCGATCACGGGCCCGCCCGGATAGCCCAAGCCCATCAGTCGCGCCACCTTGTCAAAGGCTTCCCCCGCCGCATCATCCCGGGTTTGACCCACCGTTTCATAAACACCCGAGCCGCGCACCGCAATCAAGCTGGTGTGGCCCCCAGAGACCAACAGACACAGGAATGGCGGCTGCAACGTTGGCTCCATTAAATAGGAGGCGCAGATATGTCCTTCTAGATGATGCACCGCCAAAAAGGGTTTTTGGTGCAGCATGGCCAGGGTTTTGCCCGCCGTTAGCCCCACCAACAGGGCCCCAACCAAACCGGGCGCACTGGTGGCGGCCACCGCGTCGATCGCCCCCCAATCGAGACCCGATTCCTGGAGCGCTTGGGCGATCGTCCAATTAATCGTTTCCACATGGCCCCGGGAAGCCACTTCCGGCACAATGCCGCCGTAGGGCTGGTGGAGGGCAATTTGCGACGAGACCACATTGGCCAGCACTTGACGATTCTTTACGATCGCCACCGCCGTCTCATCACAACTTGTTTCAATTGCTAAAGCAGTCGCCATCGTTGGGAATTTGGCTGATATGGTGAGGGGCAGTATTGGCTATTTGTTGAAGTCTAACTGGTTTCGGCCGAAGACTTCAAACGCGCCCTCTGCCTAGCCTTGCGCGGTCTGGTGTTCCTCCTTAAAGGGATCCAAACCCACGGGGCGATCGGGCAAAGTTCTCGCGACAAATTGCCGTGATTTGTAACAGAAACGTATTGTTTCATAAAGAAAGGAAACAATCTATGCGTCAGTTGTTTGCAATTGCGCTAGCGGTTTGCCTCTGGTTTGGGTTTGCTGCCCCGGCTAAGGCAGATTACTACGCTAACCTGACCCCCTGCGGCCAGAACGCTGCCTTCGTGAAGCGCGCCAAAGCAGCCACCACGCCCCAGGCGAAAGCTCGTTTTGAAAACTATTCCACTCTGCTGTGCGGTGAAGAGGGTCTGCCTCACTTGATCACCGATGGCAACCTGTCTCACCTGGCAGAATTCACGATCCCGAGCTTGGCTTTCCTGTACATCGCTGGCTGGATTGGCTGGGCTGGTCGTTCGTACCTGCAAGCCATCAAGAAGGGTGACAGCCCCGAAGAAAGCGAAATCATCATCAACGTGCCTTTGGCTGTGAAGTGCTCCTTGGGTGGTGCGGCTTGGCCCGCAGCGGCCTTGGCTGAATTCAGCAGCGGCAAGTTGTTGGCCAAAGAAAGCGAAATTACGGTTTCGCCTCGCTAAACCCGGTTGGTTTACCGGGGTGCGGTAAGGGCACAGGTTTATGGTGACAAATCGGATGACGACCCCGATCGGTCAGCCTCCGTTGCTGGCAAACAACTGATTCTGTGAGCGATCGCCTGGGGCTGGGAGGCACAACCAACCGACCCGGTGATCGCTTCCCTGTTATCAGCGATCGCCCCGTTTCCGTTCCCGCCTGGGCCATGGCCGATCAACCCCCACTCCCCTGTTTTTAGAGATCTGGATTCGGAGACCATCCATGAAAGACTTGCAGCGCTATTTGTCCTCGGCTCCCGTGTTGGCAGCCGCTTGGGTTACCTTCACCGCTGGCCTGTTGATTGAATTCAACCGGTTCCATCCGGATTACTTGGTGCCGCCCTTCTAAATAAAGGGCGATCGCAGTTTGGGCGTTGGGTTGGGCCTGCCAAAGGGCAGCCAGAACACCGGCCCACGATCCAAACAACCAGTTTTGAAAACGCTTTGTCCCGCTGATTGCACGCTTAACCTCTAGAGGGAAAACTATGGCTTTGGACGTGGTTTCTCATAACGGCGATCCCCAGGTCGGCGATCTGGTGACTCCGATCTCCGGTTCTGGTTTTACGAAGGCTTTGATTCAAAATCTGCCGGCCTACCGCAAGGGCCTGTCGCCGATTCGTCGTGGTTTGGAAGTGGGCATGGCCCATGGTTATTTGCTGTTTGGGCCCTTTGCCTTCACGAGCCAATTCCGCAACACTAGCTACGGCACTTTGGTGGGCTTGATTGAAGCAATTATTTTGGTGACGATTCTGTCGTTGTGCCTGTCGGTCTATGGCAACGTGACGACCAAGGCTCCTTTGGCCTCCGTGGCCGTGTCCGAAGTACCTGCTGAGTTGGGCACGAAGGAAGGCTGGAGCGAGTTTGCTGGCGGCTTCACGATCGGTGGCATCGGCGGCGCGGCCTTCGCTTACGCGGTTTATTCCGTGGTGCAGTCGGGCGTGTTCCAAACCTTTGCGAACGGTCTGTAATTGACCCAACGTTAGGTTTTCGCTCTGAAAAAGGCGGTGGTCTTGGTGGCCATCGCCTTTTGATTTCTTGATTTTGGGTTAATCAACGGTTGTTGAGGAATTTCTAGGCGCTGATTTTTGAATTCCTAGTAGTTTTGTAGTTTTGTAGGTTGGGTTGAGGGGCGAAACCCAACAGAAACAAAGCTTGTGTTGATTTTTGAATCCCTAGGAGTCGATCGCGGCGGGTAAATCCGCCAGCCAGCCGGCCGCCCGTTGCCCATTGCTGGGGCCGCTGGCCAACCCCCAAGACCCGGTTCCCGTGATCACAAACCCGTTGGGGCCACAGGGAGCCACCGTTGATTGGCCATCCGCATGGACTGGCCGCGCCCCCACCCAGGGTTGCAGAGCCGCCAACGCCGCCCAATCTGGGGATTCAGACTCCAAAGTGGGGGAGCCATGGAGCGCCCACAGTTCCGGAAAGAACTGCGCCGCCGCCCTCAGTTGCGATCGCAAGGCCCAACGTGCGCCGGGGTGCTGTAAATCCAGGGGCCGATCGACCCCGGGATAAAACTTGCAGCCGCCGATCCGAATTTCCCAATCTCCAGCGGCGGCTCCCAGAGCTTCCGGGTGGAATCGATCGAGCCGACGCGGATCCACAACATCCAGAGGAATGAGCCGATCGCCCCAGGCCGCGGCCCAGGCGCGATCGATCCAATCAGTAGCATCCCCGCTCATATCCAATGCCAGGCGATCGAGCGCCCGCTGCTGATCTAACCAATCGAGAAAAGCCGCCGCCGGAATCAGGGTGGGGCTGATCACCAACGGCCCGGCGCTGCCGTCCTGTTTCCAGGCCCGGCGGGGAAAAGTCAGGCCCTGAGCGATCGCCGATCGGGGAATGGCGAACGTGATCGATGTGCCTGCGATCGGGAAGAGCGGTTGGCTCACCGCGCCGCTTTGTTCCAGCAGCGGATCAAACCCCGTGGCAAAGATGAACCGATCGGTCGCGCGACCGAGGGTGATCGCCTTGCCCCCGTGGTGGGCCCGCAATTGCTGGATTTGACCGCTGGCATCTCGATCGATTCCGGCAATTTCCGTGTTCAGTTGCCACTGAATCCGCCCCATTTGATTCAGCCGATCGGTTAATTCCGCCACCAATCGGCCCGCATGGATTGCGCCCCCCGGTTGCCGGGTAATTTGGCCCGCAAAGTCCGCCGCTCCCAAAAAAGGAGCCAAACCGGGATTCAGGGCCAAGGCCTCCGCCACCGACACCAGGGCCGCCACGGAGCGATCGCCCGCGGCCCGATGCAGCCGCGCCACCTCTTGGCTAGCCTTGGTGGCGGCTTGGGAACCCTGATAAACCCGCAGTTTCGCCCCCAATTGCAAACCGGTGCGGGCCGCCAAAGCGGGATCCTGTTCCGCCAGCTCGCGCCAAAGGTGCAAATTGCGGAACCCCAATTGCAGCATCGCCCGCTCCCGATCAGCTGCTTCGGGTTCCTGGGCCCAGGCCCGCTCCAAAAATGCCCCGATCGCAGCTCGATCGGCCCCTTGGGCCACAAACCCCGGATAAGCATAGCCCCCTTGATCCATGGGCGTTTCAAAGGCTTGGGCCAACTGAGCGGCCGTGAGACCCCCGGCCACCAGCCCTTCGGTGGCCGTCAAGCTGCGCCCATTGCCCGCCGTCAGGCCCGCCCCCGGCGTGGTGGCGCGATCGACCATTACCAAGGGCAGTTCCGTTTGGCCCGTTTGGCGAATGGCCCAAGCGGTCAACAAGCCCGCCACGCCCGCACCGACGATGTAGACACGACGGGCGCGAGGCCCAGTGGTGCGATCGACAGGATTCAACAGAACAGAGGACATGGCAACAACTTGGGGTCTAGGGGATGGGAGCAGGCGGGTCGATCGGGCAGGTGATCGAGTGTAATGAATTTAGAATAACTATTCAACGATGAATCGATGAAAGCTTCAAGGGTTAAACAGCAATCACCATGACCGTTGGCAACGGCCGCTGTAGCCCGAAACTCATTTTAAAAACGATCGCCCCAACGATCGCCCATTCACGCCGCTGCCCAATCGGCCTAAGGTTGCGGCTCCGTCACCGGAGCAATCGCCTCGAACAACGCCGAATAGTCCGTGTTGCCCAACCCCAGAGCGATCGCCCGTTCCACCACCGCCCGCACCGCCTGCACCGGAGCCGTCTCGATTCCTTGGGATCCCGCCGCCTGGGTGAACAAGTCCAGATCCTTCAGCAGATGCTTCGTGGGGAAATTGGGGCGATCGAAGTCCCGATCAAGCATCCGTTGCAACTTCTTGTCAAAGGTCGGCGCATAGAGGGCGCTGGGTCGCAAAATCTGCAAAAAGGTCTCAACGGCAATCCCTTCCCGCTGCACCAGAGCCAAACTGGCCGCAAACGCCGTCGTCAGCGACCCAATCAACTGATTCATCGCCAACTTCAGGGCCGCCGCCGACCCCACGGGCCCCACCAACAGCGGCTCGGGGCCAAAGGTTTGCAACCAAGCCCGATCGCGATCGAACTGTTGCGGCGTGGCCCCCACCATCAACAGCAATTTGCCCGCGCTCAGTTCGGGAATGCTGCCCAGGACGGGCGCTTCGTAATAGTCACAACCCAAAGCGGTTAACTCAGCGCCGATCGCCCGGCTTTCCTCCGGGGCGATCGTCCCCATTTGCACCACGGTTTTGTCCGCCAACAGTGCCCCGATCACCCCTTCCAGCAGCACCGATCGAATCGCGGCCCCATCCGCCAGCCACAACACCACCCGATCGGCCGGGGCGATCGCCGCCGCCAAGTCCGTCGTGGCGCTCAGGCGATCGATCCCTTGCAACGGTTCCAGAGCCTCGGGCGATCGATTCCAAGCCACCACCTCCTGCCCCGCTGCTGCCAGCCGCCCGGCCGCAGCCCGACCCATTAACCCCATGCCCAACACGGCTACTACAGTCATTGCGCTTACTTTTGTTCTGAGCGATTAGTTTGCGTGATCCTTAAGATCGCATCAAACTGCTGAGAAAATATGAATCCTTAAATGTCAATGATCAACTGAATCGATCATCCCGTAGGTTGGATGGAAGTAAGGCTAAATTGTTATGAAATGGTTGATTTTTCTCCCATACACCGAAAATTTTGACCACTCAACCGATCGACCCGGTTGGAGGGCGTACAGCGGTACGCCCCTACCCGATCGGGCCTTGTTGATTGGAGCGATCGATGCGGAAAAATCGATCAATTTCCGTGGGGGCGCATCACCATGGGCCCTCCGATACGTTGATTGGGCCTTGTTGATTGGAGCGATCGATGCGGAAAAAATTGATCAATTCTCGTGGGGATGCATCGCCATGCGCCCTCTGATCCGCTACACACGATTTTGAATTAATGGGTCGATCGCCCGGCTTGGTTGCACTGTTTCAGCAGTTGGTGCAGCACTCCTAACAATTCGGCTGGATTGCGATTGGAGTATAAGCCCGTTTCATAAACCTGACCGGACGAATCGAGCCGATAAAACCGCCAGCCGTCGCCATTGGTGACAATTCCCAACACTTCAATAGTTCGATCGCCATTGCAATCTTGGCAAGCTTTCATTTCCACTAAGCATTGGGCTAATCCTTGCTCAAAGTCGTCTTTTTTGGCTTCCACAATGCACAAAAAAGGGGCGGACACATAGTCTCGGCGCTCTGTGATTAAGTAATCAACATTGCCGGTGACTTGTGCTGTTTCTAGCTTAACGCCTTTCCAGATTTTGAGATTTTCTAGATCGGTAATGGCTTCTTCGCAAAATGCATCAATAATCAGTTCTTTGGATTTTTCGCAATAGCGTAAATCAAAATGGGCTTGCAGGCGGCGCAGGCGTTCTTGAAAGAAGGCGCTAGGCGATCGCGTTGGGCTGTCCAGTTCCCATGGTTTTAATTCGGTTAGGTTTAGGTGTTGATAGGCTTCTGTAAGGGTGAAGCTGGAAAAGTTTTTGCGTTTTTTAATCATTGAATTGGATCGCTTGACTCCAGATTTATTGATCATTATCGATCATTGCGAAATGGTCGATCGGCGGGTCTGGCCCTACTCCATCATTCACCGCTCGATCGACCCGTAGGGTGCATGGGAGAACGTTCGGAAGGAAATAGCAATCTCAATTCATCTCCCATGCACCGCCACCCATCGCGCATTCAACGACCATCATTCGGTTGAGTGGCGATCATTCTGCGGCGCATGGGAGTACAAATGAAGCGTTTCGTGGCCATTGGGGGTTGCTCCCATGCACCCTACAATTGGGGAAGACACTTTAATTGTCAATTCATGGCAATTGATCGACCCGGTTGGAGGGCGTACAGCAGTACGCCCCTACCTGATCGAGCCTTGTTGAATGGAGCGATCGCTGCGGAAAAATCCGATCTGCAAAATCTCTACGGCTTCCTGAAATGTGATACAAAAAAATAGGATCTTTGCGGGTGGGATGTCCGCATTTTGGCTGGGAGATTGGGATATGTCGCGCTTGCTGATCGATCGCTACTATGCAGATTTGGCGGATTGCAAGCGATATGGCGGGCAGTTCAACGAAAGCAATTTGCGAAAATCCTTTGCCAATTTGTTAGATGGCTATTGCCGGCCTCGCAACTATCGATTGGTGGAGGAAATTTCGACGCGCACGGCCCGAGGCAACATCATCAAGTTTGATGGGGTGGTGAAAAATGCCCTGCGCTTCGATTTGGGTTATTGGGAAGCAAAAGACACCAAGGACGACCTCGATCAGGAAATTGCGGCCAAATTTGAAAAGGGTTATCCCGACGACAATATTTTATTTGAAAACACCGAAACGGCGGTTCTGATTCAAAGCGGTGAGGAAGCATTTCGGATTGAATTGGCGGATGCGGCGGCGTTGGATCGTTGCCTCAATCAGTTTTTAGATTATGAGCGGCCGGAGGTGAAGGGATTCCGGCAGGCGATCGAGAAGTTTCGGGAGGATTTGCCGCAAATTGTGGAGGTGTTGCGGGAAACGATCGCCCAGGAAGAAACCAGCAATCAGCGATTTTTGGCGTTGCGCGATCGGTTTTGGGAAACCTGCAAAACGTCGATTAATCCGCAAATTACGCTGTTTGATGTGCAGGAAATTTTGATTCAGCATATTTTGTCTGAGGATATTTTCCTGAATGTGTTTAATGACGCGCAATTTCACCGGGACAACAACATTGCGCGGCAAGTGCAATCGGTGGTGGATACGTTTTTTACGGGTGGGTTGCGGCGAAATGTGCTGAAGTCGATCGACCACTATTACGGGGTGATTCGGCAGCAGTCGGCGGCGATCGCGGATCATCACGAGAAGCAAGAGTTTCTGAAGTCGGTTTACGAAAATTTCTATAAGGCTTATAACCCAAAGGCGGCCGATCGCCTGGGGATTGTCTACACGCCGTCGGAAATTGTGAAGTTCATGATCCAAGGGACAAATTACCTGCTGGAGAAACATTTCGATCGGCTGTTATCTGATCTGGGTGTGAAGGTTCTCGATCCAGCGACGGGGACGGGGACGTTTATCACGGAGTTGATTGATCTTTGGCCGGAGCAAACGCTGAAGCAAAAATATCGAGAGGATTTGTTTTGCAATGAGGTGGCAATTTTGCCGTACTACATTGCGAATTTGAATATTGAATATTGCTATCAGCAGAAAACCGGAACGTATGAGGAGTTCAACAATATTTGCTTTTTGGATACGTTGGATCATGCAGGGTTGAAGGAGGAGCAAAAGGATCTGTTTTCGCTTTCGGTGGAAAACACGGAACGGATTCGGCGGCAAAATGCGGAAGATTTGACGGTGATTATTGGCAATCCGCCCTATAACGCTTGGCAGGAAAATTTTAATCTCCGTAATCCAAATCGTCCTTACAAGGAAATTGATAAGCGGGTTAAGGAAAGCTATATCAAAAAAGGAACAGCCCAAAATCAAATCGCTGTTTACGATATGTATGTGCGGTTTTATCGCTGGGCGGCTGATCGGTTGCGTGGTCAGGGAATTATTTCGTTTATTACGAATCGATCATTCATTAACTCTCGGGCTTTTGATGGCGTTCGGAAGTGCTTTTCTGAGGAATTTGACTATATTTACTTGCTGGATTTAGGGGGTGATGTGCGCGAGAATCCGAAGCTTTCGGGTACGACGCACAATGTGTTTGGAATTCAAGCGGGCGTGGCGATCGCCTTTTGTGTGAAGCTGCCAGTTGAACCGGGTGAAAAACGCAATTGCCGAATTTTCTATATCGATCAGCCGGAAATGGCGACGGCTAAGGAAAAGCTGCGGTTTTTGGCTGAAAGCTCGCTGGAGTTGTTGGCCAAGTCCGAGATGGTGCGGATTAGGCCCGATGCGAAACAAAACTGGATTAATCAGACGGATAACGATTTTGATCAGTTGTTGCCGCTGGTTGATAAGGAAGTGAAGGCAGGACGGGGCGATCGATGTGTTTTTCGTCTGTTTTCGGCGGGCGTAAAAACCCAGCGAGATGAGTGGGTTTATGACTTCTCGCGTGAAAGCCTTGAGCAGAAAGTCAAGTATATGATCGCCGCCTATCAAGAACGCCTAAAAACTGGCAAGCGCCGCGAGTCTCTCGATATGAAATGGGACGAAGACTTGGAAACTTACCTAAAGCGAGGTATTCAGAAAAAATTTGACCCCAAATCGATCAGAAAAAGCTGCTGCCGCCCATATAGTCAAATTCATTTGTATTTTGATTCACACTTTAATGGAAGAACCTATAGAATTTCTGACCTGTTCTCTCTTCCGGATTTAGAGAACAAAGTAATTGCCATTACAAGTCATACTCAAATACCTTTTTTGGTGCAGTCTGCTGATTGTATTCCTGCATTGGATTTTGGTGGCCGTCCAACTCAATGCCTACCAATTTACACCTACGATCGCGACGGCAATCGCAGCGAAAACATCACCGATTGGGCGCTGCAACAATTCCGCGACAACTATCAGGATTCACAGATTCAACGACTCGATATTTTTCATTACACCTACGCCGTTTTGCACCATCCCGCCTATCGGCAAAAATACGAAATTAACCTTAAACGTGACTTTCCCCGACTGCCCCTCTACGCAGACTTTTGGCAATGGGCAAATTGGGGCCGCGACCTGATGGATTGGCATATTAATTACGAGGCGATCGAACCCTACCCGCTCGATCGCACCGACCTGCCCCCCGACGAAAAAGCCAACCCACCCAAACTGAAAGCCGACAAAACCAAGGGAACCATTCAAATCGATCGGCTCACCACCCTCAGCGGCATTCCCCCGATCGCCTGGGACTACAAACTTGGCAACCGCAGCGCGATCGAATGGGTCTTAGATCAACACAAAGAAAAGACCCCCAAAGACCCCACCATTCGCGAACTGTTTAATACTTATCGCTTTGCCGACTACAAAGAACGGGCGATCGATTTGATTCAGCGCGTCTGCACCGTCAGCATCAAAACTATGGAAATCGTGCAACAAATGCCCGCCGAATCGGTGCATCAGCCGCGAGTTTCCTGAGGCTCCACCCAAACCGAATGGGCATAATGGGAGCCATGGCCCAAACCGCAACCGCAACACCCGCGAGGCCCACCCCATGATTGCTCAACTCGATCCGCAAACTCCTCCAGCGGTGATTTATCCCGACAGCGATGGCCAACCGATCGCAGACAACACCCAACAATTCCGCTGGATTACGGTCATTCAAGGCAACCTAGATTGGATTTTTGCCCAGAATGATCAAGTGTTTGTGGCCGGCGACCTGCTTTGGTATCCCGTGGAAGGCGACAACAAAACTCGCCAAGCGCCCGATGTGATGGTCGTGTTTGGGGTGGCCAAGGGCGATCGGGGTTCCTATAGGCAATGGCACGAAGGAAACATCGCCCCGCAGGTGGTTTTTGAGATTTTGTCGCCCGGCAATCGATTAGCAGAGATGCTGAAAAAACAGGTGTTTTACGATCGCCACGGAGTCGAGGAATATTACATCTATGACCCCGATCGCCATGAACTCAGCGGGTTTTTGCGCGGGGCAGCACCGACACCCTGGCTGAACCCGATCGAGTCCATGGAAAATTGGGCGAGTCCGCGCTTGGGCATCCGCTTTGAATTCACCGAAACCAGCCTGAATCTGTTTCAGCCCAACGGTCAGCCCTTTTTGACCTACGCGGAATTGGGCGAGCAACTGTTGAACGAGCGATCGCGCGCCGAGGCCGCCATCCAACGGGCTGAACAGGAGCGCCAACGAGCCGATCACCTGGCGGAACAGTTACGCGCCCTGGGCATCGATCCCGATCGGCCAGTGGACGGGTAAAGCACTTCAGAACAGAATCGGGCCATTTTGGGGGGCAGATGGGCCTCTGCCTATACCATTTGGTTGAAAGAATCGCGGATTCGATCGCGATCGCCCTTGCTCCTGTCTCGTCCTATGTCTGAGTTTGTCGCCGTCGATGCCCCCGCTGCCACCGAGTTCGATCGGGCAATGATGCGCCGTTGTTTGGCGTTGGCGCGTCAGGCCCTGGGGCGCACGGCCCCAAACCCAATGGTGGGTAGCGTGATTGTGCAGGGTACGGAAGTGGTGGGAGAAGGGTTCCATCCCGGCGCGGGTCAGCCCCATGCGGAGGTGTTTGCCTTGCGGGCCGCGGGCGATCGGGCGCGGGGAGCCACCGTGTATGTCAGCCTTGAACCCTGCAATCACTACGGCCGCACGCCGCCCTGTTCCAAGGCGCTGGTGGAAGCGGGCGTGGCCAAGGTGGTGATTGGAACGGTGGATCCGAACCCCCAGGTGGCGGGCCAAGGGATTGCCACGTTAAATGCGGCGGGCATTGAAACCTTGGTGGGGGTGGAACGGGCCGCTTGCGATCGGCTGAATGAGCCGTTTTTTTATCGAATTCAGCAGGGTCGGCCCCTGGGCATTTTGAAATATGCCATGACCCTGGATGGCAAAATTGCCACTACCCACGGCCACAGCGCTTGGGTGACCGATGAGCGGGCCCGGGCGGAGGTGCATCGCTTGCGGGCCGGTTGCGATGCGGTGATTGTGGGGGGCAACACGGTGCGGCGAGATAACCCCAAGCTCACCAGTCACGGCCTGGAAAGTCACGACCCGCTGCGGGTGGTGATGACTCGGCGGCTGGAGTTGCCCCAAACCACGGCCGATGGTCGGATTTTGCACCTGTGGGAGCCGTCGGAAGCGCCAACTTTGGTGTTGACGCTGCCGGGCGCGAATCCGGAAATGCAGGCTTGGTTGCGCGATCGGGGCGTTGAGGTGCAGGAAGTGCCGGATCTGTCGCCGGCCCGGGCGATCGAGGTGCTGAATCAGCGGCAATTTCTATCGGTGTTGTGGGAATGTGGCGGGGCCCTGTCGGCCCAGGCGATCGCCGATGGATCGGTGCAAAAAATCCTGGCGTTTATTGCGCCCAAAATTGTCGGCGGCGTGGCAGCTCCGTCGCCGGTGGGCGATTTAGGGCTGACCCAAATGGGCGACGCGATCGCCCTGGAGCGGGTCACCTGGCGATCGGTGGGCCAAGACTTCGCGATCGAGGGCTACTTGCGCCCCCTCAAAAAAACCGATTAGGGGTGCATTCCTGCCGCTGCGGCCCAACCCAGCAACTCCGCCTCATCCTCGATCGCCACTTCCACATAGGCCTTCAACTGTCCCAGGTTGCCACCCGCCAGGGTCAGCGCCGCCATCAACACTTGCTCCGTGTGGGCTGTGGCGGCCGGGTCTTGGGGATAGTTCACCAAAATTCCCAGCACGGTTTCTTGCTGTTCGATCGGGAACTGGGCTTTGACATAATCTCGAATCGCTTGGGGCAACAACATCGCAATCTTCCCGATCGTTCCCGATCGCTGAATGTGAACTCAAACCAACCCACGCGCCCTCGCTCAAGGCTAGCTAGTTTCAGGGTAGCGAATCCCGATCGGCCTGTTTCCCACTGAATAACCTCGCCCAAAAACAAGCCCCCGAAATCCGCTCAGGATCTCAGGGGCTGCAACATTAGCTAGACAGAATCGGTTTCAGACCTGGGCTTCACCCATCCAGGCGATCAAGTCTAGTGGCGGCGGCGCTTCATGGTACGCAGCACAGCGCCCAGAGCCACCAAGCCCATCACGCTCACAGGTTCCGGCACAGACTTCGGAGTCGGTTCCGGCGTAGGCTCGGGAGTCGGTTCCGGGGTAGGTTCCGGCGTAGGCTCGGGAGTCGGCTCAGGAGTCGGTTCAGGTGTAGGAGTCGGTTCAGGAGTCGGTTCAGGTGTAGGAGTCGGTTCAGGAGTCGGTTCAGGTGTAGGAGTCGGCTCAGGGGTGGGTTCCGGTGTAGGAGTCGGCTCAGGGGTGGGTTCCGGTGTAGGAGTCGGTTCCGGCGTAGGCTCGGGAGTCGGCTCAGGAGTCGGTTCCGGCGTAGGCTCGGGAGTCGGCTCAGGGGTGGGTTCCGGTGTAGGAGTCGGTTCAGGAGTCGGTTCCGGCGTAGGAGTTGGCTCGGGAGTCGGAGTGGCAATCACGAAGGACTCACTGCCACCGTTCGCAAATCCTTGAACATGGAAACCAATGTCAAACGCACCGGCCGTGATCGCATCAATCAGGCTATTGAAGGTTTTGCCCGTATTGAGGCTGAACAGGAACTCGACCCACTCACCCGGATTTACGCCGCTGGGTTGCACAGGCGACTTGGCTTTGAAGTTGAAGTCTTCATCAAATTTGACCGTGTTGCCGCCGGGTAAATTGCCGCCACTGTCCAACGAATCAAAATTAACACCAGCACCAGAGTCGTTGATGCCGACACCCGAGGTCTTCAGGAAGCGCGAGCTATCCACGTCATCAAAATAGATCTGAGTGATTGAGGATGCCGCCAGGCCCGTATTACTGAACTTGAACAGCACCTTGTTGCTGCCGCTATCAGTCACATCAAGGCGCAGTTGGCTCTCACCTGCGAGGGCATTGACTGCGCTATTACCAGTGATATTTGTAAAGTTAAAAGTAACAGCGTGAGCGCTGGCGGCAGACAGTGCAGAAGCAACGACTGCAACTGCAGCGGAACCAACTGCACGACCCCAAAAGCTAACTAAATTGGTAGTTTGTCGTTCCATTGTCATTGACCAGCAAGGATAGAGTAGTAGGGTTGAGGGGCTTGGTAGGCGCGGTGAAATTAACTGAAGTGATTCAAGCTCAGTAATTTATCTAAGTAAAGATGCAATTACTAACTTGAATTGCCAGTTCGACATCAGGAGCTTTTGCCGAAAACGCATCTCTTCTGGGTATATGACTAACAATATTCGATCTGTTTGGGCTATTCAAGACACTTGAACCACTCTTCATGGAAATTTCAATTAATTTCCTTTTTAGGTATCTTTTTTGACTTAATTACTCAATTTTTATACGGAGATCGCTAATTTTGCGCCTGAACTCTAATCCGTGATTCGGTAATTTGAACTGCAGCCACAAAACTACGATTCAGTGCTAGGTATGATCTTGGGGCATCGCTGAGCACTCCTGAGGCGATCGCGCTGTTTGTGTCTGTCGTGGCATACCTGGCCCGAGCTGGCAACTGAAGGGGGTGGGGGTCGTGTTTTTGCCGACGATCGCGATCGAAACCAATGCACGAAAAAAGTGCGCAAAACAAAAAGCGACTAATCAGATTTCTCTAATCAGTCGCTTTTTGCTTTTACAGAGCGGGTGACGCGATTCGAACGCGCGACATTCACCTTGGCAAGGTGACGCTCTACCACTGAGCTACACCCGCTTGCGTTTGACGCTTTAATAGAATGCCAAGAGTTTTTTGATTTGTCAAGGGTTTCAGAAAAAAATTCTAGGAATTTTCTAGAAAGTATTCAAGATGATTCTGGGGCTGTTCTTGGGGGCTGCTTTGGGGATGTGTTGTTTTGATCGGCTGGCTCCAGGCGATCGCCCTGTCAAGATCCGGACGGTTGGGCCGGCTGCCGGGGGGATGGGGGATAGAGCAGCAGGCTGAGGCCAACGCCCCGAATTAGCCCCACGATCGCCCCGCTCAGGAGGCCGTTCAGCAGGGCGTAGCTCGCTGGGACAATTGCGCCCTCTAGCCAGTCCAGACTCATGGCCCCAAAAACCAACATGGGGAAAAGGTTCACGAACCAGGCCAGGGCACAGATCAAAATCCAGCGGTTGGGGTGTTGCACGCGCGATCGCAGGACGGGCGCTTGGAAGGCTCCTTGGATGGCGGCGGCGATCGGGAAGGCCGCTAGCAGAATTGAGAAATTGCCCGATGGCAACCGCTGCCCCAACCAGATCATCAAGCCACCGACCGATAGACCCACCCAAAGACCGATCGCACTGGCCTTGGCCCAAGCTTTGCCCCGGCGCAGGTGCGATCGCAGCACGAAGCCTTGGGCCAGCCCCACAAAGGGCGCACCCAGCAAGGGCCCCAACCAGGGCAGCCAAGGGAACTGGGGCCAAGAGGCCAGGTGATGTTGCCCAAAGCCAACGGTTCCGGCCACGAGGCTGCTAACGATGGTCCATTCCAGCCAGAGGGGCAGGGGGCGAGGCCGGGACAGGGGTTCAGGGAGTTGCATGGGAAGGCGGAGAGGGGATGAGCCGATCGCGTGGGAGCGCAACCTCAAAGCAGGCCCATGGCCCGTTGGGTGGTTAGGTCAGCAATGCCGGTGGGGCTGAGTCGTCGCGATCGCTGGAAGTTCATGACGGCCTGGGCAGTGAGGTTGTCATAGACCCCGTTTACCCGATCGAATCCCAAGAGACCGAAGGCGGCCAGGCGCTGTTGCAGGGCCGTGACGCGCACCCCTCGATCGCCCGGCATCAACCACCGATCATCGCTACGGGCACTGGGCGATCGCTGGGCCAGGGGGCTGGCGTTAGGAACGGCTCGCGGGGCGGCGGCTGGCTGAGGCGATTGGAAGGCAGGCACAGCGCGGGCAGGTGTTGCCGAGTTGGGGCTAGGGCTGGATTGGCTGCGGCTGGAGGCCCCAAACAGGGCTCGGAGGGTGGCGGGGCTGGCTTGGCCCGTGGCGGGTAGTTGGCGCGATCTCTGGAAGGCGGTGACGGCCGCTTGGGTGATGTCGCCATAGAATCCGGTGCTGCGGGCTTTGAGGAATCCCAAGGCTCGCAACTGATCTTGAAGGGCCTTGACCCGATCGCCGCTGTCACCAGGTTTCAAGGTTTGATAATCGGGATTGAGGGGCTGAATGGGCGGGCGATCGGGCGGGTTGACCGGGGTGGCCGGTTGGGCTGGTGTTGGCTGGGTCGATCGCTGACTGACTGCTTGGCGATCGGCGGATTGTCCATTGGTCGATCGGGTATTGGTCGATCGGGTATTCGTCGGTTGGGCCACCAGACGGGCTTCGATCGCCCGCAGGGTTTCCGGCGTTGCCCGACCTGTGGCGGTCAACCCCGCCGCCTGTTGGAAAGCTCGCACCGACCGGCTGGTGATTGGCCCATAGAACCCCGTGGGCGTGGTTGCAAAAAAGCCCAACTGGCGCAAGCGGGTTTGCAGTTGCCGAACGGCGGCGCTCCGTTGGCCGGGCCCCAGTCCATTGCTGGCTGTGGCCGGTTGGCTGGTGATCGGGCGGTTAGGCTGGGCTGGGGTCCCTTGGCCGCTGTCGGTTCCGGCTCGATCGCGCAGGGCCTGCATGGTGGCCAAGTCCACATGCCCCGTGGTTGAGAGATTCAGGGATTGCTGAAACCGTTCCAGGGCTTGGCGAGTAGGGCTGTCGAAATAGCCAGTGGGTTCGGCGGCCAAAAAGCCTAGCCGATTCAGGAGCTGTTGCAATTCCGTGGTGCTGGGGCCCCGATCGCCCGGTTGCAGATTCGCCACCAAGGTTAAATCAGCCCCCGTGGCTTCCAGGAGCGATCGCTTCGTCACAATATCCACCGCCCCCTTGGTGTAGAGACCCCGCGATCGCTGGAAGGCTTCTAGGGCAGCGGCCGTGGCGTTATCAAATTGGCCACTGAGGGGGCCGCCGTAATTACCCAGGGTTTTCAGTTGTCGTTGCAAGCGCACCACACTGGGGCCCGCATCGCCCGATCGCTGGCTGGCCGACAGGGCCCAAGCGGGCGCACCGCCCAAGACCACAACCCCGATCGCTGTTGCCACACAACTTCGCTCGATCGCCCGGCCCATGGTGGTGTCCTCCTGCTTGCTGATGCTGATGGTTAGGGGCTGGCTGTTGTTTGAACCATAACTTGGAGCCGTTAACTTGGAGCCGTTCCTGTGAATGGCTATTTTGGACTGTTGCCTCATCCCGGGGGCTGAGTCCAAGGGCTGGTTCAACGGAGCCAAGCTTGCCCTGGCCATGCTAGCTCAGGCGATCGACCGGTTTGCAGGGCCAGCGCTCTGGGCGGGCTGAAGCCCCCACGACCAACCATTGCCCGATACTATGAAAGACTCCGAAAGACTCCTTTGGCCATATGAGTGCCTCTGCCACGCCGCGCGAGATTCCTAACGCTGACTATCGGCTGCTGAACCGCGATCAGCTCACGCCGATGATGCAGCACTATGTCTCGGTCAAAGAACAACATCCCCAAGCCCTATTGCTCTATCGGGTGGGCGATTTTTTCGAGACCTTTTTCCAGGATGCTTGCACAATCGCGGAAGTGCTGGAGTTGGTGCTGACTTCCAAGGAGGGCGGCAAAGATATTGGGCGCGTGCCCATGGCCGGTGTGCCGCACCACGCGATCGAGCGCTACGCGGCGCAACTGGTGGAAAAGGGCTATGCGGTGGCCCTCTGTGACCAAACCCAGGATGCTGCCGAAGCTCAGGGGTTGGTGCGGCGGGAGGTGACCCGAATTCTCACGCCGGGGACGGTGCTCGAAGAAGGCATGTTGGCGGCCCGCAAAAATAACTTTTTGGCGGCGATCGTGCTGGAGCGTCGCCATTGGGGCTTGGCCTATGCGGACATTTCCACCGGGGAATTTTGGGCCACCCAAGGGGAAGACCCAGAACCCTTGGTGCAAGAGCTGTTGCGCCTGAGTCCGTCGGAAGTGTTAGTGCCGGTGAATGCGCTGGATCTGGTGGGGCTGTTGCGGCCGGGCGAGAGTCGATCGCACCTGAAGGGGCGGGATTTTCCCGATTGGTTACCCGGCCAGTTTTGCTATGCCCTGCGGCCCCAATCGCGGTTTGGGCTGGCGGAAGCAAGGCAACGGTTGCTCGATCGCTTCCGGCTGCGATCGCTCGAAGGGGTGGGCTGCGATCGCCGGCCCTTGGCGGCCCGGGCGGCGGGCGGGCTGTTGACCTATCTCACGGAAACCCATCCCAGCTCCGAAGACCAAACCCGCGAAATTCCGCTGCAACTGCTCAAAACCTACGAAATTACAGACTATTTAATTCTGGATTACCAAACCCGCCGGAATTTGGAAATTGTCCAAACCGTACGCGATGGAACCCTGACCGGATCGCTACTGTGGGCGCTCGATCGCACCGTAACGGCCATGGGCGGTCGGGCCCTGCGTCGTTGGTTGCTGCAACCCCTGCTGGATTTGGATGGAATTCGGGCCCGCCAAGGGGCGATCGGGGAACTGATTGATCAGCCCGACTTGCGCCAGGATCTGCAACGGCTGCTGCGGGAAATGTATGACCTGGAGCGGTTGGCGGGGCGGGCCGGCGCGGGCACGGCCAACGCCCGGGACTTAGTGGCTTTGGCGGATTCCTTGGGTCGGTTGCCGGAGCTGGCCCAAGTGGTGAGCGAGGGCCGATCGCCCTACTTCCGCGTGTTGCAACAAGTGCCGCCGGCCCTGGAGCAACTGGGCGATCGCCTACGCAGCCATTTGGTTGATGAGCCGCCCCTGTCCGTCACCGAAGGCGGCCTTGTTCGGGATGGTGTGAACCATGCCTTGGACACCATGCGCCAACAATCGGCGGGCGATCGGGACTGGCTGGCCAACTTGGAGGCGATCGAGCGGCAACGCACCGGCATCAACACCCTGAAAGTGGGCTACAACAAAACCTTTGGCTACTTCATTGGCGTGTCCCGGGCCAAGGCGGATCTCGTGCCCGAGGACTATATCCGCAAGCAAACCCTCGTGAACGAAGAGCGCTACATCACCCCGGAGTTGAAGGAACGGGAAGCGCGAATTTTGTCGGCCCGTGAAGATCTGAACCGATTGGAATACGAGATTTTCTGTGAGTTGCGATCGGCTACGGGGGAGTTGGCAAATCAAATTCGCAAGGTGGCCCTGGCAGTGGCGGCGATCGATGTGTTGACCAACTTTGCCGAGCTGGCGATCGCCCGGGGCTATTGCCGACCCGTGATCGATCAGGGCCGCACGATCGAGATTCAGCAGGGTCGCCACCCGGTGGTTGAACAATCCTTACCGGAAGGGTTCTTTGTACCCAACTCGACCCAGTTGGGGTATGAACAACCGGGCGATCGGACGGGGAGCCAGTCCGGTTCGCTGGTGGCTGCTTCCTTGGGTGCATCCATGGATGTGTCAATTGATGTATCAATTAATACCCGACCTGATCAGGGCGATCGCGATTTTGATCAACCGTCCGATCGCCCAAAAAATCTACCTTTTAGTTCAGACCTTAATCCAGCCCTTGACTCGGCTGGTCATGCCACTTTTGATCCATCCCTTGCGCCCTCGCCTGCGCCGGAGTCCCATCAGCCTCAGACCGATTTACCCGACGGGCCCCATTTGCCCGATTTAGTGGTGCTCACGGGGCCCAACGCCAGCGGCAAGAGTTGCTATCTGCGGCAAGTGGGCCTCATTCAGCTCATGGCCCAGGTCGGATCCTATGTGCCAGCCCAGGCGGCCCACTTGGGAATTTGCGATCGCATCTTTACCCGGGTGGGGGCGGTGGATGACTTGGCCACCGGGCAATCGACCTTCATGGTGGAAATGAACGAAACGGCCAATATTCTCAACCACGCCACCGATCGATCCCTGGTCTTGCTCGATGAAATTGGGCGCGGAACGGCCACCTTTGATGGCCTGGCGATCGCCTGGTCGGTGGCGGAATATTTGGCCAGCGAACTGCGTGCGCGATCGATCTTTGCCACCCACTACCACGAGCTAAATGAACTGGCCACCCTGTTAGACAACGTGGCTAACTACCAAGTGGCCGTCAAAGAACTGCCCGATCGAATTGTGTTTCTACATCAGGTGCAACCGGGCGGGGCCGATCGCTCCTACGGCATCGAAGCGGCCCGCCTGGCCGGGTTGCCCCCCAGCACGATCGCCCGGGCCCGCGAAATCATGGCCCAAATTGAAAAACACTCAAAAATCGCCGTAGGCCTGCGAAAAACCGCCCAAGCTGGCTCTCGTACTCACTCAAAGCCCCCGAATGAGGTTAACGCCGCATCAGAGCAGCCCATTGCCCAATTAGACATTTTTGGTAGTGGAAATTAAGAGTTCGGGTTGTTGATGAGTTTGACTGCTGGGTTGATTGCTGGGTTGATTGCTGGGTTGATTGCTGGGTTGATTTCCAGGCTAATTGCTGAGTTGAATTTGGAGCTTTGTTTTGAGGCCAATTCGGGGTTGGAAATTGGGCTAGCTTTTGGATTGAGTGTTGCGCTTGGCTAGCCGCCAGCTTTTGGGGGCTAACGGTTGATGGCTCATCTTTTGGACTGAATCGGACGCGATCGCCATTCGGCTGCTGAAAGACTTCAACTCGATCCCCCAATCGTTCCACTCAATTCAGATGAATTTTGCGACAAGAATCCTGAAAAATTTCACGAAATTCAGCGCACCCAATCAATACCGAATTAGCATCGATCGGGGCTGGTGCGGAGATGGATCGCCATAACCGACCAAAGAGATAGTTTTGGCTTCTGCTCAGGCATTGGCCAACCTCAGATCAATCCCCATGCTCAAAAAGATCACAAGAAATTTGGCAGCCGATCACACAGCCGCAGAAGCTCCCTTGACAGGATAGAGGGGAACCCCCGTTCATCCTCAAAAGCAATCGACAAATGGCAGATCGATCGGCTAAAGATAAAACAGCAACGCGCTAAGGCTGAAGCCGTTGCTAGCAACGCGAACCTGTTCTACTGTTGCCCATCTACATCTTGCTGAAGGTACACCTCTTTCCTGTGGATCTCATCGGAACGACTCGCTCCGTGAAGTTTCGGACGCGCCCCTGCGGTTGATCGCTGTTGATTTCGGCAGTTTTCCCAAGATTTCTTGGGCTATCTCCGTACTTTTCCGTATTTTGTCGAATCGGTTGGCTAGGATTTGGACAGGTCTGAACCCCCTGACCCAAAGTTGGCTGTGGAATCTGGATCTGCGGCCCACCCACAAAGGGCGGATAGCCTGCTGTTTGGTGTGGGGATAGGGATTAGACTCAATCGCCCCGCTACCGGTCTTGAAGGTGATCAGGGTCTCTAGGTTGGTCTACGTCTCCTAGCTCACTATCTTTGCGGATCCATGACGGAAGCGTTTAATCCCCTTCGCACTAGTTCAATCTTGACTCCGCCCCCCCTGCAACTACTGGATCAACTGACTTCGCCCATTTGGGTGATTGATCTGTCCGCTATGCGGCTCCATTGGGCCAATCGATCGGGGAGCGAACTCTGGAGCCGATCAAGCCTGCGGGCTTGGGTGAAACATGCCCAGCATGGCCGCCACGAGCAAGTGCGGATGCGCCTAGAGCGAATTCAGCAAGCTCTGAGCAAGCGGCAGACCTGGACAGAACATTGGACGTTTTATCGCCAAGGGGAGTTGGTGTCGCTGCCCTGTCTTTGTTCGCGGTTGACTTTGCCGGATCATGGGGAACCCCTGCTGTTGATTGAGGGGCTAGACGAACGGTTGGAACCTACCTTGGCCAAGGCATTGCGCCTGGCGGAACAGGACTTGGAACAGCGGGATGCGACGGCGCTGGCGGTGGGGGAAGCCATGCGCTGCTTGATGTTGTTGCCCGATGGCGATCGTGCCATTACCCAAACCCTACAGATGCTGGGCAGCATGACCCAGGCCGATCGAGCCTATGTGTTTCGGAACCATCCCCACCCGGTCACGGGCGAGCTGCTCACCAGCCAGCGTTGGGAATGGACTCGCGCCGGGCTGACGCTGCAAATGGAGCATTTGGAGCTGCAAAACATTGCCTACAAAGATTTAGACCCCAGTTGGTATGAATACCTCAGCACCGATCGGGTGTTGAATTTCCGGCTGCAAGATTTGCCCGCCAACCATGCCTATCGCAGCTTTTGGCATGGGCAGACGGTTCATGGGGTTTTGATGTTGCCCATGATTTTGCAAGGGGAATTTTGGGGGTTCTTGGGGTTCGATCGCTGCCGAACCGATCGGCTCTGGACGGATGCGGAATGCAACCTGCTGCGGTTGGCGGCCGCGGGCATTGGCTGCACCATCTTGCGCCACCAAAGCGATGTGAAGCTGGCCAGTTTCAACATGCAAATTGAAAGCCTGGTGGAACAGCGCACCCTGAAGCTGCGGGCGGCGGTGCAACAACTGCAACAGGAAATTCAGGAGCGGGAACGGGCCGAATCGCAATTGCGCTACAACGCCCTGCACGATCGGCTCACCGGGTTGCCCAACCGCACCTTTTTGATGGAGGAGTTGGCTAAAACCATCCGCCTGATGCAAGCAACCGAGCAGGGGGGCTTTGCGATCCTGTTTGTGGATATCGATCGCTTCAAGGTGATCAACGACAGCCTGGGCCATCAAGCGGGGGATGAACTCTTGGTGGCGATCGCCCACCGATTGCGGCGCTGCTTGCGGCCCACCGACTCGATCGCCCGGTTGGATGGCGATGAATTTGCCATTTTGCTGCAAGACGTGACCACTCGGGCCCAGGCGGAACAGGTGGCCGAATCGATCCATCGTTCTTTGGCGCGGCCGGTGACCTTGGGCAGCCAAGAAATTTTCACCAGCGTCAGCATTGGCATTGCCCTGGGATCTCGGGAATATGACTGTGCGGAGCTGCTGTTGCGGGATGCGGATATTTTCATGCGCCGGGCCAAGGCCATGCGATCGCGCCATGAGGTGTTCGATCGGGCTGTTCACCAACAGGTGCTCACCACCCTGCGCCTAGAGCATGACCTGCGCCGGGCGATCGCTCAAATTGAGGACATGGGCATTGATCGAGCCGGCCACCCGGAAGTGCCCATGCCCTTCAGCTTGCGTTATCAACCGATCGCCGAGGCCCGCACGGGTGAAATTCAGTGTTTTGAAGCCCTGTTGCGCTGGCATCACCCGGAATTGGGGCCCATTTCCCCCGATCGGTTCATTGCGATCGCCGAAGAAACGGGCCTGATTGTCACCCTCGGCCTGTGGACGCTCTATCGCGCCTGCTATCAGCTTCGGGAGTGGCAACAACTTTTCCCACAATTTGGGCATCTGCAAATTGCCGTCAACCTTTCCGCCAAGCAATTTTCTCGCCTTGACCTGATGGAGCAAATTGATCAGGTTTTGAATCGCACCAACATCAACCCCGGAACCCTGAAGCTGGAGCTGACGGAAACCACCATCGCCGACAATTCCGATCTGGCAGCCGCCACCATGTATGAGCTGCGATCGCGCCAGATCGTCCTTTGTCTCGATGACTTTGGCACGGGCTACTCTTCCCTCAGCTATTTGCATCGGTTCCCGTTGGATGTGCTCAAAATCGATCAGTCTTTCATTTCCCAACTGGGCGGGCGCGACAACACCCAAGCGATCGTCCGCGCCATCATCACTCTGGCGGAACAGTTGGGCATGGACACGATCGCTGAGGGGGTGGAAACCGCTGAGCAACTGGTCTGGCTGGCCAACCTGGGTTGCACCTACATTCAGGGCTATTGGCTGGCCCAGCCGCTTCAGGCCAGTGCCGCCACCCAACTGCTGGAGCAGCACGATCCTCGCCTAATTGCGGATTTGGAATCTAACCTGCAAGAGAGCGATCGCCCGTTCAATTTACTGGCCCGCTCCTAGTACGGTCGATCGAGCAGCGCGAAAAATCTTGAGCTGAAGATGATCGCTAATTGCTAGGCGATCGCCTGGAGGCTGGCATCATACCAGCGTTGTTCGCCGTTGTCTTCGTAGGACAGCAGCAGCCCCGCGCCTTCGAGAGCTTCGATCGCCTGTCTGATGTTCTTTGCTTTGGCTTTGGTGTTTTTGCCGCTGAATCGGCTGGTGGCGCGATCGATTGTCCATTCGCCCCCTTCGGTGCGAACCAGATCGCGGACGGCGGCGACGCGCTCTTTGAATTCCTTGGGCAGGGGCAAGGGGCGATCGTCCTGCGCAGCACGGCTCCGCGCGATGTGTTTGCCTGGAAGCGCGGCGAAACGACGGCTACCGCTGGCCAACTGATGGGTCTGAATGGTCTGACGGCTGAGAACCTGGTGAAACGGGCGATCGCGCCGTTGGATTAGGGCTGTGGTGTTTCTGGGGCGATCGTTGCGGTAAAAGTCCTATAAGGGGGGGTATTATCTTGCAACTGCGGGATAATACTCTTAGTACCGGAGCTAGACCGCAACTGCTTGATAACACTCTGCTGAGGAGAGTTATCCTGTACCTGCGGTCTAATAAATAGTTCGGCTGCTACGCTCAGCATTGTCGTGTTTGATATAAATTAAGGCAGAGCATGACAATACGAACACTCACGCCCGCAGACGTAAAAGAATATCGAGTACTCCGTTTAGCTGCATTGCGTGAGCAACCACCTGCGTTCGGCACTCCAGCCGAAAAAGAAGAAAAGCTCGCACTTGAAGCAGTGGCTTCACGTCTCCAAGAATCTGAAGATACATATATTCTTGGAGCTTTTTCCGATGAAATTCTTGTTGGCACCATACGCTTTTCACGTTTTGAAGAAGCGAATGAAAAGCATCGTGGCTTGATCGCTGGACTCTATGTTAGACCTGAATTTCGGCGGCGTGGTGTAGCACGAGCACTGGCAACTGAAGTCCTTGGACGTGCTCAACAAGATAATAGCTTGCGTAGAATACATCTCACGGTCGTCACAGCCCAAGACGCTGCTATCCAACTTTACAAATCGCTGGGGTTTTGCATTTACGGGACAGAACATGAAGCTTTTTCTAATCAAGGTCAATTTTATGATGAGCATCTGATGGAACTCATCTTACATGCTGAAACAAAGTGAACTTCTAGTCAATCAACAGCCGCCGAACAACCCTGCTGCACCGGAACGAATCTAAGCTATCGTTGTGATGCAAAGGTTATCTGCGTCCGGTGAGCAGGAACGTTAGGCTGAACAGCATTCCTCTAAGTCAAGATTTTGATCCTTGTAAAATACAGATAACAAAGTTATTTATTCTCTACATGCAAAACCAAGAACAAGCTGTAGTCTTCGACGAAGAACGCGCCGCTACCTATGACGAAAGATTTGCTAAACTGGCCCCATTGCGCGACACACTTCATTTATTGACCCGCCTGGTTCTTGCCGATCTTCCGCTCAATGCGCGGATTCTTTGTATCGGTGTTGGTACTGGCTTGGAATTGATTTATCTCGCCCGTGAATTTCCCCAGTGGCAATTTACAGCGGTTGAACCTGCCCCCGCAATGCTTGAAATTTGCCGTCAGAAAGCCGAAGCAAGTGGAATTGCATCGCGTTGCACTTGGCATGAAGGTTATCTAGATTCATTATCTGTTTCGGAGCCGTTTGATGCGGCAACTTGCCTATTGGTTTCGCACTTCTTTATGAAGCAAGAGGAGAGGCGCAACTTTTTCGGTCAAATTGCGGCACGACTTCGCCCTCAAGGATATTTAGTTAGTGCGGATTTAGCGTCTGATATGTCCACTTCGTCCTATCAAAGCTTGCGTGAGGTTTGGACTCGGATGTTGCAGTATGCCGAATATCCTGAGCAGACAATCAAAGACTTTCTCGATTCTCATGGTCGGGATGCGGCGGTGTTACCATCTCATGAAGTCTCGGCAATTATTGCATCCAGCGGATTTGATAGTCCAGTGCTATTCATGCAGACTCTGTTTATACATGCTTGGTATGCAATTCGACCATAACGGGTTTAAAAGTCTTCAACCACCGCCTAACAACCGCAATGCACCGGAACTTTGAAGGTTTCTGGTTCTAACAAAAACTATTGTCGTCCGGTGATTGCGAACGTTATGCCGCTGCGCTGCGAGACCCTTGCAGTGATAGCCATCGGCAACCGACAGAGATCAGGCAGACAATGCACTCAGTCCTGTGATCATCCTCATGACGAGAGCCAGTAGAATCGCTGAGCAACAGTTGGGTGAATCCGCAAGACTTGGACGTGCGATCGCCCCCTTCGGATCGGGCCGCGCCACCCCCAACAAGTCACACCATTCACTCAAAAAAAGCTGATAATTGCCCCGCTCATTGCCGCTTGACGCTTGCCACCGCTGAATGAAGGAATGAATGGCTGAAGGAGCAGGCTCAGGCATGGCGCAGTGGGCTGGAGAGCGCGTCGATCTTGGGTGAGATTCCTATTGTAACCCTAACTTCTGCGTCCTGCCCTGGCCATCTTGACTGACGCTCGGGGCTAAGTAGATTGCCCTTCTTGCTTCAGGGGCATCACGATCGTAAACGTCGATCCTGCACCCGGCACAGAGCTAAACCGAAGCTGGCCCTGGTGTTGCTCCGTCACAATTTGATAGCTAATCGACATTCCCAGCCCCGTGCCTTTGCCAACTGGCTTCGTCGTGAAAAAGGGATTAAAAATTTGTGATTGGATGCTGTCCGGCATCCCCACCCCATTATCGGTAATTTGAATTTGCACCCGATCGCCCCGCAAAAGGCGCGTTTGAATTTCAATACAACCCTTAAATTGCTCCCTAGTAAATTGCCCCCTAGCTGATGAATCAGGGTTCGTAGCGCCCAGCGGATCAGTCTGATATTTTTCAGTAATTGCCTCGATCGCATTGGCAATCAAATTCATAAAGACCTGATTTAAATTGCTGGCATAGCATTCTACTGCCGGTAAATCGCCATAGTCACACTTCACCTGAATTTCCGGGTGGTCAGGTGCAGCCTTCATCCGATGTTGCAAAATCGCCAAGGTGCTGTCAATACCTTCATGGATGTTGACCGGTTTATAACAAGCTTCATCCATTCGCGAAAAGTTGCGCAAAGAAAGGATAATTTGGCGAATTCGCTCGGTTCCTAAATTCATGGAAGATAGGATTTTAGGCAAATCGTCCTGAATAAATTCAAAATCTGATTCTGCATCTAAATCAGTGATCATTTGCACTAATTCAGGACGGTTGGAACAAGGACTAGATTGGGCCCAAGCTCGCATCTTTTCTGTCCAACCTAACAGCAACTCCACATGACTTTGCACATGTTTGAGGTTGCCATGGATAAAATTCACCGGATTATTAATTTCATGGGCCATACCGGCCACCAACTGGCCTAAGGAAGACATTTTCTCGCTTTGCACCATCCAAAGCTGGGCTTTTTTCAGCTCATCCAAGGTGGCTTCCAGTTCGATCGTCCGTTGGCGCAATTGATCTTCGGCGCGTTCCCGTTCCTGCATTTCTCGCTGCAAACGGGTCACAACCAATTGCAAATCTTGAGTGCGTTTGGTGACCTGTCGCTCCAAATCTTCATTCGCCGCTTGCAGGGCCTTTTCGGTTTGGTGTCGTTCGATCGCCACACGGGCCAAATAGGTCGCCTTAATCAGCAATTTGCGATCGTGGGGATGGGGGCGGTGGGGAAAGGGGTTATACATGGCAAAGGTTCCCAACACTTGACCTTCACAGGACAAAATGGGCGTGGACCAACAAGCCCGCAGGCCAAAGCCGATCGCCAAATCCCGAAATTCAGTCCACAATGGATCGGTCGCAATATCTTCAGCAATCACAGAAGCTTTGTGATAGGCAGCCGTGCCGCAAGATCCCACCACGGGCCCGATCGGGATGCCATCAATACATTGGTTGTAGTCGGACGGCAGGCTAGGTGCTGCCCCATGGCGTAATCGTTGGGTTTCTGCTTCTAGTAATAAGAAAGCGCAAAAAGTTTGACAGGATGTGTGGGCTTCAATGAGTAAAGCCAACTCCGTCAGAACGGTTTCTAAGGGTTGGCTCTGGGCAATTAGCTCCAAAATATGATTTTGACCATCTGCCAGGGCCACCAGATTTTGGTGATAGGTCAGGGGAATCGTTTTACCCTGCACCGAGTCACTGACCGGGTAGAAGTCCGCCACTTGGAGAGGAGAAAATTGCATAGTAATCACAATTAATATTGACTAGGTGTTTTAGGCGTTTAGGGTTGGTCGTCAAAGCACCTGAAATCTTGATGCTGCCGTTAGCGAATTGTTAGGCAGCAAGGAGTTTCAGACCCTTGTTGCGACGATTGTTACGACGATCAGAGAACAATTCTGGAGGCAAAGAGCTTGCGAATTTTGTCTGCGATGGTTTGAACTAGAAAATTAGCGATTGGTTTGTCCACGAGAGGCAAGGTGCACCCTACGATCAATTTGGCGGTAACTTTGGTCAAAGATTAGGTTAAGAACTGGACTAGGGTCTTAACGAAAACTGAGTCATGAACCGCAGCGTAACCAAAGGCTGCATCAATGGCTTAACCAATGGCTTAACCAAAGGCTTCATCAATGGCTCAAAAATGGCTCAACAGAGTCGCCAGTGAGAAAACCGACGAGTTTAGATATAGCGGTCAGGGGTGAAAATCTGGTGAAAGCCCATCTTGGTTTGATGGTAAATCCGCCACGAGTAGGTAGCGAATGAGTAGCGTTAGATCCCTAAACCCTACGAAATGGTGCTAATCCTAAACTCAAGTTTTAGCCACAAAAGGTAGACTTTGATTTTTCTCTAGCTTTGACCAGAATTGCGCTGTTTTGGAGAAATTTTGGTTTTTCTGCTGAATCAGAGCACAAAAGTGCAACCTAAGCGGCGGCAGATACCGAAGGAGGTAAGCGATCGGGGCGGAATCCCAGGACGGCCAATTGCTGTTGGGCCGTGTGGGCGGCTCGTTCCCAAGTCCAGAGGCTGGCGGCTTCGGCCCGGGCGATCGCCCCGCGTTGTTGGGCCGCTTCCCGATCGTGATAAACCTGCCGCATCAAGGCCACCAGCGCATCCAAGTCCGGCTCAGCCCAGTGGCCCCAGTCCAAGTTGGGGTCAAAAAACTGCGGATCATTGACGGGAATTAGGTTTTTGACCGGAATCAGGTAAGCATTGCCCGGGTGAGCATAGGCCCGCAGGCCGCTCCAGTCCGTGACAATGCAGGGCAGTCCACAGGCCATGGCTTCCAAAATGGGCAATCCCCAAGCCTCGCCCCGGGTGGGCAACACAAAGGCATCGGCTTTTTGCAGAACTTGCACTAGGCCCGATCGCCCGGCTGGAGGGCTGGGCAAAATGCGATAGGCCTCGGCCCCCAGCAGTCGCGCGGCATAGTCGATCGATGCCTGGAGGTCAAAGTGGGGAATGTAGCCGTTGTGGGCGTGCAACACCAGTTCCACGGGATCTTGGGGTTCAAAGGCTTTGGCAAAGGCTTGGATCAGCAGATCGATCCCCTTGCGTCGTTCCCATTTGCCCACACAAAGGAACCGGAAGGGCCGCTGCCGCAAGTCGCGATTCAGGGCTGAGGGGCGGTGGGAATGGGGCTGAAAGACTTGGGGGTCAACCCCTTCCGGCACAACGGCCAGGCGCTGGGGGTCAAGCCCGGACTCGATCGCCACTTGGCGCTGCCAAAGGGACGGAACCCAAAGGTAATCGAACCGATCGAGCAATTGCTGAAATTTTTGATGAATGTGGGTGGTTTCCCACACAAACAGCCCAATTTGGCAGCAACCGGGAAAGGGCGGCATCGGCAACCCGGACACAATGACCAGGGTGGGGGCATTGGCCACCGGGCTGAGACCGGCCGCTAACAGTTCCGGCACGCCCCGTTCCCAGTCGGCCAGGGGCTGGGGAGGCTGCCAATCACAAAGGGAGATCGGCTCGATCGGGTGCAGTGCTCCCGCGAGCGATCGGGCATGGGTTCCCCAACCACCGGGGGCAAAAAAATAGCTCGCAAAATTCAACACAAGCGATCGCAGCAATGGTTGAGGACAAAAGACGCAGCTTGCTGCCTCGATCGGTTGGAATTAACTGGAATTAACAAACCTCAGAGGATGGCTGAAGCGACTGGGGGCACTGGTCAAGCCCTAACGGTCTTGGGATCAAGGGGCTTGATCGTCTTGGCTTTGTCGGTGGATGAGAGCCACAAGCAAGGTAGCCATTGCGGCTTTTCAGACATCCTCTCAGGCTATTTCAAGTGCATTCGCGCGATCGCCTCAATCCTATGGGGGTTCTCAACTGAACTCCATCAATTCTGTGCCAGTCTGTAACTGTCTACGCCAATTTTAATTGGTCAAAAATGAGGTTAATTCTAACAAATTGTTGCGACAAATCATGACGACAAATTCGTGAGATGACATGAAATCCATTAGATCTCTTTCACGAAAACCCCTTTTCTCAAGATCGGCTGATTAACGATCATTTTGTCGGTTAGGTTGAGGCACGAAACCCAACAACAGCAAAATTTTTAGTGATTGAGTTGGGTTTCGCAAAGCTCAACCCAACCGACTGGAGAGCCAAGCATTTGAGCGTTTTGTCAGTCAATCAGCAATCTTGGAGAGAGATTTAGGATCAGGATCGTGATTGATGCAAGAGGTCTATTGATGGGTGTGATAAAAACCGATCAGGTAAAGCAGATTTAAAATCCCCTAATTGCATCACTCATTCTAGATAGGTTATTTCGCTTCCATCCAGTTTTGACCCGCATGAACTTCTACCGCCAGGGGCACACTCAAGGTGACTGCTGACTCCATGGTTTCCTGAATAATTGGGCGCACAAAGTCCCACTCTTCCGGAGGCACTTCAAAAATCAATTCGTCATGCACTTGCAACAGTAAAGTCGCCTGGGTGGATTGCAACCGTTGATGAAGTTGAATCATGGCAATTTTGATGATATCGGCGCTGGAACCCTGAATGGGAGCGTTGGCCGCCGCCCGCAGCAATTGGGCATCATTTTGACCATTGACCCGCAACCGATCGAGGTCGATCGCCTGGGGATCGGAGCCGCGCAATTGATTCAACGAAGGACTCATGAATTGAAAATAGCGCCGTCGGCCCAGCAACGTATGCACATAGCCCAGGGCGATCGCCTCGCGCTGCATTTGTTGCAAATACTCAAAGACTTGGGGATAGCGCTGGTTAAAGCGATCGATAAATTCCTTGGCTTCCATGCGCGACACGCCCGCTTCTCGTGCAAACCGTTGCGCCCCCATGCCGTAAATCACCCCAAAGTTGATGATTTTTCCTAGCCGTCGTTCTTCGGGGGTAATGTCAGGGCGATCGAGCAATAATTGTGCGGTCAAAGCATGGACATCTCGCCCCGTTTGATAGGCCTCAATTAAAACCGGTTCCTGACTCAAATGGGCTAAGATTCTTAGCTCAATTTGGGAATAGTCTGCTGCGGCCAACAGCCAGCCCGCTTTGGGTAAAAAAGCCCGCCGAATTTGCCGACTAAAGGCCGTCCGAATCGGGATATTTTGCAGGTTGGGATTGGATGAAGAGAGGCGACCCGTGGCCGTCACCGTTTGATTAAAGTCCGTATGGACGCGATCGGTTTGGGGCGAAACCAACTGCGGCAGCGCATCCACATAGGTAGACTTCAGTTTGGCTAAGGTGCGATGCTCCACGATCGCTTCCACCACGGGATGATCATCCTTTAACTTTTCCAAGGTGGCGGCATCCGTGGAATAGCCAGTTTTAGTTTTGCGAGACTTTTTGGGATCAAGGCCCAATTTGCCAAATAACAATTCACTGAGTTGCTTAGGCGAACCTAAATTAAAAGTCTCTCCGGCCGCTGCGTAGGCCCGCTGTTCGATCGCCAATAGGTCTGTTTCTAATTGCTTAGAAAATTCCGCCAAATAGGCCGTGTCAATCCGAATGCCTCGCCCTTCCATGGCCGACAAAACCGGCTCAAGGGGCAGCTCCACCTGCTCAAAAAGTGGCAGCAAATCCTGCTCGCTAGACAGTTGTGATCGCAGGATATTGACCAAATGAAATGCACTATAAACATCCGTGCCGCAATAGTTAGCAACAGCAGCAATGCTCACCGCTGCAATGGTTTGTCCCTTCGGCACCAGATCTTGGTAGCTGGTGGCGCTGATGCCTAAATAGCGCAACCCCAAATCTGTTAAGTTATGGCTGGCTTCTGGATTCAGCACATAACTGGCAAGCATCGGGTCAAAAATCACCCCGGCCAGTTGAATTCCTTGGCTACGCAAAATTGCCCGATCGAACTTGGCATTTTGCAGCACCTTGGGATGGTTTTCGCTTTCCAAAATGGGTTTCAGTGCTTGCAACACCAGCGATCGATCGAGCTGTTTTCCCGTACTGTGTCCCACGGGAATATAAGCCACCGTGAATTGTTCCGCATTGCCATAGCAAACCCCAATTCCCACCAAGGCCGCTTTTCGGGGATCTAGGGCAGTGGTTTCTGTATCCCAAGCGGTGGGATAGTCACGGTTTTGGCAGCGCAACAGTGCGGCAACCAGCGCCTCCAATTGATCGGGCGTAGTGATAATTTCTGGGGTGAATTCGGCCGGTAGCGGTGGATTGGCCTTGAGCGCATCGGTCTCTTCGGCACTGAAAAACCAAGTATCTTCCGCTTCCGAGGCTGGAGCTAGGGAACCCCTAGATAATTGGGGCGATCGGCCCACAGAACTCGTTTCATTACCTGTCCCTTGCTCCGCTCCCAGCGTTAACTGACCATTGCCAAATCGAGCTTCCAAACGCTCAATTTGCTTCAGAAACTGATTCAGTTCTAGTTTTTCCAGCAGAGGGGTGAGGGCAGCGCGATCGAATCCGCTTAATTCACAGTCAGCTAATGTCAAATCCAAGGGCACATCACATTTAATTTGCGCCAGAAACTGAGAATGGTAAGCGGCCTCTCGATCGGCCTCTAATTTGCTCTTGACGGATTTTTTCAGAGAGTCTAATGCCTGATAAATCCCATCCAAGGACTCATACTCTTGCAGAAGCTGGGCAGCGGTTTTTTCGCCAATGCCTTTCACCCCCGGAATATTATCGGATTTATCACCGCAAAGGGCTTTGAAATCCACCACCTGATCCGGACGCACGCCCCATTTTTCCACCACTTGGGCTGCACGATATTCGCTGTAGCGAGAAGACTTCACATCACGCCCACCCAAGTGCAAAACGCTGATGCCTTGCTGGTCATTAATGAGTTGAAATAAGTCCCGATCGCCACTCAAGATTTTAACCCGATAGCCCGCCGCGATGCCCTGTTGGGTCATTGTCCCGATCGCGTCATCTGCTTCAAAACCTGGCGTTTTGACAATGGTTAAATTCAGCGCCACCAACAGAGTTTCGAGGTGTTGAATATCTTCAATAAACTCCACGGGAGTTTCCGGCCGCCCATCCTTGTAGGTCGCATCGGCTTCGTGGCGAAAGGTGGGCTGGCGAGTATCAAAAGCCAGGGCGATCGCTTGGGGTTTTTCAAGGGCGATCGTGTCCAATAGGGCCTTAATAAATCCGTAGCAAATGCTGGTGGGAATGCCAGTGGAAGTGCGCAGACCACCATCTCGTCCATTCACGAAGGCATAGAATGCTCGGAAAGCCAAGGAATGGCCATCTACCAAAAGCAAGGTCTTTGCGGAGTCGGTCATGGGGCGATTGCAGAATGCTCGCCCTCAGCATAGCAGCCCCTTTGCGCACCGGGCGATCGGGTAGCTCGCCCACTGCTTGGCCCCATTGGCAATAATAGAACTGATCAACCGTTTCAGGAGTTGTGAGCAATGATTGCGATCGCCCCGCTGGCTCCCACCCAACCCATCGGTGAAAAACGTGTGACGCTGCGTGGCCTAACTTGGCAAACTTACCAACAGGTTCTCCATGCCCTGCCGTTCCGTCGTTCTGCTCGCTTGACCTATGATCATGGAGTTTTAGAAATCACTATACCCTTGGAAGATCATGAATTTTCGATTCGTCTCATTGAGCGCTTCATCATCATCATGATCTTTGAGATGGGTCTGAAAATTAAAACAATGGGATCTACTCGGATTGAGCGTGAAGAACTTGATCGCAGCTCAGAACCTGATTGTGCTTACTACATTCAAAATCAAGCACGGGTTGCGGGTCGAAGAGTTGATTTTGCGGCTGATCCTCCGCCGGATCTGGTAGTTGAAGTGGATATCACCCACACGGATATTGACAAAAATCGGCTCTATGCTGCGATGGGCGTTCCAGAGCTGTGGCGATATAACGGCCGTGATTGGCGCATTTTTATGTTGGAAAATGGGGATTATCAAGAATCGGAATTTAGCCCCATTTTTCCTTGGGTGCAAAAAGCGTATTTATATCAATTTTTGGCAGAGGCTCAGCAAGATGAAATTGCTGCTGAACAAGCATTGCGCCAGTTGGTGCGTGATCACTTAGCCCAGTAAGCAATTTGGGCTGGGATTCCTTGGAAAATTCTGGAAAATTCATTCCTGAAGAATCAGGATCTGTGAGTCGCCGTCCCTGGGAAAAAGCGGTACGATCGAACCAGGGGCTTCTGGTGAAGTTAACCGGATTGGGATCCCGATTCGCAGAACAATATCCTAGAGATTTGCGTCCAGATCCCTAGTGCGCTTCGACGATGAAGCTGGATTGCACTGGGATCATTCTATCGACGACGGGGCTGAATCTCTGAAGTCAGCAACTGGGCTGGCAATTCCCCCAACGTCAATTTTGGGAGGTCAGAATCATGACTCAGCGAACTTTTCCTGACCGATTTCATTCTTGGGACGATGCGATCGACCTGAGGAAAATTGTGGTTGACAAGCGATCGCGGAAACGCTCGAATGCTGCCAAATCCCGCCGCCGCAATCGGCGATCAGAAAATGGACTATTGAGCAGCCAATTGCGCCACAGTTGGGAATCCATGGCCGACTGGGTTTAGGGTCAATTAGTTCAATGGTTCAAGAATTGCTCAAGGCAACTGCTCAAAGTTGAAATTGACCAGCTCCACCGGTCAGCTTTGTAAGAACTAATTGACGAAGAGAAGCCAAAGAGGACTTGATGAGGTCTAAAGCCAGTTTTAGGCTAGCCCTATCTGAAACACCGCCCAGCTCATGAGTCGTCTCCCGGTGATTGCCAATCCCACCCGCAAACCCTATCCCAGTGATTTGAGTGATGATGAGTGGGCGCTCTTCCAGCCACTCTCTCAGTTTTCCTAGAACGGATTCGCGCCCAACGAGCCAGCCCCCCGCCCGCGAACGCAAACCCGAGGCCACTCCGTGCCCCCGGCCGATCGGGGCGCTGTGGGTGGCGTGAACTGGCAAAACCTGGAGCTAACCCCTAAGCAACTTGATGAATTGCTTTTTTAATCGCTAATAACGCATGAAGTAATTAAAGAATTCATCATTGGTTCATGAAGTCTCGCGCGATCGCTCAAATCATCTATTTCTCAACTGGGAATGGATCCAGATAGCCAAATTTCGTTACAGATCCTCCTGCACCAAACCAACCTAGTGATGCAATGTCACAGATACAAAATTTTCGCTTGAAATGGTTTGGTCTCGTTTTCCATTCATGTTCGATTCTTTACAGAAACGCTTTAAATCAATTACGATTGATCGAGAAATCACAGCTTTTGGTTTCAATTGGAAGCGTTAATTTTAACCAAGTTTACCTCATAAATTTCTCAGTGCTATGGGGATAGTCAGAAAGATCCCTTGACGCTTAAAACTGTCGTCTTTATATAATGAACATGATTAAGCAAGATTGCTGATCATGCGCTCAAAACTCCCTACTCCGTCAGATCAGGATTTCACTTTATTTTTATGTATGGCTTAATTAACAGCGCCTTGCGGATGATGATGTGCGAGCAGTATGGCCAGGAGATTTGGAACGACATCATGGCCCATGCTCAGCTCTCGGAGGAGCATTTTTTTGTGATGAAGTCCTATCCCGACGACATCACCCATAACATTGTGCAAGCAGCGACCACTATTTTGGATATTTCTTCAACGGAATTGCTGCGCAAATTTGGTCACTATTGGGTGGGTTATACCAAAACGGCAGGTTACCGAGAAATCATGAATATGTGTGGTGATAACTTGGTGGATTTTTTGGGCAACTTGGATGATTTACACACAAGGCTAGGGGTGCAGTTTCCCGCGTTTCGTCCCCCGTCCTTTGACTGTGATCAGGTGGGCCATCACACGGTGGAATTACACTATCGATCGACTCGCCAAGGGTTGGCTCCCATGGTGGAAGGTTTGATTCAAGGGCTGGGCGATCGCTTCGATACGGAAGTGGAAATTACCCAAATTGCCGATCGTACTCAGGGTGATGAATGCGATACCTTCCTCATCCATTACACCACTGATTAGGGTTATGGATCAGTTGCCCTTACCCCAATTCAGCCTTTCAGCAGAGTTGCTGGTGCAGCTCTTTCCGTTCCATCTGGCCCTCAATCATCAACTGCAAATTGTTCAGGCGGGGCAAGCACTCGATCGAATCTATCCCCACCCCTTGAGGGGACGCTTATTTGCAGATCATTTTTCGATCAACCGTCCTCGCATGTCTATTAGCATTGAGGACTTTCTTAAAAAAAGACAATCCCTTTTTCTGCTGGAGTCTCGAGATTTATCTTTGGTTTTAAAGGGGCAGATGGTGGATTTGTTGGAATCAGAAATTTTTCTTTTTCTGTGCTCACCATCCGCGATCGATGCTCAAAAATTAACAGATATAGGAATTCAACTGAAGGATTTTCCGCTTCATGATGTAACACCGGATCTAGTGTTCTTACAACAAACAACACAGATGTCTGTGAAACAGGTGGAGAATCTCAATCAGCAGTTGATTACTAGTCAAGAGCAGTTAAAAGATGCTTTATCAATTCAGGAGCATTTGCGATTTAAGGCAGAAAAACAGGCACGTCAACTTGAGCAACAACTGAAGGAGTTGAAAGAAACACAAATTCAACTTGTACAGTCCGAAAAAATGTCCACTCTGGGGCAAATGATTTCAGGCATTGTTCATGAAATCAACAATCCTTTACATTTTATTCACGGCAACTTGGATCATTGTCTCAATTATGTTCAGGATTTGCTAGAGGCTTGTCAAATTTTGTTAAAAGCCTCTCCCCGAGCAAGAGAGTGGCACGAGATATCTCATGCCCATTCTTCTAAAAGTTGGCTGAATGAATCAATGTTAGATCAAAATATTAAAGATCTAAATCCTGAAGAGCAAAATACTGATTGTGTCCATTCTTTTGATGCTACTGCGGCTTTAGCCGGTTTGGACTTGGAGAATTTGGCTTTTGCTTTGAATGATTTTCCGAAGGTGCTTCAGTCCATGCGAATTGGGAGTCAGCGAATTCGTGAAATTGTGGAAGGATTGCGCCAATTTTCGCGATTGGATGCCAGTGCGCTCGATTGGTTTGATATTCACGAAGGTATTGATAACACATTGATGATTCTGAGGAGCCGACTCGCTAAGGCTAAGGTTTCATCGGGCATTGAAATTATTAAAAACTATGGCAATGTGCCACTCGTTTCTTGCTATGGGGGACAGATTAATCAGGTTTTTATGAATATTTTGGCGAATGCGATCGATGCCCTTGAAGATCATAATCAGGCCTGTGAATTGCCGGCGCGATCGGGCCCAAAACGGGAACCACCCCGAATTTGGATTGAAACAGTTTTGACTAATCCTGAATGGTTGCGTATCTCGATTCGTGACAATGGGTGCGGAATGCCAAGGGATATTCAGTCGAAGCTGTTTGAGCCATTTTTCACAACAAAGTCCGCCCATCGGGGCACGGGTCTGGGCATGTCAATTAGCTACAAAATTGTGACGGAGCGCCACGGGGGCCGGCTGCGCTGCACCTCGGAACCCTGCAAGGGCACGGAATTTGTAATTGAACTGCCGATCGAGCCGGCCCAACTGCAAGGCAAGAGCGCGGTTTAGGAATAACCCCAGAATTGAGAATTGAGAGAGCCGGTCGATACTGGCTGAGAAATCGCTGAGAAATCGCTGGGAAATTGGCGCAGCATGGCTCAGGAAAGCACCTCCGCAGGAGACTGGGCCCCTGGCCGACGACGTGGGGCGATCGCATGGCGGCTGACCGCATAAAAATCGGCAGCTTGGCTCATGGTGTAGCTCAGCCACTGAGGATCGCCGATCGGGATGGGGCGATCGGGCAAGGTGGGTTCACCCGGCAGGCACGATCGCACTTGGGCAGCCACAGCCCGCGCCAACAGGGGCGGCACTGAGTTACCAATTTGCCGCATTCCATGCCATTTCGTGCCGTGGAAACAGAACCAGTCGGGGTAGGAGTGGAGGCGGGCCGCTTCGCGCACAGTGATGCAACGCCCTTGGATGGGGTGAATGGGCCGGGGTGAGGTGAACGCACCGCGATTGCTGGGGGTTCCGGCCCGTAGGGTGTTGCAAATGCCTTCGGGATGCAGTTTTAAAAAGCGACTGATCCGATCGACTTCGCCGGGGGGCGTGGTTTGAAACCGGGCAATTGAGGCGGCGCTGTGGTCGGTACGCAAACAACCGGACAGGCCCGATCGAGGCGATCGACGGGGATGGCTGAAATCAGCGGGATCCCGCAATGCGCCCCGTAACCAGCGGGCATAGTCGCCGGGGGGATCGGCCAGTTGGCCCAAGTCCAACCAATCACTCGATCGCAGTTCGGGATATTGATCCACGTCGGGCAAATCCCCGATCGCCCCGGCCACGGTGGGGCAAATGGGCAAATGGGCCAGAGTTCGATCGCGCTTGGCACTTTTGCAAACCGGCGGGCGACGGGTTTGGGGCGCTGGATAGCTGGGCAGCGGCCAGCCCGATCGGGCCCCCAACAAAAACAAACGTTGGCGATCCTGCGGCACGCCGTAATGGGCCGCATTCAAAACCTGATAGTTGGCTTCCACTTGGTAGCCAAAATCGGCAAATAAATCAATTAATTCGCTCAAAAACGCCCGATGTTTGCCCAGGGTCATGCCCCGCACATTTTCAATCATAAAATACTTGGGCCGCAGCTCATTCACCAACCGAGCAAAGTGGAACATCAAGGCATTTCGCGGATCATCAAAGGCCCGCTTTCCCATCATGGAAAATCCCTGGCAGGGCGGCCCCCCAAACAGCACATCAATTTCCAGCTCTGGTTCTTCTAGCCCTAGGTGGCTGGTCGGCGCTGAATCACGAACCCGTTCGGAATCACTCGGGCGATCGCCCCGCAACACCGCCGCCAATTGCTGCCGAATTTCCGCCCCCGTCACCTCCGCCGCACTCCGACAAAGCACCGCCCCCTGCGGAAAGTTGTACTGATGGGTTAAACAGTGAATCGGGTCAATTTCTACCGCCACCGCCACATCAAACCCCGCCATCTCGAACCCTAAGGACATCCCTCCGGCTCCGGCAAACAGGTCAACGGCGATCGGGCGGCGGGAAACGGTCACGGCAAGGGGGTCAACTTTCAGCAACAGCGGTCAAGCGACCCATATGGTAGCGGAATTCCGAGCGATTGATCGATCCACTGCCCCTACCCTTTCTTGGGCGATCGGGTAACAAACTTATTACTCAGTCAATTTTGTGGATATTTAATCTATCTGATCAGCAACTCTTGGCCCCTGAGTCACCCAACCTGAATAACTTGATGAATAGCTTCGACTACACCAACAATGAAATCCACAGCTTCGCTCACTTGCATTTCATAAATCGGCCAACGTTCGCCAATTTCAAGTGTTGGATTAGCTCTGGTAGGTTGAGTTGAGGGACGAGACCTAACAGCCACAAAGTTGACGCAGATCGAGTTGAGTTTCGCGCGGCTCAACCCAACCTACAGGGCTACAATTGGGGAAGACTTATCGCACTTGTCGATCGCATTGCTTCAGCAGTTGGTGCAACACTCCCAACAACTCAGCCGGGTTACGGTTGGAATAGAGACCAGTTTCATAAACCTGACCGGACGAATCGAGCCGATAAAACCGCCAGCCGTCGCCATTGGTGACAATTCCCAACACTTCAAGGGTTTGATCGCCATTGCAATCTTGGCAAGCTTTCATTTCCACTAAGCATTGGGCTAATCCCTGCTCGAAGTCGTCTTTTTTGGCTTCGACAATGCACAAAAAAGGTGCGGCTACATAGTCTCGGCGCTCCGTGATTAAATAATCGACATTGCCGGTGACTTGTGTCGTTTCCAGCTTAACGCCTTTCCAAATTTTGAGATTTTCTAGATCGGTAATTGCTTCTTCGCAAAATGCATCAATAATCAGTTCTTTGGATTTTTCACAGTAGCGCAGATCAAAATGGGCCTGTAGGCGGCGGAGGCGTTCTTGAAAGAATGTGCTAGGCGATCGAGGTTGGCTTTCGAGTTCCCAGGGCTTGAGTTCTTTCAAGTTGAGATATTGATAGGCTTCTTTTAGGTTAAATCTGGAGAAGTTTTTGCGTTTTTTAATCATTGAATTGGATCGCTGGACTCCAGATCTATTGATCATTATCGATCATGGCGAAATGGTCGATCGACTTGCTTCTGGATTACAGGGCGATCGCACCGGATGCCAGGGAGCAAAGCCAAGCCAGTAGGTTGGGTGGAGGGACGAAACCCAACGTCCACAAGGTTGACATGGATTGAGTTAGGTTTAGCATGGCTCAACCCAACCTACAGGGCTACAATCGGGGGAGACACAACAGTGAGAGTCTGAACCCATGAGCCTGGAAGTCGCCCAACAACGAATTGCTGCTGCCTTGGCTGAGGGTGCAACCTCTTTGGATTTGAGCGAGTTGGGCTTAACGGAATTACCCGTTGAATTATTTGCATTAAGGCACCTAGAAGAACTCAATTTATTTGATAATCAAATTTCGACAATTCCTGATCAGCTCTTTGATCTAATAAGTCTCAAGATTCTTAGGCTAGATCAAAATAAGCTCACGGAAGTCTCATCAAAAATTCAATCTCTCATTGCTTTAGAGCGACTAGATCTAGACAAAAACCAACTAACGAGCTTTCCTGAGTCGATAACCAGACTGCAAAACCTGCAAGCACTCGATCTCGACAACAACCAACTAACGAGCATTCCAGAGGCGATCACCCAACTACAAAACCTGCAACAACTCTGGCTCTCCGACAACCAACTGACGAGCATTCCAGAGGCGATCGCCCAACTGCAAAACCTGCAAAAACTCTGGCTTGAAAATAACCAACTGACGAGCATTCCTGAGGCGATTGCCCAACTACAAAACCTGCAAACACTCTCGCTCTCCAATAACCAACTAACGAGCATTCCTGAGGCGATCACCCAACTGCAAAACCTGCAAAGGCTCGATCTTGACAACAACCAACTAACGAGCATTCCCAAGTCGATCACCCAACTGCAAAACCTGCAACAACTCTATCTCTACAACAACCAACTAACGAGCATTCCTGAGGCGATCGCCCAATTGGAAAACCTGCAAATACTCTTGCTCTCCGACAACCAACTGACGAGCATTCCTGAGGCGATCGCCCAATTGGAAAACCTGCAAATACTCTTGCTCAACAACAACCAGCTGACGAGCATTCCTGAGGTGATCGCTCGACTGCAAAACCTGCAAGAACTCCATCTCTACAACAACCAACTAAAGAGCATTCCTGAATCAATTGCTCAACTGCAAAACCTGCAGATGTTCTTGCTCCACAACAACCATCTAGCCAATATTCCAGAGGTGATCGCCCAACTGCAAAACCTTCAAACACTCACGCTCGACAACAACCAGCTGACGAGCATTCCTGAGGCGATCACCCAACTGCAAAACCTGCAAATACTTTGGCTCTCTTTCAACCAACTGACGAGCATTCCTGAGTGGCTCGATCATTTGCCTAAACTTCGAGAAGAGCCTGCGGAAGCGCGGCAAAAGCAGAGTTCCAATCTGAATTTGCAAGGGAATCAGATTCAAGAAATCCCGTTAAAGCTAGTTCCTTTTTTGAAAGGTGTTTATAACGTTGCGATCGATCAGAATCCCTACTCTGCCTATCCGCCCGAAATTGTCGAGCAAGGGCAGCAAGCGATCTTTGATTATCTCGATGAACGGATTGAAGGCTACGAACAAAAATGGGTTTCTAAACTGCTCGTCGTTGGTCAAGGCGGTGCAGGCAAAACCGCCCTGTTGAATGCCCTGCGTGGCCAAGCATTTGTCCCCACAGACACCACTCACGGCATGGCGATCGCCCCCTTGGAACTCGCCCACCCCACCCGCGCCGATGTGACCATGACCCTGAATGCTTGGGACTTTGGCGGCCAGGAAATTTATCACGCCACTCACCAGTTTTTTATGAGCGAGCGATCGCTCTTTGTGGTGGTTTGGAGCGCCCGATCGGGCCATGAAGAAGGCAAGCTCGACTATTGGTTAAACACAATCACCACCCTCGCCCCCAACGCCCCGATCGTCCTGGTGGCCAGCCACACCGATCAACATGTAGCCGCCTTCCCCGATCGCGCCTTCCGGGAAAAATACCCGCAAATCCAGGCGATCGCCGCCGTCAGCAACCGCACCAACGACGGCATCGACGACCTTCGTACCACCTTGGCCCAGCTCGCCGCCGACCTGCCCCTAATGGGCGAAACCTGGCCCGCCACTTGGTTGCGCGCCGCCGACAGCCTGGCCGAGCTGCCCGACCCCTACATCGGCCCCAAAGCGTTTTATCGTCACTTGGCCGCCGCCGGAGTCGCCGAAACTAGCCGCCCCGTGTTGGCCCGCTGGCTGCATGAGCTGGGGCAAATTTTGTTTTTTCAAGATCGCCCCGCCAACAGCGATTTAGACTTAAGTGATTTGGTGATTTTGCAACCGGCTTGGGCCAGCCAAACCATCAGCCGCGTGATTGACGATCGGGAAGTCGAACAAAAACGCGGCATCTTTACCCACTGCTGCATGGAGCGGCTGTGGTGCGACCTCGATCGCCATGTGTGCGACCACCTGTTGCGGCTGATGGAACGGTTTGACCTGTCCTATCGACTGCTGGACGATCGCGACGCGGATCGATCGCTCGTGGTGGAGCGCGTGCCCCACAATCCCCCGCCCTACGAAACCGATTGGGACGCGCTCGCCGACGGGCCGCAAATCGCCTTTCGCTATCACCTCAACTTCGTGCCGCCGGGAATTCCCACTTGGTTCATTGCCCGCCAATCGCGGTTCAGCATCGATCGCCACTGGCGCTACGGAGCCTTGTTTGCCTACGACGATGGCGGCGTGCGTCACCTGGCCCTGTTGGACTTGCCCCTGGGTGAGCGATCGTTGCGGCTGACGGTGCGCGGCCCCCACCCCCAGAATTTTTGTACGTTGCTGCACGACGGGATTACGCAACTGCTGGCGGAACGGTTTCCGGGGCTGCAAGTTACGCCCAAGGTGCTTTGTCCGGGCCACAACGGCCAGCCCTGCACGCACGAATTCGACTATCAGCAGTTGCGAACCCGCAAAAAACCGCAGATTGAATGTCCGAGTGCGGAAGAAGATTTGGTGGTCGATCGCTTGCTTTATGGGATCGATCGCCGCACCGAACCGCAGGTGTTGCAACGGATTGAATCCCTCACCGAAACGGTACTGAAAAACCAAGCGGAAACGCGATCGGAATTGCAATCTTTGCGCGAGCAAACCAGTCGGGAATTCACCAAACAATTCGCCGCTGACCAAAGCAAAGTCGATCGCTGCTGTCCGACGATTTTTACGATTCAACCCGGCTCCGGTGGCGGTCGGTTCAGCAGCCTCAAGCAAGCGGTGTTGGGGCAAAAACTGGAATTGCAGCTCTATTGTGAGCATCCCGGCTGTTGCCATCCCGTGGAGCAATGCCGTTACGAGCTCACCGACGGGGCCCGCTGGCTCAAAAGTCTCAGCCCCCACCTGAACAAACTGGTGACGCTGCTGAAGGTGGTGGCTCCCTTGGCCGGCCCCACGGCGGGACTGACGGCGGCGATCGACAACGAACGCTGGAAAGCCGGCCTGGAATTCACCAAAGAGCTAGCCGGCCAGTTGCCGCACCTGTCGATCGCCGATCTCGACCCGGACTTGGCCGAGGGCGATCGGGGCCGGTTCGATCGCCTAGCCGAAGACCCGATCGCCGCCGACGATCGCCAACTCTGGGCCCTGCGCCAATTCCTGAAAGACCGCGAACCCGACTTCGAGCGATCGGGCCTGGGCAAGGGCGAACTGCAACTGGTGCTCACCCCGGAATATCACTACCTGTGGCTCTGCCCGGAACACCGCGAACCCTATCGCGGCCGGGAAACCTACCCCCACGCCACCTTCAATCCCTTCTCGTTGGATGAAACCAGCGAACGGGCGATCGGTCTGTAGACATTTGGGCGGGCGATCGCTCGGGAGCAAGGGGTTTAAACCCCTTGTCTGATCACGGTTTCACCCCCAATCGTAGGGGCGTACCGCCGTACGCCCTCCGCCAGGGTTGATCGCTTGAAACAAATTGGTTCTCGAAGATCTCGCGTATCGGAGGGCGCATGGCGATGCGCCCCTACGGGATCTATGCCCGCACCTCATAGGGCACTGGATCGGTTAGGCCCAACTCTGCAAAGGCCGCCAGCCGCAACCGACAAGAATCGCAGCGCCCACAGGAGCGATCGCCCCCCGCATAACAAGACCACGTATCCGCCCAAGGCACCCCCAACCGATTGCCCAGCTCGATGATGTCCGTTTTGCGCAGCTCCACCAACGGCGCGATGATTTCGATCGGCTGGCCCTCCCGACCCTGGCGCGTGCCCAACTGAAACACGGACTGCATCGCCGCCAAATAGTCCGGTCGGCAGTCAGGATAGCCGGAATAGTCCAGGGCATTCACGCCGATATAAACCCGTTGCGCGTCGATCGCCTCCGCGTAGGCCAGGGCAAAGCTCAAAAAGATCGTGTTGCGGGCCGGCACATAGGTGATCGGAATTTCCGTCGCCATGCCGTCCAAGGGCCGATCGCTCGGCAAATCAAGCTGGTTATCCGTTAGCGCCGAGCCACCCCATTGGGTTAGGTCAAACCGCACCACTTGATGGGCCACCACGCCGGCCGCTTGGGCGATCGCCACAGCCGCTTGCAGTTCCCGACGGTGGCGCTGCTGATAATCAAAAGACAGGGCGTAGCAGTCGCACCCATCGGCCTTGGCTTGATAGAGCACCGTGGATGAGTCCAAACCACCGGAGAGCAACACAACGGCTTTGGGCGGTTGGCACTGGGGCGATCGGGCAGAGGGCGTTGGGGCGGCTTCCGGAGTTCCAGGCGGTACGACGGTCATGGGTCAAGAATTCTTGCGAAAATCCACCCTATGGTAGGATGTGGCCGGCCGACGCTGGCGGCATCACTCCTCGCCCCATTGCCCCTTCACTGCTGCTGTTAAACGCGCGTGCAATCCCGTAGCGAATCGCTCGATGCTCAAATTCGGCCTGCCCTCGCCCGGCCGAGCCACCATCCCATCCGCGTTGGCGCGATCGGGGTCGGCAACATGGGACAACACCACGCCCGGATCCTGAGCTTGCTTAAGGATGCCGAATTGGTGGGAATTTCAGATCTGAATGTGGAACGGGGGCTGGAATTGGCCAGCAAATACCGCGTTCGGTTTTTTGAAGACTACAAAGATATGCTGCCCCTGGTGGACGCGGTGTGCATCGCGGTTCCCACCAAGCTGCACTACACCGTGGGCATGGATTGCCTGCGGGCCGGGGTGCATGTGCTCATGGAAAAACCGATCGCCGCCAGCATCATTGAAGCGGAGGCCCTGGTGAATGCGGCGGCCGAACGTCAATGCATTTTGCTGGTGGGACATATTGAGCGATTTAACCCCACGTTTCAAGAATGCTTCAACGTTCTGAAAACGGAGCGGGTGTTAGCGCTCGAGGCCCATCGCATGAGTCCCCACGCCGATCGCGCCAATGATGTGTCGGTGGTGTTGGACTTGATGATCCATGACATTGATTTGATTTTGGAAATTGCCAACTCCTCGGTGGTGCGTCTGTCGGCCAGCGGCAGCCGGGCCGCTTCCGGCCAGTTGGACTATGTGACGGCAACCCTGGGCTTTGCGAATGGGATTGTAGCCACCCTAACGGCCAGCAAGGTAACACACCGCAAAATTCGCCGGATTGCCGCCCATTGCCAAGATTCGTTGGTGGAGGCGGATTTCTTGGCGCGCCAAATTTTGGTTCATCGCAAAACCTCCAGCTATCCGGCGGGCGATCGCGCCAGTCAGGCTTGTTATCGGCTGGATGGGTCGATCGAGTCAGTGGCGATCGGGAACACGGAGCCGCTCCATGCGGAATTGGAGCATTTTGTGAACTGTGTGCGGGGCGAGATGCAACCCTCGATCGGCGGCGAACAGGCCCTAAAGGCCCTGAAAATTGCCAGCGCGATCGAGCAAATGGCCCTGGACGAACCCTTGGGCAAAGGCGACGATCGGTGGGGTTAATCAACCGTTAGACCATCGATCATCACCTTCTAGAACGGGCCAAGCGGCCCAATTTGCCCATGAAGTCTTGGCGTGATCCGTTGGCTCGGATTGATCGGCTTGATTGGTTTGATCGGTTTGATCGGCCCAATCAACTGAACCGGCTTGTTAACCGGCGATCGCTGCTCACCCGTTGGTTTCCGGCTGGTTTGGCTTGGTCTTTCACCAGCGGTTGGGCCAAGCACAGTCAAGCCGCCAGCGGGCGATCGCCCATGGGCCTGTTGTATTGGATGCCCTATGACAATGACTTGGCTCCCGCTGGCCCCAAAATTCTCCGTTGGCTAACTGAGGCGACCCGCCGCAATCCAACCTTAACCCTTGCAGTGCAGGCGGACTTGCCTGAATCGGGGAAGATGATGCGGGCGGTGTTGGGGCCCCTAGCCACCGATCGCAGTGTGGTTGAGCAGAGTCCCGAAGTGACTTGGATCGACAGTGACAACAGCGCCGATCCCCAAAATTTTGCGGAATATTTGCGTTGGGCCGTGAAGCGATTTCCGGTTGAGCATTGGGCACTTGTGATTTTGGGCCATGGCGGCCGGCTAGATCAGATCAGCCCCGATGACCAACCCAACCACCATCTGGATCCCCATCCCAGCAGTCCCCAAGGTGATCACGTCCGATCCTGGCTGACCCTGGCGGATTTGACCACAGCCCTGAAAGAGTTTCAGATTCGCACCAATGATGGGCTAGAGCTATTGTTTTTGCAAAATTGCAATCGATCGACTCTGGAAATTCTCGCCAGCCTTGCACCCCATGCCCATTGGATTTTGGCATCCCAAAAACTACTGGGAGAACCCAACGCTTACTATGATCGCTTTTGTGACTGGCTAGCCCAAAACCCAACTGCAAACGGCCAGGACGCGGCCCGGGCGATTGTCCGGTATGAGTCACCAGCAATGTATCGCAGCTACTCGATCATTAATAGCCAAGCCTTTCGAGAGCTGCCATCCGTGCTGAATCCACTGATCGATCGCTTCCTGGATGCTTCGGTCACATCATCCTTGTCGCCCCTGGGCTACGATCGGCTGCGGCCCTATGTCTACTTCAACGAGGCCTACACCGACGCGCGCGAATTTTTTCAACTCCTAAGCAATCAGGTTCCCCAAGCCCGCACCGCCCATGCCGCCCTAGAGCGCTGGTTCGACCGGGCGATCGAACTGCACCGCAGCCCCCAAGCCCCGCCCAACAGCGGCCTGGGTGTCGGCCTCTGGTTGCCCCAAACCCGCACCGAGCTACAACAACGCCAAGATTTATCCCTGTATCGGCAAACTCGTTTAGCCCAGTGCCTAGAAACCAGTCTGTTTTCTCGATAAGCTGAGCTTTCTATGCCAGTTTGGACAAAGTTGCGTCAAGATTGAGCTTCCAGCCTTCCTTTTGGTGTGTCGTTTGGCCTAGAACCATGTCCGAGCCTTCTGTGGCAGTCCAGCCGTTCTACCAGCGCGATCGATGCACCCTTTACCAGGGCGATTGCCTTGAAATTTTGCCCCTGTTCCCGGCCAATAGTGTGGATCTAATTTTCGCTGATCCGCCCTATAACCTGTCTAATAACGGGTTCACCTGTCATGGCGGCCGGGCTGTCAGTGTCAATAAAGGCGATTGGGATCGCAGCAATGGCATTGAACAGGATTTTGAATTTCACCGTGCTTGGATTCAGGAATGTCGGCGGATCTTGAAACCCAATGGCACGATTTGGATTTCAGGAACCTATCACAATATCTACGCCTGTGGCTTTGCACTGCAATGTTTGGATTTTCATGTTTTGAACGAGATTTGTTGGTATAAACCCAACGCTAGTCCCAACTTATCCTGTCGCTTTTTTACGGCCAGCCATGAAACCCTAATTTGGGCCCGCAAAAGCAAAAAGGGAAAACATGTCTTTAACTATGAAGCCATGAAGCTGGGAGATTTTCCCCGCGATCCCCTCAAGCTTTCTGGCCGACAAATGCGAAGTGTTTGGTCAATTCCCACCCCACCGGCTTCGGAGAAATTGCAAGGCAAACATCCCACCCAAAAGCCTCTGGATTTACTCGATCGGATCATTTCTGCCAGCACCAATCCGGGAGATCTGGTGCTCGATCCCTTCAGCGGCAGCGGCACAACGGGACTTTCAGCCCTACGAGTCGATCGCGTCTTTATCGGCATTGAAAAAGAAGCGGCCTATCTGCAATTGGCAGTCGATCGCTTCACCACCGCCCCTCTCCCAGGCTCCGAGACCAGCGAGGACAATCATGTTTTGGCCAACGGCAAATCCAGTTCTCAACCGGGCCAACAACCCAGCCATCAACCCGATAACCAAACCAACAGCAAGGCCAGCAGCAAGGCCAACAACTCAGCCAGCAGTCAAACCAAAACCGGCAGTCAACCGGCTGGAGCATCAGTCATGGAGCCAAGCAACTCCCCATCGAGCTATCCCAGTCCCCCGAACCATCCAAACCATTAAGAAACCAGGCGATCGAGATTTGTTCAGCTTGATTCGACAGACCCAGTGCGACAATTGAAGATCGCTTTTCTGGATCGGCTAGAGAGAGCAAAACCCCATGTCTGACAATTTCCGCAGCCAACAGATCACCAGCGGTGTGCAGCGATCGCCCAACCGCGCCATGCTCCGTGCAGTGGGCTTTGGTGACAATGACTTCAGCAAACCGATCGTCGGCATCGCCAGCGCCTACAGCACCATCACCCCTTGCAACATGGGCATTGCCACCCTGGCCGACAGCGCCATGGCTGCGGCCCGCGAAGCTGGCGTGATGCCCCAAATTTTCGGCACGATCACCATCAGTGACGGGATTTCCATGGGCACTGAAGGGATGAAATATTCCCTGGTGTCGCGGGATGTAATTGCCGACTCGATCGAAACCGTCTGCAACGGCCAAAGTCTGGATGGCATCCTGGCGATCGGCGGTTGCGATAAAAACATGCCCGGAGCCATGATCGCCATGGCCCGATTGGATATTCCCGCCATCTTTGTCTATGGCGGCACGATCAAGCCCGGCCATCTGCACGGGGAAGATCTGACCGTCGTCAGCGCCTTTGAAGCCGTGGGCCAATTCAGCGCTGGCAAAATTGACGAAGCCCGGCTGATGGCCGTGGAACACAACGCCTGTCCCGGTGCGGGTTCCTGCGGCGGCATGTACACCGCCAACACCATGTCCAGCGCCTACGAGGCCATGGGCATGAGCCTGCCCTACTCCTCAACCATGGCCGCCGAGGATGATGAAAAGAACGCCAGCGCGGCCGAGTCTGCTCGCGTGTTGGCCGAAGCGATCAGAGCACGGCGCACACCGAAGCAAATTTTGACCCGCAAGGCCTTTGAAAACGCCATTGCCGTGATCATGGCCGTGGGTGGTTCCACCAACTCAGTGTTGCACCTGCTGGCGATCGCCAACACGATCGGGGTGCCCCTCACCCTGGACGACTTTGAAGAAATTCGCGCCCGCGTGCCCGTTTTCTGCGACCTGAAGCCCAGCGGCCGCTATGTGGCCACCGACTTGCACAAGGCCGGCGGCATCCCCCAAGTGATGAAAATTTTGCTGAATCAGGGGCTGCTGCATGGGGATTGCTTGACAATCACCGGCAAGACGATCGCGGAAACCCTGGCAGACATCCCCGACGAACCGCGCCCCGACCAAGATGTCATCCGTCCCTTCGACAAGCCCCTTTATCAACAGGGGCACTTGGCCATTCTGAAGGGCAACCTGGCCAGCGAAGGTTCCGTGGCTAAAATCAGCGGCGTGAAGAATCCCGTGATCACCGGCCCGGCAAGGGTGTTTGAGTCGGAAGAGGATTGCTTAAAGGCGATCCTGGCAAATCAAATCAACCCCGGTGATGTGGTGGTGATTCGCTACGAAGGGCCCAAGGGCGGCCCCGGAATGCGAGAAATGTTGGCTCCGACAGCAGCGATCATCGGTGCGGGTCTGGGCGACTCGGTGGGGCTGATCACCGATGGGCGCTTCTCGGGTGGAACCTATGGCATGGTGGTGGGTCACGTGGCTCCCGAAGCGGCCGTGGGTGGCACGATCGCTCTGGTGCAAGAGGGTGACAGCATCACGATCGATGCTCCGAACCGCAAGCTGCAACTGAATGTGTCCGATGAGGAACTGGCGGCCCGCCGGGCCAACTGGCAACCGCCGGAACCGCGCTACAAACGAGGCACGTTGGCGAAATATGCCAAGTTGGTCTCTTCCAGCAGCCTGGGAGCCGTGACGGATTTGAACTTGCTGTAGGGTTTGGGGCTGGGTCAAGTCAGCAATTCAGCTCAGTAATTCAGCGCGACCCAATCCACCCAGTTATTTCCGATCGTTATTCAGATCCGCATTTCGATCCGCAAAACCCCGCTCGATCGCGACTCGATCGAGCGGGGTTTTTGTAGACCGCATCGCGAATTAATTGCGAGTTGGGCTACTGGGGGTCACGCTAGCACCGCCTTGGTCGTTTTGTTCCAATCGCTGCTGGCGCTGGCGCAAAAATTCATTGGCAGCGTTGTCAATCCGTCCCGACTGTTGTTGATTGAAATCATCCAGGGTTTGCCCCGGGGCCAACATGATGTTGCGAATCAAGTCTTGGGCAGAAACGCCGGAGCCTTGAAACACTTCATTGGGGCGCACATCACCGGACGACCCATTGGTATTTGGGTCACCCAGAGCCGAGGATTGGGCGATCGCGGGGTTACTGCCCAAGGCTAGGATGCTCAGGACGGTGACAATTGAGGATCCCGACAACCAGGCGATCGAGGGAGCGATCGAGGGATGGCTCATGATTCGGCTAACTCCAATTCAGGGATATTAACGGGTTCGTTAGAATGCACCAGCAAATCGGACAGGGGAACCGCAAATAGCGAATCCTGTTGAGGATTACCGGAAGTGGCGCGAGCAACCATGGGCGATCGGGACTGGTTTTTTTCATAGCCCACCAACAGCAGAGGTATACCCCCCACATCGCCAATCACCCGCCTTTCACTGTGAGGCAGAAAGTCCACCTTCGGTTCCCAGTAGTTGCGATTAACGATGTTGTCGCGACGACCGGAACCCGCCGACTCCGATCGCGGTGGATGGGTTGATGCCAATAGGCTAGCGTCTTCGATCGCATCTTGGCTGAGGTCAAGGCCAGGACGATGGAGTTCCAAGGTCTGTCGCAGCCGGCCGCTGGTTTGGGCCAAGAGGGGCCCCCGCCGCTCCAACAACAGGGACATGGTTTTGCGATCGGTCTCTAGGGTTCCGGCATCGGTCAAACTCGCAAAAATCTCCGCCGACTCTTGCCCCAACTCCAACAGGAGGAGCAACCAATCTGGCAAGTTCGCCATTGCGCCGGCCGCTTCGCAATATTGTTGCAACCATTCCGAGGCATGGAGGTAAGCGTATTCCCCCAGCATCGTGCGTCCATAGGGGGATGCTAAAAAGCAATCCAGCTTGTCTTTTAAATTTTGCTCCATGCCACGCCTAGCCTGCTCCTGCGATCCAGTGCCCTATGCCATCCGCCGTTGCAGCAATGGCCGCACAAGCCCGATCGCCACCAAATCAAAAATGAATAGAACCCCGAGGGCCATACCAAAACTAACCGATCCAAAAGGCGCTTGCATGACAATGCTGCTAAAACTCCAGTCCGGATGCAGATAAAGGTAGCGAATGGGTTCGATCGCGTAGCTCAAGGGATTCAACACCGCCACCCACTGCAACCAACCGGGCATGAACGACAGGGGAGCCAAGGCCGTGCTGGCAAAGAGCAGGGGCAAGTTGGTGATAAAAATGGCGGCAATTAATTCCACGTGGCCCGGCAGCGCAAAGGCCAGACCCAAGCTGAGGGAAGTGACCCCCGCCACCAACAGCAGCACGATCGCCCCGACCACGGCCAGCCCAGCCACCCCCGGCAGTCCAGCCCCCAAAACAGCCGCCGCAATCACGATCGCCACGGTTTGGATCAAGGCCAGCAAGCCAATATACAGGGCCGAGGCGGTGATGATCGAAAAGCGCGACACCAAGGGAGCCACCAACAGCCGATTCAGGAAGCCAAATTCCCGATCGAACATCACCGGCAAGCCCGCATTCAGCGCCCCGCTAAAGGCAGCAAAGGCGATCGTCCCCGCCCCCAAAAACTGCCCATAGCCCACATGATCGCCAAACAAATCGGCCGGGACATTTTGGAACAGGGCCCCAAACAACACCAACCACATCAGGGGCTGAATAGTGCCGGCCACCAAGGTCACCGGCCGCCGTTGCAGTTGAATTAACAACCGCCGCAGCAGGGCCGCCGTTTCTTGCCAAAATTCCGCCAGGGGCGAGGGTTCCAGGGCGGGCGATCGGGTGGGACTGTCCGTGGGCAAAGTCGTGCTCATGAGGCTTAGGGGAATCTCGAGGGTAGGGGTGAATATGGAGAACTGGAAACTCTGGAAGGAATGGTCTAAGGCCTAGCGCATATTTTGCTTGCGGGCCAGCTTAGGATCCCGATCGCCCGCTGCCAAATCCGCATCGAGCAATGTCCGGCCCGTCGCAGCCAGATAAACATCATCCAAACTCGGGCGCGATTGGGCAATGCCAAACACTGGCAACCCCGCCTGTTCCAAGGCCTGCTGCACCAGGGTCAACCCCCGATCAAGATCATCCACCACCAAATTCAGCGTATTTCCCTGGCTCCGGTTGATCATCGCATCCTTGACACAGGGCAGCGCCGTTAGCAGGGCTTGGGCCGTTTCCGCCTCGGCAGCGGGGGTAAACTCCCGAATGCGCAGGGAAATGCGATCGCCCCCCAACCGAGCCTTCAACTCCGACGGTGTACCCAAGGCAATCACCTGGCCTTGATCCAAAATCGCCACGCGATCGGCCAACGCATCAATCTCTTCCAGGTAATGGCTGGTGATCAAAACCGTTGTCCCCCACTGGGGCAACTTCCTCAAAAACTCCCACACGGCCATCCGACTTTCGATATCTAGCCCCGCCGTGGGTTCATCCAACACCAGCACATCTGGCTCGTGGAGCAGCCCCGTGGCCAAGTCCAAGCGCTTGCGAATGCCGCCGGAATAGGTTCCCGTTTTGCGATCGAGCCAGTCACCCAACCCCAGCAGATCTGCCATGGCTGCAATCCGCTGCCCGATCACCTCGCGTCGCAAGTGATAGAGCGCACCATGCAACTCGAGCATTTCCCGCCCGGTCAACACCTTGTCCAGCGCAGCATCCTGAGCCACATAGCCCAACCGCTTACGGGCCGATCGGGGTTCCCGCAACACCGACACCCCCGACACAAAAATTTCTCCCCCGTCCGGCTGGGCCAAGGTACAAAGACAGCGAATCGTGGTGGTTTTACCCGCGCCGTTGGGCCCCAACAGACCAAAAATCTCGCCGGATTTCACCTCCAGCGATACGTGATCAACGGCAGTAACATCGCCATAGCGTTTTTGTAGGTTCCGAATCGCAATTGCAGGGGTCATAGGCCGCGCGAGAGTCAGGGGCGATCGCCCGGCCCCAGGGTCTGACACCGTTGGATAGCAACCAGAACAGAGACCGGGGCTGGCAGGTAGCTAAAACAGCAGCCGAAAACCGGAGCAAGGCAAGACGAGCAGGATTTCTCAGGGGCCGTCTTCCAGGGAGAAGCTCTCCAGGGAGATTGCACAGGAAATTCCTTGGATCATCGGCAGGGGCTAGATCCTCCCCACTCCGGCGATCGCACCCCCTCGCCATTCCTCAACAAATCTTCAAACTGATGCGTCATCCATTCTAAACCGCCGGGCAACGGCCGGGGCCGCCGGCCCGCCAACCAACGCCTCCTGAACCCAAGGGGCGATCGCCCCTAACCCCCCAAGCGCTTTGCCAGCAACTTAGCCTTCAGCCCAAACTCGATCGTCTCCAGCAGCTTGGTCATCCCCGTGGTGTTCACCATCTCCGGCGCAATGCCCATTTTCTTGGCCGACTGAATCGCCTTTTCCGTCAAGGAATGGCTGGCATAACCGGTCACGATAATCACCAAGTCCGCGCTGGAGATGTGGCTTTCCCCCTGCTGAGCCATGTTCAGACCCGCTTGGGCCGTACACCAAACCAATTCCACCTTCGATTCCCGCAAGCGATTGCGCACCGCCGACTCCAGGCGATCGTGTCCCCCAAAAACCACCACCTTGCCCGCCAACTCCGAGTAGGGATTGGGACGGCGCTCAGACGACCGGTGCCGCGTTTGGGGCCGCACATCGGGACTGCGCTCCACCCGCGCCCGATTCTGCATCGCCTTTTCATAAATAAACATCAGCGTCTGTTCATCATTGCCCCGACGCTTGGCTACCGGCCCTTCTTCACTGTGTTGATTAATTTGATCCATCAAGGCTTCCAGCACCTCCGTGAGGGCATCGATCGCCTTCAGGTCATGCATATAACCCCGAATCGCCACAGCCGCGTCCGTTGCGCTATAAAAATCCTGCTGGTCGCGAATCATGTCCAGCAGGTCTTCCTTTAGCTCATAGCGCCACCGATTTGTTTGATCCAGTAAGCGTTCCTCAATCAGTCGTTCTTCTTGCAAAATCAACTGCCGATCGGCCGCTTCTGAAGCCAAGCGCGGCGCATCAGCCAGTTGCTGCAAAATATCCGCTTCCTTCTCTTGGAGTTTGCGGCGGGTTATGCTGTCGCCAAACTCATCGGCCGGCAACTCTTTGAGGGTGGTTTGCACTTGCGCTAACACCGCGTTCAACCGGGCTTCGATTTCCGCAAGGGCATGTTGATAGTATTCATCTCGCTGCTTTTCTAGGCGTTTCGCTTCTAGCTCGACCTTTGCCGCTGAAATCAGGTCTTGGACGGAACTTTCGAGTTCATTCAGTTCTGTGATATCCATGGGAAGACTCCTAACACAAGGGGTTGGGGATTAGGAAATGGGCGGCCATTTTAAACATGACTTAATCCTATCGCTTCCCTTCAACGGTGCGTTATGGGCCACGGATCCAGTCCGCCCTAGCAAACATGGCTGAACTGGCGATCCGGCGCGGCATTCAGCATCGCTGTCTAGCATTGGGTATGGCTGTCTAGCATTGGGTTATTGAACCTTGCCAAGCATTCCCTTGCTTCTAAAACAATTCCTCAAATCCCAAAAACCCATGCTTTATCGACGGTTTGGGCGCACAGAGCTATCAATGCCGGTGTTTTCCTGTGGTGGAATGCGCTACCAACAGGCCTGGCAAGACCTCTCACCCACACAAATTGACGCGGCGGGCCAAGCCAATTTGGCCGCCACGATCGAGCGGGCCCTTGCATTGGGCATTAACCACATTGAGACGGCGAGGGGCTATGGCAGCTCCGAGATGCAACTCGGTTGGGTGCTGCCGCAATATCCCCGCCAGGATTTGATTGTGCAAACGAAGGTGGGGCCTGCTGCCCAGGTGGCCGACTTTGAGCGGGACTTTGAACAGTCCATGGGCTACCTCAAGCTCGACTATGTGGACTTGCTGGGCATTCACGGAATTAACACCCGTGAGCATTTGGACTGGACGTTGCGGCCGGGGGGCTGCCTCGATCGCGCCAGGCGCTGGCAGGCGGAGGGACGCGTGCGGTTCATTGGATTTTCCACCCACGGGCCCCTGGACGTAATCATGGAGACGATTCAGTCCAACCAATTTGATTACGTCAATTTGCATTGGTATTACATCAACCAAACCAACTGGCGGGCGATCGAGGCGGCCACCCAGTTGGATATGGGCGTGTTTATTATCAGTCCAGCCAATAAAGGGGGGCTGCTATACGAGCCATCGCCCAAATTGGTGGAACTCTGCAAGCCCCTGAGTCCGATGGTGTTTAACAATTTGTTTTGTTTAAGCCATCCGCAGGTGCATACCCTGAGCCTGGGGGCCGCTCGGCCTAGCGATTTTGATGAGCATCTGAAAACCCTGTCCTTTTTGGATCAACCGGGTCAGTTGCTGCCGATGATTACGCGACGGTTGGAGCAAGCGGCGATCGAGGCGTTTGATCGCGAGTTTGGCCCCGGGGAAGGGAAGGCCTGGCTGCGCACTTGGGAACAGGGGTTGCCGAAGCCGGAAGAAGTGCCGGGCGAAATCAGTGTGCGGACGATCGTGTGGCTTTGGAATTTGGTGAAGGCCTTTGACATGGTGGCCTATGGCAAGATGCGCTACAACCTGTTGGGCAATGGGGGTCACTGGTTTCCGGGGCAACGGGGCGATCGCCTGTCAGAGCTAGACTTGCGCCCCTGTTTAGCCCGCAGTCCCTATCCCGATCGGGTCTTGAATATTCTGACGGAGGCGCACCAGTTACTGGCGGGCGGGGCGGTGAAGCGCCTTTCGCAATCGTCTTAGCTGAGGTCTTGGCGGAGATCTTGACGGAGGTTTTTGTTGAGATCTTGGCGGAGGTTTTTGTTGAGATCTTGGCGAGATTTGGCGAAATCTTGGCGAAGGTCTTAGCAGAGGTCTGAGCAGTATTTTGGGAGACTGATCAAGCACCAATGGTCACGGGGACAAGGGGCTTAAGCCCCTTGTCTGGGTCAGATTTGGGGGGCAGGCGGCGGATCGTTGCTTCCGGTCTGCTCCCGATCGAGCCTTAGGACAGGTCGGTTTCTGCGAGCTTTTGAGCCAAGAACTCAATCAAGTCTTGCTTGGAAGCCCCGGCCTGATTGCTGTTCGATTCAATCCGTTTCACCACGTCCGGCGACAGGGCCAACAGCCGCACCAATTCACCATAGGCGGCGGATTCTTCGGCATTAATCACTGCTTCATCGGGCGTGCGGGCGCTGGAGGCAATTGTTTCATAGGCCAATTCCAGGGCCAATTCTTTGTCAGCATCGCTGGTGAGCTTGGGCACAATTTCCGCCAGGGGCAGATTTTGCACCAAATATTCTCGCAAGTCTTGTTTCAGTTCGATCGATTGTTGGCCGTCACGGGCAAACAGTTGGCTGAAGCGATCGAGCATCACTTCAATTTCTTCGTCGGCCAAATGTCCGTCGGCCCAGGCCATGGCAGCAACCACCCGCAGCAGGTTCATTTGCTTGGGGGCGATCGGGGGAGGTGGTGGCGGTTTTAGCATGGTGGCTCCCTCCGGTTTGGGATCCGGTGATTAGCGCTGAATTCTCTTTTCGATCTAGCCAATGGCCAGGGCGATCGGGGCGTTCTGGATCAATTCGCGATGGAAGTTGATGAAAGTCCACAATTGATCGTCACTGACCGTCACCTTGGGGTGATTGCATCAAGATTTATGGCAGATCTCAGGGTTTCCAGACCGAGTGCTTTCCGCATTTTCAGGGCGATCGCGCTGTTTTGGATTCTGCCCCTGTCGCGATCGCTCTCTCGATCGCCATTCGTACAAGGCCCAACGGAAAAACTCTAAGCTAAGGTCTAAGGAAAATCTAAAAAGTATCTGAACTTCCGTGATTTCCACCTTACCCACCGCTCCAGGAATTGACCTATCGAAGTTACGGTTAGATGTGCGAAATTTGTTGCCGCAATTGGTGTCTTGGCGGCGACAGTTTCATCAATACCCAGAGTTGGGATTTCAAGAGGCCCTGACGGCCGCTTTTGTGTGCGATCGCCTGCGAGAGTGGGGCATTGATTACCAAGCGGGCATCGCTAAAACCGGCATTGTGGCGGTCATTGAAGGCAGCCAACCGGGCCCAACCATTGCCTTGCGGGCCGATATGGATGCCTTGCCCGTGCAGGAGCAAAACGAAGTGCCCTATCGATCGCGCCACGAGGGCAAAATGCACGCCTGCGGCCACGACGGCCACACGGCGATCGCCCTGGGTACGGCCTATTACTTGGCCCACCATCGATCGCAACTGGCCGGAACCATCAAGCTGATTTTTCAGCCAGCCGAAGAGGGGCCCGGCGGCGCAAAGCCGATGATCGAAGCCGGGGTGCTGCACAATCCCGATGTGGATGCCATCTTTGGGTTGCATTTATGGAATAACTTGCCGCTGGGTACGGTAGGCGTGCGGCCGGGGCCGCTGATGGCGGCGGTGGAACTGTTTGCTTGCACCCTGTTTGGGAAGGGCGGCCATGGAGCCATGCCTCACCAAACGATCGACTCGGTGTTGGTGGGGGCGCAAATTGTCACGGCCCTGCAAACGATTGTGGCTCGCAACATTGACCCGATCGATTCGGCGGTGGTGACCGTGGGCGAATTTCACGCGGGCACGGCCAAAAACGTGATCGCAGATCAGGCCCGCTTGGCCGGCACGGTGCGCTATTTCAATCCGGCCCTGGAGGGGGTGATTCGGGAGCGGGTGGAGTCGATTATTGCGGGCATTTGCGCCGCCCACGGGGCCCGGTACGAACTGGACTATCGATCGATTTATCCGGCCACGGTCAACGATCCGGCCGCAGCCGATCGGGTGCGACGGGTGGCCGAAACGGTGATTGAAACCCCGATCGGGGTTGTGCCCAACTGCCAAACCATGGGCGGTGAGGATATGTCCTTTTTCCTGAAGGAAGTCCCCGGTTGCTATTTCTTTGTGGGGGCGGCCAATCCCGATCGGGGCTTAGCGTTCCCCCATCACCACCCCCGTTTTGATTTTGATGAAACGGCGCTGGCCATGGGAGTGGAGTTGTTTTTGCGGATCATCGAATCTTTCGGCACACCGTAAACTCAAAAAACTCAGATTCCTGAACCAGATCCCTTAACCCCCAATCTCGCCACATCACAAATTGGGGGGACAGGGACTGAATCCCCTTATCTAGGATTGTGCAGCCACAGGAGCCGATCGCTAGAAATCGGGATCTCGTTCTGCGGCTTCCGGTTGATCCTCCGGCGCGATCGGGTCAGTTCGGGGCGCAACCTTCGAGGGCGATGGGGCCAGGGCAGCATCCGGCCCTTCGCCCACAAACCGCTCAATGATTCGGAACCAAAGCACCACAGTCAGCAACATTACGGCTGAATACAGATCGCCGCCGGTTCCCTCATGCATGAAGTCGAACAGGCCGTCCTGACCCGTGCCGTGCAAGTAGGCCAAAATCGTGTTCCGAAAGACATTCATCAACACGCTGATGACCGTCGTTCCCACCAAAAACAGAGCGATGGGCGATCGCCCCCGCACCGTACCGCACCAATGGATAGCCATCAGACCCACATACCAACAGGTCAGGAGCATTTTCAGGCCCGCGCAGTGGGGAGCCACTTCCACTGCCCGATCGCGCACGTAAAGATAAATGCCCTCCACCTGCGCTTCCAGTCCCACTTGGTTCAGCAAAAAACCAGCCATGGCGGCAATGAACCGCTGCAAACCCACCACGTAGGGCGAAATGAGGTAGGGAACCTCGTTGGGCGTGGCCAGGGTGGTGAAGACCAAGGGAGCCGCCATCAGTCGCCAACCGGCCGCCCCTTTCCAAATGCCACAAAGCCCCCAGAGGGCGATCGGGAACGACAGGTTCACCCAATCGGCCACGCCGCTTAGATAAAACGCCACGCTCAACCCCAACAGCCCCCAGCCCACCGGGTGCGATCGATCCGCCAATTGCTGCCAGCGCGATCGCTTTTCCCATGCCAAATAGGCCGCAAAGGGCAACCCAATCAGACCGTAGCTGAAATATTCATGCTCAATGCTGATGTCTTTGGTGAGCCAACCGCGCACCCAATGCACCAACAGCGGCCCATAGGCCAGGGCCAAGCAGGCCGCTCCCGCTGGCAACAGGGCCCGATCGAGCCAGTCAGAACGATTTGCAACGGGGCGATCGGCAGTCATGAACTTCAACCTCAGCGATCAGCAAATTCCAGCGGCCTCTTCCAAAATGCCACAGCCGCCAAACCCTAACCACTGTTGATGCTAGGCGATCGGCCGCAAATCCGGCTCGATCGACCCAAATTGTCCAAAATCATGCCTCAGCCATCACTCAACAGCCCAGGCAATGCTGGCCTATTGCAACCCGTTGGCCATGGCTCGAATGATGTCGCCCCGAGTCAGGATGCCCACAATCGCTCCCGCATCATCTACCACGGGCATTCGGTGAATATTGCCTTCCAGCAAATGCCGCGTGGCATCGCGCAGCAATGTATCGGGCTTGGTGGTTTTCACCCGATCGCTCATCACATCGGCCACCGTACTGCCCAAGGCCTTGTGCAACTCCTTTTCAAATTGCAGGGGATTTTTGAGATAAATCACACTGTCCAAGATGGTGATGAACGGCGGCACATCCACGCCGGTCTCTTGCCACATCAGATCGCTTTCCGACACGACCCCAATCAACTGCCCCGCTTCATCCACCACAGGCACGCCGCTAATGCGCTGTTCCGCCAAGAGTTTGATGACCTCAACGAGGGAGGTGTCACGACGGACGACGATCGGATCGCGGCTCATTACATCGGCAACCGTTGCAGCCATTCGCTCGATCCCTAAATGCTTCTGCCCTCATTCTAGGACGGGCGATCGGTTGGAGAGCGCAACTGGTAACGATTTGACACGCTCTGTGGCCCCAGCTCGGAAGCGAAGGACTCGATCGCTGAACGGGGGCTAGGGTTTGGGGGGTGTTTTGGCCTTAGCTGTGCTGGAACTGGCTTTGCTATTAGATTTGCTGCTGGTTTTGCCGGTCGATCGGGCAGTGGATTGGGGTTTGGCCTTGGTTGTCGTTGCGCCCAGTCCCTTTTGGGGACACAGATCCGCCAACTGGCAGCGATCGCAAGCCGGTTTCCGGGCATCGCAAACGGCCCGCCCGTGATAAATCAGTCGAATTGACCAATTTTCCCAGTCCGGTTGGGGCAACAGCCGCATCAAATCGCGCTCAATCCGCACCGGATCCTGATGCTCAGTCATACCCAATCGATAGGCCAGGCGCTTCACATGGGTGTCCACCGTCACGCCCGCATTGATGCCAAAGGCGTGGGCCAGCACCACATTCGCCGTTTTGCGCGCCACCCCCGGCAGCAACAGCAGTTCCTCCATCCGCTTGGGCAGTTCGCCGCCAAATCTGTCCAGGATCATTTGGCAAGCGCCCTGAATATTCTTGGCTTTGTTGCGATAGAAACCGGTCGATCGCACCAAGGCTTCCAACTCGGCCCGATCGGCCCCGGCCAGGGCCACCGCGTCGGGAAACCTTGCAAACAGAGCTGGCGTAACCAAGTTCACCCGCTCATCGGTGCATTGGGCCGACAGAATCGTCGCCACCAACAATTGCACGGGGGTTTCATAATTCAGGCTGCATGTGGCATCGGGATAGAGCACTTTCAGGCGATCAAGAATTTCGATCGCCACCTGTTGTTTGGCGGCCCACTTACGCGTGCTTACCGGCATGGTTGGGAATCAGTTGAAAGGAGCCTGAACGAGTCAAACCAAGGGGTCAAATTAGCCGTCCCCTTGGACAATTTGCTTGATGGTGGTCAACATGTCCAGGCCGATCGCCCCGCGTCGGTAGCCCTTTTGATTCGACATGCCCAAAAACACCGAAGCACTGCCCCGGGGGTTGCGCTGGAATCGGGGTGAGGCATTGATGTAGGTGGAGGCGCTGTCGAGGCGGGAGGCAAATTGGTGGGCTTCTCGATAGGATTCGGTGGCGATGCAGTCCGCGTGGCCGCTGCTTTGGGTGTGAATCACCGCGATCGCCTCTTCCACGCTGGCCACGGTGCGAAACGCAACGGTTTTGGTTAAATAGGGCCGATTCCATTCGCCATCGGCCGCCAAGGGCAAGTCGGGAAAATCCTGTTGCAGATGGGCATCGACCCGCACTTCAAACCCGTCCGTTTGCAAGGAGCCAAAGAGCACCCCCAGCATCGATCGATTATGGCGCTCGTGAACCAGCACCTTTTCGATCGCGTTCACCGCTTCCGGATCGCCCTGGTGGCTGTCGGAAATGGCCCAACGCACCACGTCCAATTCGCCGGACAGGGCCCAGTAGAGATAACAATTGCCGATCGCTGCGCCCAGAATAGGCACGGTGGCAAACTGACTGACCTGTTGCACCAGCTTTGGCCGACCATAGGCCACAATCAGGTTCAAGTAGCGCTCCTGGGCCAACAGGTCGCGCATGGAAATATCCCGATCGGGCGGAATGGCCGTGACACATTCGGGCGGCAATTCCCCAGCCGTCAGCCCGTCGGTGAGGGCCGCCGCGATCGCCGCATTGGTGTGCTTGGTATCGCTGCTGCCATACAAAATCATGCTGTTGCCAGTTTTGATGCCCATGCCCGCCGCGATCGCCCCCAGTTCCGGCAGTCCCTCATGCACCAGGGCGATCGTTCCCAGGGGCATCAGTTGGCAATAGCTTTGTAGGTATTGAGTTTGGTGGGTGGCGCGAATGGCCTGTCGGGTAGGGTCGGGCAAATCCGCCAGCCGATCGAGCATATCGGCCACCTGTTGCAGTCGATCGGGCGTGAACTTAATCCACAGCAACGGCAGGCCACTGTTGGCCTTTTCACGGCTGGCTTCCAAATCCAGCGTGTTGGCTTCCAAAATTTCGTTTTGGGCGGCTCGCAAAGCCTTGGCCATCACCTTCAGCGCCCGCGATCGCTCGCCGCCACGCATGGCCACCAGGGCCGATCGCCCTCGGGCCGCCGCCGCCAATGCCCCAAATAAATCCAGCGCTCCCGAATTAACCAGGGGATTTCCAACCATAATCTCAGCGCCGGTATGCCAGCCATAACAACAACAGCGGTAGCCCAATCACCAGCAATCCCGGCAACAGCCAAGCCGCCGTGCCTGCCAGTCCTTTGACAATCAGGGGCAACCAAGCCAACACCAAGACAAATCCAGCCCAAAGGGTAATGGGCAAATAATTTTCACGCAAGGGTGGACGCACGGAGAGCCAGCGCGTTCCTGTCCATCGCCACAGCCGTCGGTAGATTGCCCCAGAAGACACCTGCTCAATTTGATCGCCCGATTCGGTCACCACAAAAATTTGCTGGCAGCGATCGCAGCCAAATGCGTCCATGAGTGCGATCGGCCGCAGGGTGCCCCGTTGCCGACAGGGACAAGGGTAGGACTCCGTTAGCTCAATCTGAGAAGTCTTCAACGATCGCCCGATCGCCCGGTGGGAATAAACGACTTGGCCAGGGGTTTCTCATGCTCTTAGCTTAACAGGGCCGCCCCAGCCGCAAGGAAACACCCCTGATCCAAACCCAAATCACCCACGGATCCCATCCGAATTCCATAGGCATTCCATAGGCGTTCCATAGGCGTTCCATAGGCGTTCAATACGAATTCAATCTTGAATCAAGATTCAAGATTCAAGATCCAGGATTCAAACGGCTTCGGTTTTGTTTCAAGTTGATTTCAAGGCGACAAAAGGCGGCTCATATCCGCATTTCACCACAATTTGAGCCGAATACCAACCATCAAAAGGCCACGCGCTGGCAAAGTCGGGCTCAAACAAATTCTTTGGTTAATATGGAGGCTTGACCCCACCCATGGGGAACATTTCCACAAGGATGAGGTCAGGCATCGAGAGATTGGTAACAGCGGAGGGAAGCGTCACAACGAAGATTCCCTCCGTTCTGCTAAGGAGCTATGGTCAAGGATTTCGGGAGCTGAGTCCTGCGATCGCCATCATCATTTCCTGTGATTCTGGTTAACCTCGCTAGTGATTTTTGCCTAGAGACCTGACGGCATGGGGCGATCGACGTTTTCGTTCGATCGCTTCCAACTTTTGAGCGCCGTCCTGCCAACAATTCAGAACCAATTCAGAACAATGCCCACAAAAAACCGGAGATCGACTGTTCGATCTCCGGTTTCAGGTTGGTTAGCCCTCGTACAAGAGCCATGGCATCGGCCCCATACTTCTCGCCACTAGACCGATGGAGGAGGCCGGAGTGGGGCTTTTGGGCCCAAGTTCCTTAGGTGGCCGCCGCTTCGGCCGCATCGCGGGCCGCCGCCGCTTCGTCGGGATGGATGCCCAAACGGGTCAGGTTGATCCGGCCGCGATTGTCGATTTCGCGCACCTTGATGATCACCTCATCGCCCACGGCCACCACGTCTTCGACTTTGCCCACGCGCCGATCGGCCAGTTGGGAAATGTGGATCATGCCTTCTTTACCGGGCAAGAATTCCACAAAGGCCCCGATCGGGATCGTGCGGGTGACTTTGCCCACAAACACGCTGCCCACTTCGATCTTGCGGGTCATGTTTTGGACAATTTGGGCTGCACGCTTGGCCTTTTCGCCATCGTTTGAGGACACGGTAACCAAACCGCTGTCTTCGATATCGATTTTCGCGCCGGTTTCTTCGACGATGCCCTTGATCGTTTTGCCGCCGGGCCCGATCACCATGCCGATGTCGCTCGGGTCGATGCGGAAGGTTAGCAGGCGCGGGGCAAACTTCGACAGGTCGCCACGCGGTTGATCGATCGCTGCCATCATCTTTTCGAGGATGTGCAGACGGGCCGGGCGGGCCTGTTCGATCGCCTTGGCGATCGTGCCCATGTCCAACCCGGTGATCTTCATGTCCATTTGCAAGGCAGTGATGCCGCTGTCGGTGCCGGCCACCTTGAAGTCCATGTCACCCAAGAAGTCTTCGAGACCTTGGATATCGGTGAGGACGCGAATTTCATCGCCTTCCTTGATCAGCCCCATCGCTGCGCCGCTGACGGGCTTGGAGATCGGCACACCGGCATCCATCAGGGACAGGGTAGAGCCACAAACCGACCCCATGGAGGTGGAACCATCGGAGGACAACACTTCCGACACCACGCGCAACACGTAGGGGAAGGCATCCTTCGGCGGCAACACGGGAACCAAGGCCCGTTCTGCCAGTGCGCCGTGACCGATTTCCCGGCGACCGGGCGATCGCATCGGGCGGGTTTCACCCACCGAGTAAGGCGGGAAGTTGTAGTGGTGCAGGTAGCGCTTCTGCTCGTCCGGGTGCAGATCGTCCAGTTCCTGGGCATCGCCGGGAGTCCCCAGCGTCACCACGGACATCACCTGGGTCAAGCCCCGTTGAAACAGGCCGCTGCCATGGACGCGCGGGGGCAACACCCCGGCCCGGCAGGAGACCTGGCGCACTTCGTCCAGTTTGCGACCATCAACGCGCACGCCATCTTCAACGATTTGGCGACGCATCAGGGACTTGGTGACGGCCTTGAAGACCTTGGGCAGGGCCTTGGGGTCAGCGGTGGCAGCCACTTTGATCGCGTCATCGTCAGCCCGATCGGCAATTTCCTGGGCCACAGTGGCTTGCAGGGCATCCAAGGCCGCGTCGCGCCGGGTTTTGCCCAGCTCAAATTGCGACAAGATGCCTTTGATTTCGCCCGTGGTGCGCGATCGAATGAAGTCTTCGAGGGTGGTGTCGATCACGGGGGGTTCCGCCGTCACCAGCTCTAGACCCAATTCAGCGATGATGTCCCGTTGCGCTTGGATCAGGTCGCGCACGGCTTCATAGCCAAAGTCGATCGCCTCGATGATGTCCGCTTCGGGCAGTTGATTCGCCCCCGCTTCCACCATCACCACGCCATCGGGCGATCCGGCAACCACCAGATCCAATTCACCCTTTTCAATTTCCGCATAGGTGGGGTTGATGATGAACTCGTCACCCACCAAACCCACGCGCACCGCCGCCATCGGCCCCTGGAAGGGAATTTGGGCCAGCAAGGTGGCGATCGAAGCACCCGTCACGGCCAGCACATCCGGCGGCACGTCGGGATCGAGGGACACGGTGGTGGCCACCACTTGGATATCGTCGCGCAACCAATTCGGGAACAGCGGGCGCAGGGGGCGATCGATTAAGCGCCCGGTCAAAATTGCCTTTTCGGGCGGCCGGCCTTCGCGGCGTTGGAAGCTACCCGGAATGCGACCGGCGGCATACAGCCGTTCTTCGTAATCAACAGTGAGGGGAAGAAAATCAATGCCCTCGCGCGCTGAGGAACGGGTGGCGGTTACTAACACTGCGGTATCGCCCGACCCAATCAGTACCGATCCACCAGCTTGGGGTGCGAGCAAACCGATCTTCAGCCGAATATCCCTTCCATCAAAGGATATTGACTTGTCAATTTCTTGCATGAATGATGATGATCCTTGGAGATTCTTTCTATTACTGTGGCAATCCTAACACCGTTTGTTAGATACTAGACCGTTTGTTAATTCACGGCCAACTGTCTCGACAAAACAACGTAAAACAAGACTCCATAAGGATTTAGACCCGATCGCCTCGGTGGCTCATTCAGCCGATCGTTCCCCTTCGGGTTCCACTCACCTACCCGATCACGGTTCATGATCCCGCCCCCGATCGAAGCGTTGATTCCAAGGGCAATTTCCCACAATAATTTCCCAAGACAATTCGGATTTCTAACGCAAAAGCCAATCCTTTAAGGGGCTGGCCGCAGTGGCCCCGATCGCCCATTGTTCCCCCGATCCGGCGCTCCATTCAAAACCGGTGAGGGCCAACCGGCGATCGGGGTTAAATTCCAACGCAGCCAGGCATCCTGGGCCAAGTCCAGGGCGATCGCGGCGGCTCCATAGCGGTTGATGTGGCTGGGGTCTGCGAAATAGTCGTGGCGATCGGGCCAGCGCAACAACCAATCTTGAACGGTTAACCCCTGATCCCGCAGTTGTGCCAAATAGGTCTGGAATTCCCGTTCATAGGCTAACCGGGCCGGATCCAAATAATCCTGACTGAGGGGCAAGTTCACAAAACTCAGGCGAATGCCGCGCGATCGAGCAAAGGTGATCAATTGGCGCACCGCTCGATCTTGAACACCGCCTGCCAACTGAAAACCGCTGTACATATCGTCATAGCGACCGGGCACTTTCGGAAATTGTTGGTAATAGCGATCGGGCGCAAAACGGCGCAAATCAGCCAAAAATCCTAGCCGATCGAGTTCTGGCTCTGGGCGCAGCAGCAAGGGCTGCTGTCGTTGAAGCCAGCCGGGCATCAGACCGGGCATCAAAGCCGCGCTGGGATAGGTGCTGCTGTTGAGGGTCAAGGATGGTAACCCGCTGACCGATCGCCCCCAAGGAGATTCCCGCCACCGCGCCAAAGCCCAGGGATGATTGCCCCGGGCACGGGCCATGGCCAGTTGTCGAAAGCCCTCGGAAGCCGCAATGCTGGCAAAGGTGCGATCAATCCGACCACTGTTAAAAGCCCGCGAGCCATCGCCCCAAACCACCACCCGAGGCAACCAGTCCGGCGGCAACAAATCCATCAGCAACCAACGCACCACCTGGGCCGTTGCGCCGTTAATGCCAAAGTTAAACACCCGCACGGGCCGCCGCAGGGTTGTTGACAGCGAACGGGCCAAAACCGTTGGGTCAATGCCCTGGAGCGATCGGGAACTGCCCACAATCAACAAATCCGGCGGCTGGCCATGGGTCGCCAAATATTGCCGATAGAGCCGCAACTGCGATTCCAACCGAGGACTCCCCCACCGAACACGATCGAGCGAAATCGGCGGTCGCGGAGTCAGGGGCCACAGGGGCCGCCGACGCTCCGGGGGCAAGGGCGCTTCCCAGTTTTTGAGCAAGGTTTGCGCATCCAGGGTTTGCGCATCCACGGGGGGTTGAGGCAGCTTGATCGGCCGATCGGCATCAGCTCGATCGATCCCCAAACCCAACAGAACCGCCCACACCAGCGCCCCACCCGCCATTAACCGGCCCATAGCTTGAGCAACCAACCCAACACCACTCCCAAACTGCCAAACCGCACCGCTTGCCAAAACACTTCCTTTAAACCGCTGTCCGCAAAGAGGCGACTTTCCAAGGCCAAGTCCAACTCTTCCAGCTCCCGCTGCAAGGTCTGGATCGTTTGCGTTAATTCGCTGCGAATTTCTCGATCGCGCGCCCGGGCCAAATCCGCCCGCACCACTTCCACCTGATGGCCCAAACTGGCTCGCCGCTCCCGATCGGCCCGTACCTGCTCCAAGCGCGATCGCACCTGGCCCATGGCGGTTTCCGTCGCCGCTAACCGATCGCTCAACTGGGCTAAAAAAGCCGAAAACTCTGCCTCCTCAGACAAAGGCTCCTTAGGCAAAGGATCCGGGCGATCGGCAGATGATGGGGATGGGCGACGACTCATTGGACAGCTTTGAGACCATTCAGCAGGGCAATTCATCCCAAAGTCTACCGAATCGATCGAACCCCAATCCCAAACGCCCAACTAACAAAAAAGTCGCCATCTTGCCAAAAGATAGCGACCCTCTCTCAGGAGTCAGTTCAGCCAACTTCGAAATGATGTCCAAGAAATGATCTCCAACCTTACAGCTCGATCGAGAGGTTTTGGCTCATCGGTCGATTGGGTTGGGTTCCCAGGAAGGGGGAGCTTGAGCCACCATTACCCGAGCCTGAGGGCAATCGCAACGGTGGCCATCAGCCGACCAATTCCGGCCAGAACGCCGAAATTTGCGTCAATTACAGGGCGGCGAAATAGTCCTTCGACTTCACAGGATCCGGATTCATTGTCTTTTCACCCGGTTGCCAACCAGCGGGGCACACTTCATCGGGGTGAGTTTGCACGTATTGAATCGCTTGCAGCACGCGCAAGGTCTCATCCACGCTGCGGCCGAAAGCCAGGTTGTTGATGGTGGCGTGTTGAATCACACCTTCCTTGTCAATAATGAATAGGCCGCGCAGGGCAATGCCTTCTTCGGTCAGCACATTGTAGGCGGTGCTAATTTCCTTCTTGATGTCCGAAACCAACGGGTAGCTCAGATCGCCCACACCGCCGGACTTACGATCGGTTTGGATCCAAGCCAGGTGCGAGAAGGCGCTGTCCACCGAAACGCCCAATACTTCGGCGTTCAGTTGCGAGAACTCAGCGTAGCGATCGCTGAAGGCCGTGATTTCCGTGGGGCAGACAAAAGTGAAGTCCAGGGGATAGAAAAACAGGACTACATACTTGCCACGGTAGTTCGACAGCTTAATTTCTTTGAACTCTTGGTCAGAAACGGCCGTAGCGGTGAAGTCAGGGGCAACTTGGCCCACACGGAGGCAACCTTCGGTCATGGGAGTGAGTCTCCTGTTGCGCTGTTTTAGACGAATTACGAACTGTTACGAGAATATCATAGTCATTACGATTTTGACATAACGGATTGCCATGAGTTTATTCCCGCCGATCGACCCCTATCGCCAAGGGACACTGCCCGTTTCCGATCGCCACACCCTTTACTTTGAAGAAAGCGGCAATCCCACCGGCAAGCCGATCATGATCCTGCATGGCGGGCCCGGCGGTGGCAGCCAGCCGAGCTATCGGCAATATTGCGACCCGACCCAGTGGCGGATCGTGCAATTTGACCAGCGTGGTTGTGGCCGCAGCCAGCCCCATGCGGACTTGACCGACAACACCACTTGGGATCTGGTGGCGGATATTGAGCGCTTGCGGGAGCATCTGGCGATCGAGCAATGGGTGGTGTTTGGGGGCAGTTGGGGCAGCACCCTCGCTCTGGCCTATGCAGAAACCCATCCCGATCGCTGTTTGGGGTTGATCTTGCGGGGAGTTTTCATGCTGCGACCCCAGGAACTGCGCTGGTTTTATCAGGAGGGAGCTGGCTATTTGTTTCCTGAAGCCTGGGCCCAATACCTAGAGCCAATTCCCCCAGCCGAACGACATGATCTGATGGGGGCTTACTACCGTCGCTTGACAGATAAGAATCCAGCGGTGCGACGACAAGCGGCCAAAGCCTGGGCCGTGTGGGAAGCCAGCACCAGCAAGCTCATTCCCGATGCGGATTTGCAGGCGGCCTTTGCCGATCCCTTTTTTGCGGAGGCCTTCGCCCGAATTGAGTGCCACTACTTTGTCCATGGGGGCTGGTTTGACCCAGCCGATCAACTGCTGCAACGGGTCGATCGGATCCGACATTTGCCGGCCGTCATTGTCCACGGACGCTATGACGTGGTTTGCCCGGTGGTTTCCGCCTGGGAATTACACCAAGCCTGGCCGGAAGCCGAGTTGCAGATCATCCCCGACGCGGGCCACTCCATGGCGGAACCGGGAATTCTGAAGGCGTTGGTGGCGGCAACCCAACGTTTTGCCCAACTGAAAGTCTGATCTCAGCTTTAAAATGGGACAATCTGTATCAACCTGAAAACGGTTGTTCTCAGTTAACAATTACGTGCGATCGCGCCATTAACTCCTATGCCCGTCAAAAAAGGTTCCTTTGTTCGTGCCATTCGCGAAAAGCTAGAAAACAGCGTCGAAGCAACCGCCAGTGACCAGCGCTTTTCTTCCTACCTATTTGAAAGCAAAGGAGAGGTGCTAGATCTGCGGGGTGACTATGCCTTGGTGAAGTGGTGCCAAGTGCCAACTCCTAATATTTGGCTTCGCTTAGATCAACTCGAAGAATTTTCAGGCTAATGCTCTAATTGCTTTAGGTCAACCTTGGCTTATTTCATTTCAAGAAATCCCTAAAGTGCCCTACAGAAAAGCTTTTGACTATCGATAGGGCACTTTTTGCTGGTTTTCATTTTAGAGCAAGCTTGATTTTTCTTGCGAATTTTTATTGTTCAATGAAGAAAATATTTTAATTCAAGGCTTTAATTTTTATCAAAATCTATTCAATATTCTAGAAGTTGATTTTTTCATAGTTCAGGAGCTTTTATGAATCATACAGAGCATTTATTGTCTTGTAGGCTGGGTTGAGGCACGAAACCCAACAACAACAAAGTTCGTGGCGATCAAGTTGGGTTTCGCAAAGTTCAACCCAATCCACTGAAGAAATTTTTGTGAATCTTACAGCACTTATCGATGAAATGAGGTACTACAGAAGAGATGAGCAAGCCAAGGGATAGATGACGCATGAAAGCCTACTCAGTGGATCTCCGAGAAAAGATTGTGGCAGCACACCTGGTCAATCAAGAATCGATCCGCAAAGTTGCTGCTCGGTTTTCTGTG
>NZ_JAZAQF010000038.1:0-502 GCF_043235035.1 Limnothrix redekei LRLZ20PSL1 | reverse complement strand
CCGGCCTGAAGACGGCAATCGATCGCGGCGGCCCTTTCCTCTCCGAACTCGACGCGCTGAAAAGCGTTTCGCCCGAAGACCCGGCCATCGCAAAGCTGACCCCGCTCGCCAGCGCCGGTGTGCCCTCCCGCTCCGATCTCGCGCGCGGCTTCAACCAGGTTGCAGAGGATATCCTCACGGCCATCAATCAGCCTGCCACAGGCGAAGGCTGGACCGATCGCCTGCTGGCAAGCGCCCGCTCGTTGGTGAAGGTGCGGCCTGTCGGCAATGTCGAAGGCGAGACACCGGAAGCCATCGTCGCCCGGATCGAAAACAAACTGCAAAATGGCGACCTGAAGGGTGCGTCACTCGAATGGGAAACTCTGCCCGATATGGGCAAGCAGGCATCCTCCGATTTCGCGACCAGACTGAAGGACAGAATTGAAGCGGAAGACAGCGTATCCGCTGCCCTGTCTCAGACTGTCGCTGGCAACGGAGGCTGATCCATGACCACGATCCTCAA
>NZ_JAZAQF010000071.1:0-1101 GCF_043235035.1 Limnothrix redekei LRLZ20PSL1 | reverse complement strand
ATTGGGAAAACGGCTGTTGTAAATGAAGTCCATAAGCCAATCACTCAGCAGAAGGGCTATTTCATTAAAGGGAAGTTCGACCAATTCAATCGCAACATTCCCCTATCAGCATTCGTGCAAGCTTTGCGGGATCTGATGGGGCAACTGCTCTCAGAATCCGACAGTCAATTAGCCGAATGGAAAGCTCAAATCCTCAAAGCTGTTGGTGAAAACGGCCAGGTCTTGATTGAGGTGATCCCGGAGCTGGAGCAGGTCATTGGTCAGCAGCCCGCAGCTCCAGAGCTTTCGGGAACCGCAGCCCAGAATCGATTTAACTTGCTGTTTCAGAAGTTTATTCAGGTTTTTACGACCATTGAGCATCCGTTAGTAATTTTTCTAGATGACTTGCAGTGGTCTGATTCTGCTTCGTTGCAATTACTGAAAGTGCTCATGGAAAGCAGTGGCTATCTGCTGATGTTGGGTGCTTATCGGGATAACGAAGTTTCGCCGGTTCATCCCCTGATGTTGACGATCGGGGAATTGGAAAAAGCGAACTTAACCGTTAATACGATCACTTTGTTGCCGCTGAGCCTAGAGCATACCAATTGCTTGGTGGCGGATACGTTGAAATGCAGCCAAGAGCTATCAAAGCCACTGACTCAACTGGTTGATCGCAAAACCCAAGGGAATCCTTTCTTCACGACCCAATTTCTAAAAGCGCTCCACGAAGATGGGTACATCATTTTTGACCGTGATCAAGGCTATTGGCAATGTGACATTGCTCAAGTCAATGCTCTAGCGCTGACGGATGATGTGGTGGAGTTTATGGCGTTGCAGTTGCAGAAACTGCCGACAGCGACGCAAGAGATTTTGAAATTAGCGGCTTGCATTGGTGCACAGTTTGATTTGCAGACCCTGGCGATCGTGGCAGAGCAATCCCAAACGGAAGCAGCCACTTGCTTGTGGAGAGCATTACAGGAAGGATTGATCATTCCGATCACGCAGGTTTACAAGTTTTTTCAGTCTGAGGCAGTTGAGCAGATTGAAGCTCAGAATCATGCCAATCCAGCCTATCGATTCCTGCACGATCGGGTGCAACAGGCGGCTTATTCTTTGATTGCC
>NZ_JAZAQF010000067.1:0-513 GCF_043235035.1 Limnothrix redekei LRLZ20PSL1 | reverse complement strand
ACGGCAGAAGTGCAAGCAGAGCGTGTAGACTACTGGCAGCGAATTTTGAAGGTGGAAGCTGAAAGGCTTGTCTTCATTGACGAAAGCGGTTTTTGGGTTGGGATGAATCGCCCGGTTGCGAGAGCTAAAAAAGGAATGAAAGCTTATGAAACCCAGAAGCCCTATTGTGGCAAAAAGATGACAGTGATTAGTGCAATTAGGCGATCAGGAGTTGTAGCAATCAAAGGCTTGAAAGGCTCCATGAAAAAGGAAGACTTTTTGGAGTTTGTCAAAGTCAACTTGGCACCGCAGCTCAAAGTAAGTGATGTGGTTATCATGGACAACTTAAACTCTCATCATCGTCCAGAGGTAAGAGAAATGATAGAAGCAGTAGGAGCAACGGTAGAATATCTGCCAGTGTATTCACCAGACTTTAATCCTATAGAAATGATGTGGTCACAGTTAAAAATCTTTTTGTGGAAATTCAGAACAGAAACTATAGAGGTGTTGGAACAATTAACGAGACTAGCAGCC
>NZ_JAZAQF010000048.1:0-521 GCF_043235035.1 Limnothrix redekei LRLZ20PSL1 | reverse complement strand
GGCATGGTGTTGCCGGGCTTTACGTCAACGGCCTTGTCGGACGAGATGACCTTGTCACCGGCAGCAATGCGCTGCGGCGCCAGGATGTAGGCCTGCTCGCCGTCGGTGTAGGTGACGAGTGCGATGAAGGCCGAACGGTTCGGGTCGTATTCCAGGCGCTCGACGGTGCCTTCGACGTCGAACTTGCGACGCTTGAAGTCAACCAGACGATAGGTGCGCTTGTGACCACCACCGATGAAGCGAGCCGTGATGCGGCCGAGGTTGTTACGACCACCGCTCTTGGACAGACCTTCCGTCAGCGCCTTGACCGGCTTGCCCTTCCAGAGGCCCGAACGGTCGACGATGACCAGCTGACGCTGGCTGGGGGTCGTCGGATTGTAGCTTTTCAATGCCATTGTTCTTGTTCCCTACCTCAGACGCCCGTCGACACGTCGATGGACTGACCTTCGGCGAGCGTCACGACGGCCTTCTTGACGTCCTTCTGCTTGCCGGCGAAGCCGCGGAAACGCTTGGTCTTGCCC
>NZ_JAZAQF010000069.1:27746-238561 GCF_043235035.1 Limnothrix redekei LRLZ20PSL1 | reverse complement strand
TCCCTTCTCGTAAGCTTCTACGATTTTTCGGCGCAAGTCCAGCGAATAAAGACTCATGAGTTTTCCTGACGATAACTTCACTACACTGATAATTATATCGTGCCATTCGTTATAGGCAAAGGCTGTAATTTGAGGAGGTATCCCCAATCGACAGACAAGATCAACAAAATCACTGTCTTTTGTCATGATGATCGCATTGGCAAGTCGTGCCGCCTCAAAAATTTCCAAGTCTTTCGCATCGCGTAATCCAAGATCTCGCAAGGCCGAAGCTTCCACTGCAAAATTGCTCGACAGCCAGCTTGCCAAGGTTGGGGGCAATTGAGCATCAACCCAGATCTTCATGCAGTCAACCGAGAAAAATCAGTACGCCGCGCCGCAAACAATAGGCAAGCTTGAGTATCGGCCATTTCTAAATCTGGAAAATCTTCTAAAATCTCAGAGAGATTAACATTTTCCGCCAACATTTCTAAGATATCGCTCACCCGAATTCTCATGCCTCGGATGCAAGGACGGCCACCGCATTGACCAGGGGTTTGGGTAATACGAGACAGTAAATTATTCATTGAGTTCACGGAATAGATAGTGTATGAGCAATATCTGTCTATACAATATCTATATATAATCTATATATAGTAGAAAAATTTACGCCGCTGCGATCGCCCTATTACAAACGAAAATCATCCATTCTCAAAAGCTGCTGGCAAATCGCGGCATTTGCGTTCATTACGACGTAGAAGACCTTGAGCAAGATGTTCAACATCTGCGCGATCGGGGCTGGCGATAATTTTTGCCCGTGATCCTGTTGCTTTTCAAAATCTTGCCCTTGGTCTACTTGACCTGCCATGAGTGAGATCCACAAAAATTCAGCTTTCGCGATCGCCCTTGGCTGCTCAATCCCCCGATCGGGTCGCGATAATAGGACAATAGCCGTTCGACTTGCCCCACCCGATCGTGCGTCTTCATCCCGACACCGTAGAAACCGTCAAACAACGAGCCGACATCGTAGATGTGGTCTCGGAACGGGTCGTGCTGAAAAAAAACGGCAAAGACTTCAAAGGCCTCTGTCCTTTCCACGACGACAAATCGCCCAGCTTCACCGTCAGCGCCACCAAAGGGTTCTATTACTGCTTCTCCTGTGGGGCCGGGGGCAACGCCATCAAGTTTTTGATGGAGCTGGACAAGCGATCGTTTGGTGACGTGGTGTTGGATTTGGCGCGGCGCTACCAAGTGCCCGTGCAAACCCTGGAACCGGAACAACGCCAGGAAATTCAGCGGCAAATCACCGAGCGCGAACAGCTCTATGAAGTCCTGGCCGTGGCGGCCGGGTTCTATGCCCATGCCCTGACCCAACCTGTGGGGGCGCGGGCCATGGATTACTTGCTGGAAGAACGGCAACTGCGCCAGGACACGATTCAGGCGTTTAATTTGGGCTATTCGCCAGCCGGCTGGGATGCTCTGTATCGCTATTTGGTTGATCAAAAACGCTATGCCGTTTCGCTGGTGGAAAAGGCGGGGTTGATTGTGCCCCGGAAGGCGGGCGGTGGCTATTACGATCGATTCCGCGATCGGCTGATGGTGCCCATTCGCGATCCCCAGGGCCGGACGATCGGCTTTGGGGGGCGGACGCTGAACGGCGATGAGCCAAAGTATCTGAACTCGCCGGAAACGGAGCTATTTGACAAGGGCAAGACGCTTTTTGGGCTGGATCAGGCGAAAACGGCGATCGCCAAAACTGACGCGGCGATCGTGGTGGAAGGCTATTTCGATGTGATTGCGCTCCATGCGGCGGGCATTGAAAACGCCGTGGCAGCTTTGGGCACGGCCCTGAGCTTGGCCCAGGTGAAGCTGCTGACGCGGTTCACGGAATCGAAGCAAATTATCCTGAACTTCGATGCGGACTCGGCGGGCCAAAAGGCCACGGAGCGGGCGATCGGGGAGGTGGAAGGGCTGGCTTACCGGGGCGAAATTCAACTGCGGGTGTTGAATTTGCCGGGGGGCAAGGATGCCGATGAGTTCCTGAAAACCTACAGCCCGGATCATTACCGCACCCTGATCGCCGATGCGCCCCTCTGGCTCGATTGGCAGCTCGATCGGGCGATCGGTTCCCGGGATTTGCGCTTAGCTGACCAATTCCAGGCGGCCGTGGGCGATGCGGTGAAGCTCCTGAGCCAACTGCCCAATCCCGCCACCCGCAGCCACTACATCCGCCGCTGTGCCGACCTGCTGGGCCAAAAGGACAGCTACTTCACGCTGCAATTGGAGCAGGACTTGCGATCGCAGGTGCAGGGCCAGCGCTGGCACGGGCGATCGGCTAAATGGCAACGATTGGGCGATAGCAGCCTGCGGGAGTCGGCGGAGGGACAGCTCTTGCGGATTTACTTGCACCTTCCCGATCGTCGCCAGCAAATCTTGGCCATTTTGGAAGAGCGGGAGTTGGAGTTTGGCCTGTCACACCATCGTTTTTTGTGGCGGCAGATTTTGCAGCTCCAGGATCAATGGGGTCAGGAGGCGACTGAATTGGCGATCGAGTTGCGATCGAATCCAGACCTTTCCCATGAGGATTTGGCCATGGTCGATCGGCTTTTGAGCTTAGATGAGCGAACCCTGTTGGATCTTGATCGCCCCGGCCTGACCATCCGCGCCGCGATCGCCACCATTGAAAGCCTGCAATGCGCCAAGCGTTGCCGCCACCTGCTGGATGCTTGGCTCTCCCATTACCTGCAAACGGAAGTGGCCGCCGAAGCGTTGCGGCGGGTCTTTGCCGGTGAACCCCCGATCGGCTCCGGAAACGATAAGGTGATTAGTCTGCGAGGCGGCGGTGGCGGCGGCGGTGGTGGTGGTGTGGCCGGCAATTTGGCCCTGGCTCCCGACCCGATCGATCTGGAACGCCTTGAAGAAAACCTCAATCGTGCCTACGAACAGCAACAAACCTTCCACGATCTTTATTATCAAGAACGTCGCTACTTACAGCAACTGCAACAGGAACGATTCACCAGCTTTGAAGATTTGGCACAAAATCCTAGTGATGGGTCAATTTCGCCACTTAATCAATTGTTTTAGGCAAAAATCAAAAATCTTGGAAGATTCTGAATTAAGGCTAGATCTTCAAAAAATATCTGAATCGATATCTGAATTGCCAAAACCAACACACCACTGACCCAAACGATCAACAAAAACAAGAGACTTCAACCCCTTGCCCCCCATGGCGATTGGCGCTCTGGCAATATTCAAAGATGCTGATTAGACAGCCTTTCAAATTGGGTTTCCTGAAACTAGTCGCTCCGGCATGAACATTGATTGAACGTTTCATGAATTCATGAAAGATTCAAGGGGGTTAAGTTGTGATTCTAGCGCTGCTAAATTGTGATGTCAGTAAGCCATCTCTTCCCGAGTTTTACCATCTTGCGACGTTAGAGTAACCTGGGGTGACACCCCCGCGATCGACGGTCAGCAGGTCAGTTAACCTAGCAGATCAATCAGCAGGTCAATCAAACACCCGATGATGCACACCTTCAGAACGTGGTTTCAGTGGCTTCAGCGCCGCTTGCTCATTAACCGTAAGTCGGGTGCGATCGTCCAGACCAAGGCAGTTTTGGGCTATGATTCAACCTTCACGGTCTCAGCAACCCAGACTACGCAATCGACCGCTTCGTTGGGTTATCCTTTGTCAGAAAACTCCGCCTTTGGCAGCTATCCTGACCCGATTCACACCGCTCCTAAGCAACCAGAATTGAAGCTGAATTCACCTGATCGCGCTGATCACAACCCTGATTCCGCTGATCGCAATGATCACAATCACAATATCGATATCGACCCTGATCGCGTTCCATCCCCGGAGTTGGACATGGATTTGCCAGCCAGTGACGTAGCCCATGATGGTCATGGTACGTTTCCCCTTCCCACTGACGAAGAGGAACGATTACAAGACCTGCTCGACTATCAAATTTTGGATACGGTTCCCGAGCGTCAATACGATGATTTGACCAAGATCGCAGCACAGATTTGCGGCACTCCCATTTCGCTAATTAGCTTATTGGATGGCGAGCGGCAATGGTTTAAGTCTCGCCATGGAATTGATGCCATACAAACTCCACGCAGCCAAGCTTTTTGTGCCCATGCCATTTGCCGGCCTGATGAAGTTTTGATTGTGGAAGATGCTCTTGAGGATGGACGTTTTGTTAATAATCCTCTAGTTCTAAAAGAGCCAAAAATTCGATTCTATGCCGGTACACCTTTGGTGACTGACAATGGCCATGCGATCGGGACATTGTGTGTGATTGACCAAATGCCCCGACAGCTAACAACCCAGCAAATGGAAGCCCTAGAGGCGTTGGGTCGTCAGGTCATTGCCCAATTGGAGCTGCGGCGCAAAGCAATTCAACTGGAAGCGGAGGTGAAGCGTCGCCAAGAAATCGCCCAAGTAGCCACCGAAAAAAGCAAAAAACTAGCCCAAGCCCTCGAGAATTTACAAAAAGCGCAAATCACATTGATTCATGCAGAAAAAATGTCAGCCTTGGGGCGTTTAGTGGCTGGCGTGGCCCATGAAATTAATAATCCCATTAACTTTATTCACGGCAATCTTCATCATTGCCAAACCTATCTAGAGGAGCTATTGAATTTAGTAAGCCTCTATAAAAAACATTATCCCAATCCCCATGAAGACATTGCCGCAGTCCTCACAGAGTTAGATTTGGAATATATTACTGAAGACTTTCCACCCCTCTTTAGCTCCATGTTCGTGGGAGCGAACCGCATTAAAACCGTCGTGAATCTCTTGCGCATGTTTTCGCGCTTGGATGAGTCAACGATTAAGTTTACTGATTTGCATGAAAACCTTGACGCGACTATTAGTCTGATGGGGGTTCACTTAGCAGGAAATGGTAAGCGTCCATCCATTCAAGTGGTGCGCGATTATGGGGATTTGCCCTTGGTTGATTGTGCGATCGGGCAATTAAACCAATGCTTCATGCAGATGTTATTGAATGCGATCGAAGCGCTGGAGCAGGGTGTGGGCGACAGCTACCCGCCAGATACCCCGCCAACCATCACCGTGCGCACTGAAACCGTTGAGCCAGATCGCGTGCGAATTGCGATTTCAGACAATGGTTTGGGGATGAGTGACGAATTACGTCGCCAAGCTTTTGACCCGTTTTACACCACAAAATCAGTGGGCAAAGGAACCGGCATGGGGTTAGCCATTAGCCATCAAATTATTGTGAACTTGCATGGAGGAACGCTGTCCTGTGTGTCAGAGCCAGGCAAAGGAACAGCCTTTATTATGGAAATTTATCGATCGTTTCCGGCTCGTGAATCAGAGTCTTAAGGCTTCGATCTAGCTGCTCTTGCGTTGGTTGTTTTATGCCAATTTTGCAGAAATAAATGTTCCTAGAGATCAACATTTCTAGAGATCAATATTTCTAGGGATCAAGATTTTCAAGAATTTGATTTCTAGAAATCAATAGATGTTTCTAGAAGCATTCTGGAGTTCTGGTAATTAAGCGTTGACTCCTAGATTCGGGGAGCAAAACTGCTCAAGGAATCCATCGTCAAGGCCGGTGAGGCCGATCGCTCGGTGGCAGCAGGGTTGGGAAAATATTGCTCGATTGGGATTTTCACCACAAACTGAGTTTGTCCCTGCTCATTCACTTGATACCAAAGTTCCCCGTGATGTCGTTTCACAATGATTTGATAGGCGTTCGCCAAACCCATTCCAGTCCCCTGCCCGATCGGCTTGGTGGTGAAAAAGGGATCAAAAATCTTATCCGCCAACGCTGGGTCAATCCCTGAACCATTGTCAGTGATTTGAATTTGTGCAAACCGTTGCAAGGTCAAACCATTCAAATGTTGCTGACAAATCAGTTGGGTTTCTACCTTCACCATGGGCACAAAAACTTCTCTTAATCGGCAGCGTTCCTCAATGGCATCCAGCGCATTACTAAACAGATTAAACAGTGCTTGATTGAGCAAGCCAGGATAGCATTCTACCGTGGGAATATCGCGATCGTAGGTGCAATGGGACTGAATGACTTGACCGCAAGTGGACTCTAAAAATCGGTCAGTTAAAATGCTGAGCGTGCTGTTAATTCCATCATGAATGTCAACGGATTTGAGTTCCGATTCATCCAATCGCGAAAAATTGCGCAGCAACAATACAATTTCACGGATCCGATCGGCTCCGTTTTTCATAGAGATCAGAAGTTTCGGAAAATCGGCTTTTAGAAATTCAAATTCCACTTCCGAGAGCCACTGGGCGATCGGGTCTACTGGGTTCGGATAATGCTGTTGATAGAGGTCAAGACCTTGAAACACTTGATTACTATATTCTTGGGCATGGGTTAAGTTGCCATAGATAAAGCTCAAGGGATTATTAATTTCATGGGCAATGCCGCCAACCATTTTGCCCAAAGAAGCCAATTTCTCTGACTGCACCAACTGAGCTTGAGTTGCTTGCAGTTGATTGAGTGTCGTGGCTAATGACGCTGCCTGCTGTCGCGCTTCTTGTTCAGATGCTTGTAAGGCTAAAGCGGTTTGTTGTTTTTCTTGTAATTCTTCTTGCAAGCGGGTCATCAACTTACTTTGGCGCAGGGCAATTCCTAATTGCAAACTCAACTGTTGCAACGCTTCCACTTCCAAACTGTCCCAAGATCGTGCTCCCTGGCAAGATTGGGCAATTAATAATCCCCAGAGGTAAAAATCAGCCGGGATCATTGGTTGATCACCAAGATTTTCTTGCCAATTTAAATTACTAGATTCTGATTTCCATAAAATTGGAATCACTAAATTGCTGCGCACTCGCAAGCTACGCAAAAATTCTCGATGACATTCTTTTAAGGGGCTAGTTTCAATGTCTTCAATCATGCAAATGCGTCCTGCTTGATATAGAGGAGCATGTTTTTCTTGAAAACAAGGATCTACGAAGGATTGTCCCAACAGGCTCAAGCTGGGATCCGAAACAGATTCCGTCGAAATTGCACCGCTGAAGTCCGAATTGAGCTGAAAGATCAGCACCCGATCGACTTGCAAAAATTCGCGAACATCTTGCACCAAGGTTTGAAACAGGGGTTCAAAGTCTGCCGTTGTCCAAACACGCTGCAAGGTTTTAGAAAAAATTTGTTCGCAGGCCAACCGCCGCGCCAAAGACTGTTCAATCGATTGGCGTTCCTGAATTTCTCGCATCAGTTGAGTATTTTTGGTTTGTAACTCAACGGTGCGATCGGCAATTCGGGCCTCCAAATTCTGATTAATTTGGGCTAATTCTTGGGCAATAAGCTCCCGACTGCTAACCTCCTGCTGCAATTGTTGATTAATTCGCTCTAGCTCATCTGGACTGCGCAACGACAGAAACTGAGGCAATAAACTCACCAGAGAAACGGCCGTGTAGCAAGAAATTAATGCTGTTAAAGCTTTTTCAATTCCCGTTAGCCAATAGGCCCCATACCACAGTGTCCAAACCTCCAGTAAATGACCTAAACCACATAGGATAATAAATGCCCCGAACATCAGAAAAATGCTAATTGGCAAAAATTTCCGACGCTGATAAGCAAAGTACGTCAGCATGGCGGGAATAGAGAAATAGGCAATCGCAATTAGTGAATCACTAACCACATGCAGCCCCACTAAGGGCGTTTGCCACAGATAACAATGACCATGGGGCATATAAGATTGATTGCCCAAAACGATCGCTTCAAAAATTTCCTTGATTTTTTGCAAATCCATTGAAGGCACTCGCTGTAGCGGGAGATGGTCACTATGAGCAGGAGATGAAGCTTCTGATTTCGAGAACTAACAACGCTTGATCTGCTTGATCCATTTAAGCATCCTAACAAAAAATGAAGTTTAAATAATTATTAGCCCATTGCTTGTTAGCCCCCCCATCCTAGCTCAATCCTCAGAAAATGAGAGCAATAATGGGGACAAGATCAAGATTACAAGAAACCCATGTTGTATCAAAATATGCAAAGCGCCAAAATCGATGACAGCCAAGACTTAGGTTGGCTTTTGCGATGGTCATTTTCCATGGTGAACCCTGCAAAATGTTTTCATTATTTTAAGAGGATGTCTGGGAAGTCAAGATTGCTACCTTGTGGGCCTAACCGATCAGCAACGATCAGGAATTTAAGTCCCTTGACTCCACGGCTGCTGCTACCTGTTCAGTGACCCAATTCACTACTCAGACATCCTCTCAAAACACAATTTTGCTTATTGCTGTTCGTCGAAACAAAATAATTGAAACAGATGAGAATTTCTCAAGAATAGATCAAATCATTGGTACAATTTGATGTTTGTTATCGAAATTAATTCTAGACAAGTTCATCTTGCTTGACATCTAAACATCGCAACTTAAGGCCACAACTTAAGCCAAAAGGAGCTGAGATTGGTAAATTTCATAGTATTTTCGGTGTGAGTACCCCTTGAGATCATCTATTTCCACGACACGATCGCCCTGTTTCAATGCAGTGCTTGCAATAGAATTCCCCGAAGTTAGTTGTAAGGTTGAGGGGCTAAATGGCTGAGATTCCCAAAGTCTATAAACGATATCGCGGCGTTATGTTAAGTCCTCAAGGTTGGCAACGCTTGCAGTTTGCAGAGCAAATTTCCGCAACTCAGCAAAATCAAGAAAAACCTTACACCTTAGAACAGCTCAGCCACTTAACTCAATTGAGTCCTAACACTTTAACTAAGGTGCGCCGTCGCGAAAAATTAGTGGATTTCCAATCACTCCTGCTCTACTTTCAGGCCTTTGGTTTAGATCTCAGCGAGGGAGACTATTTAACTTCTATGCAAGTTCGCAATATTGAACGTACTAAAAAATCAACTGATTGGGCCATGCAAGTGGCTCCGCCCCGAGGGCAATTACCGATCAATTCTCCGTTCTATATTCATCGACCACCCATTGAAAGTCTTTGTATTGAAGAAGTGGTTCAGCCGGGATCGTTAGTGCGAATCAAGGCTCCTCGGCAATATGGCAAAACATCCCTGATGGCACGCACCCTCAGTGAAGTTCGGCAACGAGGATTCCGAACAGCAGTTGTGAATTTACAGGGAGCCGATCGACAGGTTTTAGGTGATTTAGAGTGGTTTCTTAAGTGGTTTTGCGCCAGTGCAGCTAAGAGTTTAGGGCTAGCCGATCGCCTAGCGGATCAGTGGGATCCGATGTTTGGAGTGAGTTATGCTTGCTCAGAATATTTTGAAAATTATCTATTGGCGGAATCGGATGCGCCATTACTCTTGGTTTTAGACGAGCTAGATCGGCTCTTTGGGTATCCCGAATTAGCTACGGATTTTTTCGGCTTATTGCGATCTTGGTATGAGCAGGGGCGCTATGGTTTGGAAAATCGAACTATTTGGCATAAATTACACATTGCAATTATCCATTCTACGGAAGTTTGGTTGCCCTTAAGTCTCAATCAATCGCCGTTTAATGTGGGACTGTTGTTGGAACTGCCCGCATTTACTTGCGAACAGGTGGTGACCCTCGCTCAACAATACCAATTGACAGCCGCAGAAGAGTATGGTCATGCCGTTTTCACGTTTTTAGGAGGTAATCCATTTTTGTCTCAACTTGGTTTATTCCATTTAGCTCACCAAAAACTTTCGCTGACAGATTTGCCTCAGCAAGCGACGAATCCCGATAGTATTTTTGGTAGTTATTTGCGCCGATTATTGAAGCTCCTTGAACACCAGGAACTCCTAGAAACCATGCAGCAGGTGGTGCGATCGCCCAAGGGGTTAGAACTACCCCACACGCAGGCCTTTCGACTCCAAGGTTTGGGATTGGTTACTTTTGATCAGCGATTGGCGTTTCCCAGTTGTGAACTGTTTCGACAGTTTTTCCTAACCCTTCCATGACATGATCAACCCCGCCTCTCCTTCGGATTTTGTCTATCAGGTGGGGGGCAGTGTACCGCCCCGATCGCAGGCCTACGTGCAGCGCCAAGCGGACGACTACCTCTTGCAAGCGCTGCTGGCGGGCGAGTTTTGCTATGTGTTCAATGCGCGGCAGATGGGCAAGTCGAGCCTGCGGTTGCGCACTATGATGCAACTGCAACAACAGGGCATTAGCTGCGCGGCGATCGACCTGACGGCGATCGGGTCGCAAAAAATTGAAATTGAGCAGTGGTACGCGGCGATCGCGGCCATGCTGAGTAAACCCCTGCCGTTGCCCTTTGATTTGCGGTCTTGGTGGAAGGAATATGCCTACCTACCCCCGGCGGCTCGTTTGGGGGAATTTATTGATGCAATTTTGCGATCGGGTATTACAAACCGCCTAGTGATTTTAATTGATGAAATTGATACGATTCTGAATTTAAAATTTCCCACGGATGATTTTTTTGCCCTAATTCGTACTTGCTATAACCGCCGGGCAGAGTTGGATCTTTATCAAGGATTAACCTTTGCCCTATTTGGAGTCACTACCCCCGGCGAGCTAATTTCTGATAAAAGTCGAACACCCTTCAATATTGGCCAAGCAATTTAATTAACGGGGTTTCAGCACTCAGAAGTTAGCAGTTTAGCGGCGGGGTTGGTGAATGTGGTTCCGCAGCCAGAGCGGGTACTTTGGGAAATTTTGCGCTGGACCAGTGGGCAACCATTTTTGGTGCAAAAAATTTGTGCGTTGGTGTTGCGATCGCGCCAATTGTCAGCGGCTATGCCCGCCGCAGCAGTTGATCGCACTACCCACACTACCGATCACGCGGCCGATCGCACGGCCGATCGCGCGGCTGACCCATCCGTCGATACCAATCCGCTTGCCCAGTTTTCGCCCAGGGCCTTTGTCGATCATCTGATCCAAAGCCAGATCCTGAACCATTGGGAAGCCTCCGATGAACCAGAGCACTTGAAAACCATCCGCGATCGACTGCTGTATGACGAGCGATCGGCCGGGCGACGGCTGATGCTCTATCGCCAAATTTGCCGCGCCGAACTGAGCGCCGATCCGCCGCCCCACCCACCGGGCCAAGCCACCGTGCCCCTGGTGCAGGCGGATGGGTCTGCGGCCCAAACGGAATTGCTGTTGGCGGGAATTGTGGAAAAACGGGATGGCTACCTGCGGGTTAAATGTCGCATTTACCGGGAAGTCTTTAACCTGGCCTGGGTCGATCGACAGTTAGACGACCTGCGCCCCTATGCCATTTGGCTGAATGCTTGGGTGGAATCCAACTACCGCGATGCGTCCTATCTGTTGCGGGGCAATCCGTTGCGGGAAGCCTTGGATTGGATGCAAAAGCGCAGTCTCGATGATTTGGACTATCGCTACTTGGCCGCCAGCCAGGAACTGGAGCAACTGGAAATTCAGCGACAACTGGAACTCGATCGCCTGCGGGAGGCCGAAGCCCGTTTGGAAATTGAGCAACGCAGCGTCCAGCGCCAACGCCAACTGCTCGTGGCCCTGAGCATTACCCTCGCCGCTTCCTTGGTTTCCGGTGGCATTACCCTGTACGCCTACCAGCAGGCCGCCATCAGCGACGTGCGATCGACCATTGCCGCCTCCCGAGGGAGTTTTGCCTCCGATCAACGACTGGATGCCCTGTTGCAAGCTTTGCAAGCGCGCGATCGCTTCCAACAATTGCGCTTTGTGCCGGCCCAAACTCGCCAAGAACTGAAGCAACGAACCCAAAGCGTTTTGGAGCAGGCGGTTTATGGCGAAAACGAGAAAAATCAGCGCTTTGCTCACCCTGGCGGTGCATTGGCCGCGGAATTTAGCCCCGATGGTCAATCGATCGTGACCACCGGCACCGATCGCACCGCCAAAGTGTGGCGCTCAAGCGGCGCGTTGGTTCATACCTTAGAGCACAGTTCCTTGGTTTACGATGCCACCTTCAGCCCCGACAATCAAAAGCTGCTGACCGCCTCCCTTGACGGTAATTTGCACATTTGGGATCGCAACTCCGGCCGGTTGCTCAAGAAATTCACCGCCCATCAAGGGGGAATTTGGTCTGTGGACTGGAGCCAAGATGGGCAATGGATCGTTTCTGGCAGCAGCGACCTGACCGCCAAAATTTGGTCAGCCACCACAGGCAACCTGAAAACCACCTTGCGGGGCCACAAATCCACCGTTTGGTCTGTGGCCTTTCACCCCAACAGCCAACGGGTAATTTCCACCGGCATTGATGGGCAAATGATCCTTTGGTCGATCGCGGGACAACGCCAACGCCAATTCAACGCCGGAGCCAGCGCCGTTTGGGATGCCATTTTCAGCCCCGATGGCAACTTGATCCTCTCGGCCCACGCGGACAATCAGTTACGGCTGTGGCGGGCCGATGGCACACCGGTACGCACCATTTTGCGCCATGAGGCAGCGGTGATTAATGTGGCATTCAGCGCCGATGGCCAGCGGTTTGCCTCCGCTTCGGCCGATCGCACCGTGCGCCTGTGGGAAACGGCCACCGGTCGCCTGCTGCGGATCTATCCGGGCCATGCGGCCACCATCCGCGGCCTTTCCTTCAACAGGGACGGCAAAACCCTGGCCTCCGTCAGCGAAGATGGCTTTCTGCGGTTTTGGGCCACCGAAAACGTCTTTTTTGAGCAATTGCAAGACCACCCCACCACCGTTTGGCGGGTGAATTACGCGGCCAAGTCTTCTCCCTTGTGGCCACAAATGACCACCATCACCGCCAGCGATGTGCGTTTTTGGCAACGGAACGGGCGGCCAGTGCGGGAATTCACCAATCTCAGCGAGGGAGAGCTATACAGCCTGGCCCTGCACCCCACTCAGCCGCAGTTTGTGGCGGGGGATGCCAACGGCAAGCTGACCTGGGTAGATGTGACCACCGATCGCCGCCAATCCATGACCGGCAGCCAGTCGCCGATCCATGGCGTGGCCTTCAGTCCCGATGGGCGCTATTTGGCAGCGGTGGGCGACGATTTGCACTTCAACCTTTGGCGGCATGAGAACAATGGGCGCTATGTGCAGTTGCAACGGTTCCCGGCCCACAAAGCCCGCATTTGGGACGTGGCTTTCAGTCCCGATGGTTCCTATGTGGCCACCTCCAGCACCGATAGCACCGTGAAGCTTTGGACTTGGGCCGATCGCGCTCGCAGCCGACTTCAGGAACAACCGGCCCAAGTGCTGAAGGGCACGGGCAGCGGCATTTGGGGCTTGGCGATTCGGGCCGACAGTGAACAAATCGCCGCCGCCAGCCGCAACCAAGAGGTACGGATTTGGAACCGGCGGGGCGAGCTGCTGCGCCAAATTCCCACCCAAGGCGATAGTGGTCTGACGCGGGTTGCCTGGAGTCCCGATGGGCAATTGCTGGCGATCGCGAAAAACAACAGCGCGATCGAGCTGCGATCGCCCGAAGGCAAGCTGATCACCACCCTCAGCGGCCATAGCTCGATCGTCAGCAGCGTATCTTTTAGTCCCGATGGGCAACAGCTCGCCTCCGGCAGCGAAGATCGAACGGCAACCCTTTGGAATTTATCCCAAGTGCGATCGCTCAATTTTGTGGAATACGGCTGTCGATGGGTTGCCGATCGCTTGCAATATGGGGCACAGGATTTTGATTTACCCCTATGTGGGCCTTATTTGGATTTCAAAAGTAAAAAGTAAAATTTGAAAGGCAAAAAGTAAAATTTGAAAGGCAAAAATAAAAGCAAAAGGTGATCAGACTCTCTCTAAGTAAATGCTTGAAAAGCAAATATCTAAAAAGCCAAAATCACTGCCTTTTGGGTCTCATGGATCGATAAAGACAAGGGGCTGAAATCGATAAAGACAAGGGGCTTAAGCCCCTTGCTCCGATGATTGGATGATTACTGGTGAGTTGCTTTTCAGGCCGCTTCTAGCGAAAAAGTTGGCGAATTTGTTCACGGGTTTGACCACTGCGCACTCGGCGATCGTAAAGCATTTGAATTAAATCCCGATCGAGTGGTGAAAAATCCTGTGTTTCCGTCCAACCTTGATAAAACGTGCTGTCGCGATAGGTTTCCGCATCGTTCATCAAACCCAAAGATTGGGTCAGTTCTTCGCGAATCAAGTGCGATCGCTCCCGTTGAGTCACCCCCGTAGTACTAATTAAAATTTGGGCCCGTTGAATTTCTAAATTCCCCGTCCACCAAACCCGAAAAAATCCCAAATTTCGGGGCACATAGTGGGGGTCATATTTCGGAAAATCCGCTTCCGGCACAAAGTAAATGACAACATTGGGATTTTGAGTGGTGAAGCGAATCCGAATTGTACCGCCCAATAATTGATTGAGATCACCCACAATTCGATCAAGCGTTTCTCGATCGGCCGCCGTCGGCCCGCCTCGCACCGCCAACCGCAAATCGCTCGCCCATTTGCGAATGTAGTTTGTATCAGGATTACTGGAAAATTCGTTCCCAAAAGCCACTTCCATGAAGTAGTCCAAAGCGGCCCGAGGATAGCGCCGATCGCTCGATCGGCGCGTGCTCATGAGCCACTGAGAAAGCGGTTGATGGGGTTGGTTTTTGAGATATTGCTGATCATTGGGTTGATTATTGGGTTGATCATTAATTTGATCGCCGAATCGGTCAACAAACTGGTCAACAAACTGGTCATTAAGCGGATTACCAATGAGCTGATTACTCGCCAAGGCCGATCGCCCCGAAACCGGATCAGTGGCGCGGCCCCAAGAACCCACCCCCCACAACAACATCACCAGCCCGATCGCCCCCCATAGGGTGTTTCGGGGAATTGATCGACTCGTTGATCGACGCTTGGGTTGAATCTTGGATCCACTCTTGGATCCACTCTTGGATTGAATCTTTCGAGAACGGGGACGATCGCTCATAGCTGTTGGCTAACTTCTTGTGCCCATTATTGAGACCTAGATTGAAACCCAGGCCGAGACCCAAACGCATGGCGGCGGCAGCATCCGACCAACCGGCAATCCCCTAAACCGCCCCCTAAACTGCACTGAGACCAAAATAGGTCGGCTCATTGCCGGGTTTCCACTTGATGTTGCAACCCAAGCTGGGAATTTGGGGGTCCGGAACCGGTTCCCCCGCCCAAACGGCCGCCAAAGCAGCCCGCAAATCTGCCCCATCATTGGGTTCTGGGTTGCCGGGGCGGCTGCGATCGAGCTGGCCACGATAGACTAAAGCGCGATCGCGATTAAACACAAAGAAATCTGGGGTGCAGGCGGCCGAGTAGGCCTGGGCCACCGCCTGAGTTTCGTCATAGCACAGGGGAAAGTTGAATCCGCAGTCCCGGGCCCAGTCCGCCAACCGATCGGGCGCATCATCGGGATAAGCCACCGCATCGTTAGCGCTGATGGCAATGATCCCGGCGCGATCGCCCCAATCTCGACCCAACCGGGCCAACTCCGCCTGAATATGCTTGACGTAGGGACAATGGCGGCAAAGAAACATCACCAACAGCAACGGACGATCGACCACCGTTGCCAAGGAAATAGTCTCGCCCGTGGTCACCTCTGGCAAGGCAAAATCCGGAGCCACAGTGCCCAATTCCAACATCATTGAAGCGGTTAGCACCATAACGGCTTAGTCTCCTGAAATAGACAATTGATTAACAAGCTTTGGTCAACAAGCTTGGGTCAACAAGCTAACAAAGGGGGGACGAAGCCTAGAATAATAGGCGCTTCATCCAGTCCCGAGAAATTGCCCGATCGCCAACCATCATTTCCGCTCCCCTACCTCAGGATCGCCTCATGTCCTTTCGCGTGATCTCGCAAGTTTGGCCCTGGTTGAGAGTTTGGTTGGGATTCACGATCGCCCTCAGCCCAGGCTGGATCAGCGGCCCAGCGCTGGCCGACGTGGTTCCGGCTGATGACGGATTGGGAACCATTGTGGATCGCCCCAATGATCAACAGTTCAACATCACGGGTGGCAGTCGATCGAGCAGTGGAACCAACCTCTTCCACGGATTTGAGCAATTTGACCTGGAACCGGGCGACAGAGCCACCTTCATCATCGATCCCAGCATCCAGAACATCTTTGGCCGCATTAGCAGTGGCGATCCCTCAGTGATTGATGGTCTGGTACAAATGAGCGGCGGCTCCGCCAATCTTTATCTTTTGAACCCGGCGGGCATCGTCTTTGGCAGCACGGCCCAAGTGAACGTACCCGGCAGCTTTTATGCCACCAGCGCCAACGCTGTGCAATTTGGTCTTCAGTGGTTCAACGTCTTTGAGGGCAATGATTTACGGGGATTGAACGGCACGCCCACGGCCTTCGCCTTCTCGCCGCTCTTAGCCGGGTCGATCGTTCACGATGGAACCATTCAAGCGAATCAACAGGTGGCCCTCCTGGGGGGAACCGTGCTTTCCACGGGGTCGATCGCCTCAGGGGCTAACGCCGTCACGGTGGTCGCCGTGGAGGGCGATCGGGTGGTGCGCATCCAGTCGATCGGCAATATCCTCAGCTTCGACATTGGCATCCCCGGCCTCAACAGCCCCGGCAACAGCCCAATTCGACCTGCTGATACCGGATTCTTTGCGCCCCTCAACCTGCCAGAGCTGCTGAGTGGCCGCGCTGAAAACGTCGCCACCAGCATTGCCGTGGGGGACGATGGAACCGTGCAACTCAACCGCACTGGCGAAACCGTGGCCCTGGAGCCGGGGGCGGCCTTGGTGACGGGGCCGGTTAATGGCCAAGAGGGGGGCACGGGTTTGCAAGTGTTGCGCGATCAATCGCCGTTCCCTTTGCTGCCAGGCGTTCCCAATCGCCCCGGATCTCTCAATGAACTGGGCGATCCGTTGCCCCCCGACACCACCCAAAATATCGCCAACGCCTTTGAAACCGGAAAGTTCGATCCGCCTGGCCTGAGAGGGGAGTTGGGCGATCAAGACTTTGGCGATCGGGACTTTGGCGATCGGGACTTTGGCCCCATTGGCCCGGGGGAAGAGGGGAATCTAGCCTTGGATCCGGGGGAGTTTGGCCCCGATCGCCCTCTGGGGCCCGATGGTGAATTTGGCCCAGACCCCAGAGAGTTGGGGCCCGATGGTGAATTTGACCCAGACCCCAGAGAGTTGGGGCCCGATGGTGAATTTGACCCCGGTGAACTGAACCCTGAAAGTCTTGCCATGCTGGCTGACATCGAGGCCAGTAATTTGGCCTTGGATGCCAGCCTGGGCGACACCTTCTTGGAAGGAAACTTTGACTCGGGCTTGGATCAACTGGAAAGCACCTGGACACAGCAAATTGAGACCTATTTGGGTAGCTCAATCTCCAACAACCCCGTAAGCAGCGTCTCCTTGCGAGAACTGTTGAGCGAAATTCGACAACAGACCAACAGCCAAACCGCTTTGGTCTATGTGATGTTGCAGGAACAACAAACGGATTTGGTGGTGATTACCAGCAGCGGGGAACCCATCTACCGTCGATCGGGCGTGGGCCGGGCCGAAGTGTTGGCCGCCGCCGATCGTCTGCGCCAAGCGATCACCAATCCTGTGTTGCGGCGGGGCAACGCCTACCGCACGGCAGCAGAACAGCTCGATCGCTGGCTGATCGCCCCGATCGCCCCAGAACTGGCCGCCCAAAAGATCGATACCCTGCTGATCTCCCCCGATGTGGGCCTGCGATCGCTCCCCTGGGCCGCCCTGCATGATGGTCAGCAATTTTTGGTGCAGCGGTTTGCCTTGGGTATGACCCCCAGCGTTAACCTAACCGATGCCCGCTACGTCAGCCTTCGGGACGCTCCCATTTTGGCCATGGGTGCTTCCGAATTTCCAGCGGGGTTGAGTCCCCTGCCTGCCGTACCCATGGAACTGCAAACCATTGCCCAGGAACGGGCCCAAACCACCACCTTCTTGAACGAAGCCTTCACGATCGCCAACCTGCAAACCCAGCGCCAACGGCAACCGGCCCCCATTTTGCACCTGGCCACCCACGGCGAATTCAAACCCGGCCAACCGGTGAATTCCTACATTCAGTTCTGGAATCAGGAGCGCCTGACGCTCGATCGACTGCGGGAACTGAGTTTGAACCATCCCCCCGTGGAGTTGCTGGTGCTGAGTGCCTGTCGCACGGCCGTGGGTGATGCGAATGCGGAGTTGGGGTTTGCAGGGCTAGCGGTGCAGGCGGGTGTGAAATCTGCCCTCGCCAGCCTATGGTATGTGAGTGACGAAGGAACCCTAGCCCTCATGAGCGAGTTTTATCGGCAACTCTCGATCGCCCCCACGAAGTCCCAAGCCCTGCGTCAGGCCCAAATGGCCATGATTGAAGGACGAGTCCGCGTTGAAGGGAGCGGCCTCACATCCAGCGCCCGGGGGCCGATCCCGTTGCCGTCGCTGCCCGACAATTCCGGCTCCCTGGCCCATCCCTACTACTGGGCTGCCTTCGTGGCGATCGGCAGTCCTTGGTAAAACAGATTGGCAAAACAAACTAGATGGAACGAGAAACTTAGAGCTACCAAGCAGACTGCAAAGCAAGTTGGCGAGGTGGTGAGGTGGCAAACTTAACAGTTTTCTGGACAAAAACTCGTCATCAAACCAGTCTATAGATCCGGGTTGCTGGGGATTAGAAATGAACCCTTAACCCATGGCCCAGGCAAACAACCAAAGCTGTTTGCCCAGAGCCGAAATTCCGCCCATTGATGGCGAAAAGGATGTCAATGTCATCCCTCAATTCAGAACCAAATTGAGTAGCCAGGTCGCTCGATTCTTCACCTCCCGATCGCCCGTTGGGATCATCCCCATCACCGAGGGCTGCCGGGCGATCGATCGAGGAGTTTTCCGAGAATCGCAGGGGCCCTAAGCCTGGCTACTGACCATCGAGAAAGGGCGATCGCTCGGGGCCGCCTCCTCTGCTTCATCGAAAATGGTCAAATCCGTGGGTTTGCAGCGGGCTACCTTCACCGCAATGCCCTGCGCTCCTTCGATTTCCAAATCTTCCACATAACCAGCCACCGATGCTTTGGCTGTGGACTCCAAGCTAAAGGGACCAAAGTAGTAGGTGCACCGAGGAACCTGGGTCGTGATTTCGACCCAATAGGCCAGGCCCAGGGCATTCATTAAACGGGCAGAGAAGTCTTTCATAGGCGCTGTGGCTTGCGGGCGCTATTCAAAGTCAATTGCTATGGATATACGGGAAAGACGCGGACTGCAACAGACGACACTCCGGCCAGTGTGGAGGAATGTGGCTTTGAGGAAAGCGCAATAGGATACAGAATCACGCTCGATGGGGGCAGTCACATCGAAACGGTTGGTCTCTCGATCGAGATCTTTACACTTCGTTATACTCTGCTTAGCCCATTTTTCCAAGCACTGTCCGAAGGAAAGTTATGGCGATTCGTCAAGGAAATGGGGATCAGTGAGGACTGGAGGGCGATCCCGGCTGATCCGGTAATGACTCCGGTTGTTAAGTCCCTGCAGCGTAGCAAAGATTTTTGGTGCTGATCAAAAAACGGGTTTGCAGAAAATGGGCTTGGAGCTTCGTCCTTACCCCCCGCTCACTTCCTTAACCAAGCCAGCTAAAGGCCGCCCCAGCCGGGCAGTGCTTCAGATCCTTGACTTGCGGTAATTTCTTTTCTTGCGGTCAGTCTTGTCTGATTGGGTTGAAGGCTGGGCTGAAGCGGGATCCATGGGGGTCGATCGCCCGGATGTCCGGTGGCGCTGGGCGACTGGATCCGCAAAATTGGAGACCCTGATCGCGGCCAGTGCTTAAATTAAGGCGGCCCAAAGGGCTTGGAGCTTGAGTTGAATTTCGGCTAGCTCGCGCTCGGGGTCGGATCCGGCCACAATGCCCGCGCCCGCAAACAGCCGGGCCCGATCGCCCTGGATCAAGGCCGATCGAATCCCCACCGCAAATTCCGCATTCCCCATCGGATCGAGCCAACCGATCGCCCCGGTATAGAGCGATCGCTCAAAGGGTTCGTAGCGATCGATGGCGGCAATGGCGGCCGCTCGGGACAAGCCCGCCACGGCCGGGGTGGGGTGCAAGGCCGCCACCACATCTAATGGATCCACATTGCGCGGCAACCGGCCACAGATCGGCGTTTGCAGGTGTTGAATATTGCTCAATTTGCGCAGGCCGGGCTTGACGGCCACCTTGGGATGGGCCCCCAACTGGGCGAGGCGATCGGCAATGAAGTCCGCCACCAATCGGTGCTCATGCAGTTCCTTGGGGTTATTGAGCAGGCGATCGCCCCAGACCCGATCGAGTTCCGGCGTGGTGCCGCGCGGGGCCGACCCGGCCAGGGCTTCCGTGACAATCCGGCCGTGGTCAATGGCCACCAAGCATTCAGGGCTGGCTCCCAAGAAGGTTTGCCCCCGATCGTTCCCCACCGCAAAGGTGTAGCAACCGGGGTGACGGTGGCGCAGGTTATGGAGCAACAGGGCCGGATCCAAGGGTTCCGGGGCTTGCCAGTCGATCGCCCGGGCCAGCACCACCTTGCAAAACTGCCGATCGGCAATATCTTTCAGGGCCGATCGGGCCGCCGCCAAAAAGTCCGGATCATCCGGCGCGGCCAATTCCCACCCGCTGGACTGGTAACGGGCTGTCCTGGCGGTCAAGCTGGTGCTGCTGCTGCGCCACTGCAACAGTCGATCGAGCGGTTGCCACAGTTCCCCACAGAGCTGATCCAAATCGGTGCAACCATCCACCCAAGCATTGGCCGTGAATGTGGTGATGGGGCCCTGGGCGGTGGTGCGGCGAACCACTTGCCAGCGGGGCAAAAAAATCAACGCCTCCCCAAAGGGACTGCCCAGGTCGCGCGGTTCATCGAGGAAGGGAAATGCACAAAGCAGCGACGGAATCGATCGGGCCAAGGCCGGGCGATCGCCCTCGGCCATGCCATAGGCCCGCTCACTCGCTCGCAACAGGCCATGAATCTTTCGAGCAAAAGCTTTGGTTTTTGTGAACCGATCACTCCCGGCCACCGCCAAAGCCACCGTGCGATCAAAGGCAGCAATTGCCGATCGACGATCGGGTTTTTCAAAATAAAAACTGAGGCAATCCGCCTGGGAAAACTCAGCAAAAACTTCCAGGGGATCGAGCGCCGGAATTTCAAAAGTTAAACGCACAATTTGCGATCGAAACGATCGCAAGAACTCGTCCCGAGCTGCCTCAAGTATGCAATAGAGGCGCGTTGGTGAGAGCAAATCTGTTTGCTGACCCAGTGCGCTTAACATTAGAATTCAGATTTGATTAAAGGCTGTAAAAAAAATTAATTATCGTCCGAACGGCCGCAATGCTTCGACTACTGGTTATCTTAATCGAGTTTCCTCAATAATACCCGCCCCCTAAGGAGCATCTGGTAAATTTGGCATGATTCAGCAGTCACCCGATCGCTCTGCCCGATCGCCCTGCCTGAACCGCGCCTGAATCCTGCCTGAACCCCCTTGGGTATTGGCGAGGCCGCCCTTGCCCCGTCGATTGCCCAAGCCACCATCTACCACCGTTGACTGTCGTGATCGCCCTATGACTGCTCCCAGTCTTTCCGCCCCACCCAACAGCCCACCCGAAGCGCCCTCCCGCCGTCAACTGTGGAAGGCGGCGATCAAACTGCCCATGTATACCGTGGCGGTGATGCCGATTCTGTTGGGATCCGCCACTGCCGCCTTTGAAACCAAACGGCTGAATGGGGGAATTTTGGCTCTGTTTTTAGGGGCGGCCATTGCCATTATTGCTTGGTTGAATCTAACCAATGATGTGTTTGATTCTGACACGGGCATTGATGTGAATAAAGCCCATTCCGTGGTGAATTTAACCGGTAACCGATCGCTGGTTTTTGCGATCGCCAATCTATTTTTAGTGGCCGGAATTACATCCATTGGGGCGATCGCTTGGCTCCAACAGGATTGGACTGTTTTAGCAATCATTTTAGCCAGTTGTATTTTGGGCTATAGCTATCAAGGGCCGCCCTTTCGCTTTGGCTATTTAGGGTTGGGAGAACCCATCTGTTTTGTCACCTTTGGGCCCATGGCGCTGGCCGCTGCTTACTATAGCCAAGCCCAAAGTTGGTCGCTGTTGAATTGGGGCGCGTCCGTCTTTATGGGCATCACCACCAGCCTTATTTTGTTCTGTTCCCACTTCCATCAGGTGGCTGATGACTTGCGAGCGGGCAAACGATCGCCTGTGGCCCGGCTGGGCACGGCTCGATCGGCCGCCCTGCTGCCCTGGTTTTGTGGCACAGCCTTTGGGGTAGTGGTGGCGGGAATCCTGTGGGGGGCTTTCCCCCTCTGGACATTGCTCACGGGTTTGAGCCTGCCGATCGCCCTACATTTGTGTCGGCATGTGGGGCAACACCACGACCAACCCGATCGGGTCAGCAACAGCAAATTCATCGCCGTCAAATTTCATTTTTGGAGCGGTTTAGCCCTCAGTGGCGGTTTTCTGTTGGGGGCTTGGTTACAGTAGTGGCCAACCCCCCGGCCAAAAATCAGGAGGAAACTGGTGCGATCGAATCGCTTGAATGTGCAATTTCGATACTACGAACGCAACTTTGTGCGTCCGTTACAAACCAGCTATGGCAGTTGGGCCAAGCGCGAAGGAATTGTGGTGCGGCTGCGAGATGAAGCCAATCGATTCGGTTGGGGAGAAATCGCACCCTTGCCTTGGTTTGGCACTGAAACCCTGGAGCAGGCGATCGCCTTTTTACGATCGCTGGATGGGGAAATTTCACCGGCTCAACTGTGGCAAATTCCAGACACTTTGCCCTGTTGTCAATTTGCCCTGGAATCGGCCTTCAAAAGCCTGGCCAACGATCGGGAACCGACCCCCTTTACCCTCCCGCCCGATCGCCTGGCGGCCCTGTTACCGGCCGGTGAACGGGTGTTGAGCAGTTGGCAAAATCCCTGGACAGCCGGCCATCGCACCTTCAAGTGGAAAATTGGCGTTTTTACCAGCGAATTGGAATGGGGCTGGTTTGCGCAATTGTTGGGAAACCTGCCGCCAGAGGGCCGGTTGCGCCTGGATGCCAACGGGGCGCTCACGGAGGCCGCCTGTCGCGGCTGGCTGGAACGGTGCGACGGAGCGGGCGATCGGGTGGAATTTTTGGAACAGCCCCTGGCCCAGGTGGCTCCCATGCAGGCGATCGCCCCCCATTTCCGCACCCCGATCGCCCTTGATGAATCGGTGACCCAATTCAAACACCTGCAAGCCGCCGTCCAAGGGGGCTGGCGCGGTTTGTTTGTTCTGAAACCCAGCATTGCCGGATTTCCCAGCCGCCTCCAGGCCACCATTCAAACCCGCGGCCTCGATTGCGTGTTTTCTTCGGTGTTTGAAAGTTTTGTGGGCCAAGGGGCTGCGCTGCGGTTGGCGGAAGTGGGGGCGCGGCCTGGGGGCGCGCGGGCCTTGGGCTTTGGGGTGGGCAGTTGGCTGGATCCCTTGCCCCCTCGCTGGTTGGCAGGCCTATGGAACCGGCGATCCTAACGCCCGATTTGGCCTGGGCCGCGCCCGATCGCTGGCTGGCCACATTGCGCGATCGAACAGCGGCCGGCTGGCTGTGGGGCATTGAGGCCGAGGCGTTGCTACGGGCCACGGAAGAACGAGCGGCGGCCCTGGCGCGATCGGGCTGCGGGGGAACCCAACGGCGAATTTTGCTGTTGGAATCGAAGCCATTACCCTTTTTGGCGGGATTTTTCGCGGCCGTTGCCCAAGGCTGCTCCGTTTTTTTAGGTAATGCCCAATGGAGCGCCGCTGAACGAACCCAAGTGCTGACTTGGTTGCAGCCCGATCGACTCTGGGAAAACCAGGGCGAAACCATCCTAGATAAGCCCCCGGGCGATCGTGCTCCCTTGCCCCCGACGGCGGAACCTTGGATTGGGCTACCCACGGGTGGCACATCGGGCCAAATCCGCTTTGCACTGCACCAACCCCGATCGCTGGCCGCTTCCGTGGCCGGCTTTTGCGCTTATTTTGCGGAAGATTGGCCCGGCCCCCAAACCCACAGCACCCTCTGCACCTTGCCCCTGTGCCATGCCAGCGGGTTAATGCAGGTCTTGCGTTGCTTTTGGGGCGGCGGCCGGTTGGCCCTGGCCCCGATCGACCAAGGATTGCGCTTGGGGTCGATCGGGTTTTTGTCCCTGGTTCCCACCCAGCTCCTGCGGCTGCTGGGGCCAGAAACCCCGTGGCTCCAGCAATTTCGCGTGATTCTGTTGGGGGGCGCGCCCGCCTGGCCAGCCCTGTTGGATCAAGCCCAAGCGGTGGGGGTGCGGCTGGCTCCCACCTATGGCTCCACGGAAACCGCCTCCCAAGTCGCCACCCTGCGGCCCGCTGAATTTCTGGCCGGGGCCCGAGGCGCGGGACAGGTGTTGCCCCATGCGACGGTGGCGATCGAGTCAGACTGGGCCCACGATCCCCTTTCCACACCCAGCCCGCCTGGGAACAGCTCAACCCTTGGCCGAGTGGCGATCGCGGGGAATTCCTTGGCGGCCGGCTATCTGAGCGCCCCAGGGTTGACCCCTCTGGACACCACCGCCACGGGGCAATTCCTGACGGATGATCTGGGCTATTTTGACGGGGCCCAGCGGCTGCATTTGGTGGGCCGCGCCAGCCACAAAATTATCACCGGGGGCGAAAATGTCTATCCCGCTGAGGTGGAAGCGGCCCTTTGGGAGACGGGATGGGTGGTTGATGTGGTGGTGTTGGGGTTGCCCGATCGGGAATGGGGCCAGGCGATCGGGGCGGCCTATGTGCCGGTGAGCGCCCTGATCACGCCCGACCAACTGCGATCGGCCTTGGGCGATCGGCTCAGTCGCTACAAAATTCCCAAACGCTGGCTACCCCTAACCCAAATTCCCCGCAACGCCCAAGGCAAGGTCGATCGGCTGGCCTTAGCCGCACAGTTTCACCCATTCGGCTAAACCAAGCCGGTGGACTCGCCTGCCCGCCGCACCCAATGATGACCACGGGATTCAGGCAAGTCAGAGAAATTTCGAGGAAGATAGTTAATAGACCTCTTGCGCGAATCAGCTAACAGCCCCCAGCTCCTTCTCCCAAGGAGGGCGAAGGGGAGCCAGGAATCAGGAACCACCGCAATTTTGTTGTTACTCGTCAAGTCCCAACTTGGGAGAGGGATTTAGGGTGAGGGTTTTGATCGATGCAAGAGGTCTAATGAGCACTTAATCTTTCCCTTCCTCTGATCATGATTCATGTTCAGTCTCGTTGTGTTGGGTTTGGACTAACCCACATGGGTCTTGTTTTGGGTGGTTTGTTGGTAGGGGTGACGCTCGGAGCTTTGCCAGGATGGGCGATCGACCCGCTTCAGCCGATCGCCCGCCGGGCCAATCCAACCCTGAACCAAACCCAGCGGCAACCCAAACAAGTCAGGCCCCCCGTGCGGGGCGATCGACCCATCAATGGCCGCAGGCGCGGGGCCGGGAGCTATAGCGGTTGCACCATGGAGGGGGCGGTGGATCCGGCCAAGCTGCTGGTGGCGCTGGTTCCAGAGGTTGTTTGGGAAAATGGGGAAACGGTGGTTTTGGGCGAAACCCGCCATGCTCAGCCTGGGTTGTGGTTTTATGTGGGCTATCCGGCGGGCACGGTGTTGGAATGGGAATTGCAAGATGCGGCCGGTCATGCCCTGGATCAGCAGCGCCTGGTGATGGGTTCCCAAGCGGGGCTGTTGCGATTGCCCCTATCGCCCAACGGCCCGGGCCTTGCGCCTAACCGTTTCTATTCCTGGTATTTGCGGGTGAACTGTGCCAATCGGCCCGAGGAATCGGTGGACTTTGTGATGGGCACGATCGTCCATGCGGCCAATGCCAAAACGGAATATTGGTTGGATCAGCTCGATCGGCTCTTGAGTCCCGGCGGCCAAGGACGATCGCCCCAATTGATAGAACTCTTGGATCAGGAGGGCTTTAGCGATTTGCGCGAGGCCCCCTTGGCCGCGCCGCCCCAGCTAGCGCCAGTCACCAATTAGGACAAAGGCGGCCCAATAGTGGGGATCGGCGGCGAGGTTGCCTCGATCGCTCAGCAGCTTCAACTTGGCTTGCTGGAGGGCGCGGGCTTTGGACAATCCAGCCAGCCAACCCCTGTAAAACTCGCTAAAAAGCCGATTGGCCTTGTCATCGGCGGGAATATTCCACAGGGAAGACACCAGACTGCGCGCACCCGATCGCACCGCCAACCCTGCTAAACCCAAGGTTTCGTAGCGATCGCCCGTGGCCGTTTGGCAAGCGGACAAAGTGAGCAAATCCAGTGGTTCCGATCGTTTGGCCCGGCGCTCCTTCAGCAACTGATCCAAATCCTCCATGTTGAGCTTGCCTTCCCAGGTCAGCAAGAAAGTGTGATCGCGCTGGGAACTGAATTGCCCATGGGTGGCCAAGTGCAACACGGTGATCGGTTGGCTGACCAAGGCTTGGGTCAAGGCTGTGGGCGTAAATTCCTGATTGAGCAAAATTTGCCCCTTCAGCAGTTTTCCCAACTGGGCAAGCTGTTGGGGCACGGGAGCCAGGGCCGTAGATCCTTCGCGCGATTCGGACAAGCCAGCCCACAGGGCCGGGCCGCGCCGTCCCCGACCGGAGGCTGGATCCAGCTTTACATCAGGGGCGATCGACAAGGCAAAGGATTCCACCAAATAGCGCTCCCCATCAAACAAGGCATCGATCGGCAAGTTCCGCAGGGAAGGATCCAACACACAAACCAACAGGTTAATGCCCGCCGCCGTCAGGATGGGGCGATGGGGTTCCAAAATCCAGCGATAGAGCTGTTGGCTATCCGGTTGTAAGGCGCGGCCCCTGCCCATTTTTCTGAAGTTGCGGTTGAGGCGCTGAAGGAGCTTGTCCAAGTCGGATTGGTTGATTGGCTGGCGGTGCAGGTTTTGGCGTTCTTGGCCCGTTTGGGGATCCTTCCAACGCACCAGGGTATCGATCGACCGGTTGGCCGATCCCGAGGTCAAATCTGGCGGCAATTCCGTGATGGCCACCACCACCACCGCCGCCCGTTCATCGGTAGTTGAGTCAGCCAACTGGAGCAAGTCCGATGGGGCGGGATTGTCGAGGCGACATTGCAGAAAATTCTCAATCCGTTGCAGTTGCAGATTTTGGAGCTGTTGGCTGGCTTCAATCCGATCGCTGGTTTCAGCCGAAGCAAACAGCAGTCCCATTTGTTGGCGATAGAGCGGCTCGGCGCGATCGAGCCAGCCTTGCACCCCTTCCGTGTGCAATCCCGGCAGCCGCACACTCAGGCCCGCCAAACTGGAGCGGGCGGCTTGGGCAGCTTCAGCGGCCAAACGGTAAGCAGCCAAGGCCTCGCGGGTTTGGCCCAAATGGTGAGCCATCCGCCCCAACAGCCACAGGGCCTCATAGTTCCATTCGGGCCGATCGAGCGGTTCCCATTGCTCAAGGGCCGATCGGGCCGCTTGGGCCGCCCCTGCCCGATCGCCCCCTTGCGCCAACACCTGGCCGCGCAATTGCCAAGCCCAACCCAACAGGGCCCGATCGCCCAAAGATGTCGCCTGTTGTTGGGCCCGTTGCACCAGGGACAGCACCTGCGCCATGGGCATCGGCTGGTTTAGTTGGCTTAAGGCCCGGGCCGCCGCCAACTGCAACGCCACTGCCGATCGTCCCCCTGTCCAGCGCTGGGCCGCCAGTCGCAATTGTTCCGCCCACTCCGACGACTCTGGCCGCCCGCGTTCTGTGGCCAATTCTAGTCGCCCAACCATGGCCGATCGCCACAGGGTTGGATCGGGCCCCAAAATCACCGCGTGATAGTGCGCGATCGCAGCTTCAGCCCAAGTGGCCTGCTCGGTGGCGGATTCGCCCATGGTCGCCCGCCGACTAGCAATTTGGGCCAAGGTCAATTCCGCCGCCGCACCCAAAACCGGTTTCGCCTCGATCGCCGCCTGCCAAGCCTGCTCAAAATCCTCCGCCAACAGCAACGCCAAGGCCAAACGATGTAACCCCCGCGCCCGAACGGCGATCGCCTCCGGTTCCCGGGGTGGCTCCTGTTGCCAGTGGCGCTGCAAATCCCACAGCCGCACCAAGGCCCGGCGCTGGTTGCCGGCCCCCTGCCAAACGGCGGCCTCATCAATTTGGCTGTTCAGGGTTCCCACGGGGTCGCCGGCCACTTGGTATTGCTGGGCGGCCATTTGAAAAGCCTGTTCCGCCAAACTCCACTGCTGTTGAAGGGCGGCGGTGGCTCCGGCCGCTCCCCACAGCCGAGCGGCCACGGCCGCCGACAGGCCGCCCGCAAGAGCCGATCGCCCCCGATCGATCCAAGCTTGGGCCGCCGTGGTTTCACTGAATTGCAAGTGGGCCCAAGCCAAATAGCTCACCACCAGCCCTAGGGTTTCCCGATCGCCCCGTTGCGTTGCTGGCTCCAGTACCGATTGCCAAAGGGCGATCGCTTCCCGGTAGCGACCCTCGTAATAGGCTTGCCGGCCCGCTTCGAGCAAATCATCCAGCGCTTGGGCTTGGGCCCGTTCTCCGAGACCCGACAGGGCGATCGCCCCGCCCCAACCCAACAAACCCAAGAGCGATCGCCGAGACCAGGATCGATTCATGGCTCAACTCCCCAACGGCAACTCGATTCACCCCTCGCCCATTGCACCGGAGCGCCGGCCATCAACTGAATTTGTCCGGCTTCTGTCCTTTGCCAATGGGTGGCTTCCAAAATCGGCTCCCGCAGCGGAGGGGTGGCTTCGGCTTTGGCGGTGGTCGTTGGGGCGATCGGGCGCAAATCTGCCGTGAAGGGCATGGCTTCCAGGGTGGCCGCCTCGATCGGGTTTGGTGCTTGGCCGGCTCGTCCCAAGGCAAAAAACTCGATCGCCCTCGGATCCGATCGAGGGCCGCAGGGACTGGTAGGCTCCGGCGGCACACCCACATCACTGGGCAGGGCGATCGCCCCTCGGGCCGGGTCGGGGTTCAGCACCTCCAGTTGCACCGTGCCGCTAAATTCTGGCCCCCGCGCCGAGCTAGCCGTAATATCACTGCGATCGGTCAATGCTTCCCGAAAAGCCGTCCCAAACACCCCTTGGGCCCGCAAGTTCACCCGTCCACCAAAACTATTCACCGAATTGGCGGAAATATCACTGTTTTCCAGCGCCACCAGCGTGTCCGTGTCGATCACAATGTTGCCGCCGGTTGCTGAGTCCTGAGCATTGGTGCTGATCAGGGAGTGATTACGCAGTTGAATATCGTGGCTGTCAATTTGAATACTGCCAAAATCCCCGGAGCGCGTTTCTGCCGAGAGATGCGCTCCAGTCATTTGCAACTGGTCAACCGAGAGGCCCATGCGCCCCGCCGCTCCTGTTCCCGCTGACCCCACTGCCAAAGTTGTTCTCGGCTGCAGATTAATTTCTCGGGCTTGTATATTTAGGCTCCCACCTTCTCCAGTTGATTCAACATCAGCTCCTACAAAAATGCCGCTGAAAGAGCCAAGATTTCGCCCCACAACATTTTCACCAAATAGTTCTTGCCGGACAGCAAACCGTGGATCAAATCCTTCCACTAAAACTTGGTCGGCACTGATTGTAATGTCACCGGCATGGCCTGCTTTTGTGGTTGTGGCAATTGCTTGTCCACCGCTAAGAAATGATAAGCGATCGGCTACAAGAGTAATACTGCCAGCATCCTGATTAGTTAACGTTTGAGTGTTAATCACTGCTCCATTGGAAACAGTCAATGACTGCGCTTCAACTTGGATTGATCCACCACGTCCAAGGCTGTTCCCTTCTGAGGAGCTAATAATCGCACTAGAAGATAAATCAGGGCCAACTCCATCAATCGTCATGTCTTCAGCTACTCGAATGCGAATACTTCCAGCGTTACCGCCTCCATCTGTCCTTGTAATGATTAGCCCACCATGACTAACCAGTAGAGACCCCGCACTAATTTGGATGTTTCCTCCTTCTCCTTTGCTGGTTCTTGAAGCAGAGCTATAGAGTCCACTAGATTGTTGAAAAATTAATTTTTCATTCTCAGAAAATACGATTACTTCGTCCAGTTGACTTACACCAGAAATTATAATTCTGTCACTGACCTGAATTAATAAGTTGCCAGCATTACCAGCTCCGCGAGTGGTGGCAGTAATAAACCCTCCATCACGGAGTGTTAATGAGCGAGATTGGAGATCGATCGTGCCACCATTTCCTGCAGAGTTTTCTGCACTTCGGCTGTAGATACCACTGGACTCACGATCAACGTCTCCAGCACGAGCATCAACTCGCTCGATTACGACATCCCCCGTAGCACGAATCGTAATGCGTCCTGCATTGCCTTGACCGGCAGTATTAGCTCGAATTGAGCCACCATCTGCCAAGTGAATTGAGCCAACTTGAATATCAATTAAGCCACCGTTGCCCGTGCCAGAGACTTCAGCTAAATTCAAAATACCGCTATAAAGAAAGGGGTTTTCACTAGCACCTGCAACCGTTAATTGATCAGCGATTATTCTTAAGTTTCCGGCATTACCAACTCCTTCAGTGCCGGTATAAACACGACCGCCATTCAAGAGCTGGACTAATCGAGCCTGAATAGTTGTATTGCCAGCGTTTCCCACGGCATCTGGATCAACAGCATTTGAAAAGAAGGTTAATCCTCCATCAAGGGTAATTGTGTTTGTTGCGCGGGCGCGAATATCTCCACTGATTGGTAAGTTATTAAGAGGTACTTGATCAGCAGTTATTGAGCTAGGTTCTACACCATCAACTGATTCGGGCGCACGAACTCCCGCAAAAACTTGAGAGCCAGAACTCAGCAAAATATTGTGGCTATCAAGTTCCACTGTGCCGCCTTGGGTCAAATCTCGAACATCCAAAAGGGCTTTATTCGTTAATAGAATGCTCGATGGTGAAATAACAGCTTGACCAGTGCCGATCGAGCCGGAATTGGTGGCTTGAATGGTGGCAATTGGTGTATTCAACGCTAGGGTTGCATTGGGAGGGCTGGCGATCAGTTGCAGGCGGCCACGCGGCGCAATCAACACACCACCATCCAGCTCGATCGCCCCACCAAACAAGCCGATCGCCTGACCCGGCTGCACTTCTAAACCCGTGGGAACCTTTGGATCAGCTGATCGCGCCTCCACCCGAATTGCTCCCGGCGCAGACCCGTATTGCAACCCCACCGGCACGCTCATCGACAGCAACGGCCGACCTGCCGGATCGTTGACCCCAAAACTCAGCCCATTGGCAAACACCAGGCGATCGGCCGTACTGGCAAAAAACGATCCGCCCAGATCTAGGCGAGCATTGGGCCCAAACAAAATGCCCGCTGGATTGAGTAGGAAAAGATTGGCTGCCCCATTGGCCCTCAGCGTTCCGTCCAGGAGCGATCGCTGGCCGCCAGTCACTCGGGCAAAAATATTAGCCACGTCGGCGGCATTGTTGAAGTGAGCCAGCCCGCCCGTGGGAATCGAAAACTGCTGAAAACTATGAAACAGGTTGCTCCCGGCCCGATCGCCCCCCTCGATCGTCCATTGGTTGGGTTCCCGTTGTTGCACCGTGGTTGAAAGTTGACCATCCGGGGCGATCGACTCAGCAACCGCAGCAGTGGCCAAAAAACCTGCCATCAACCCATGGGTTACCACAACCCCCACTCCAACCAGGGAGATGGTGCGACAGTTTAGCGCTTGTAAACCCCAAATGTGTGCCATGGAAGCCCTGACGAAACCAGACACATTTTATCGAACCCTAGCGAGCGGGCGCGAATTACAACGATGGTGCGGTTAAAGTTTCAATAACTTTAAAATCCCCCAGCACCACTTGCGCCATGAAGGTTTCCCCAGGGTCTGCAATGAAATCAATTTGTAGACTTGTGTGGACTTCTGGGGTGAACTGTTCCACAGTTTGTCCCAAATGATCCAAAAGCGTGAGTTGCAATTCGTTGGGTAAAGGCGTTTCCACATCCAAATTTTGCAGCCGAATGGTGATGTCCCACAGCAGGAGACTCTCAGGCAAGTTCTCAGGCCTGATTTCTTCTTCCTCGGTGGGTTCATGGTGGCCAATGGCCACAGTCAGAAGAATTGACTTTTCCAAATTCTCGATTTCCAGGATTTTCGCCCCTGTGATTTTCGGCTGTTTTCGGTAACTGACCCCAAAAGAATCTGGCTCTAGGATGTCTTGTAATAAACTGCTCAGGTTCTGCCAACCATGCTCGAATTGATTTTCGAGCCAAGGCATCAGGGAAACAGCCGGTTTGGCCCCCGTTGGTTGGACTTCTGGATAGAGTTCCGAATCAGGCTCTGGGTTCGTTCTAGGATTGATTTCTGAATTGATTTCTGAATTGATTTTTAGATTGATCTCTGGATTAATCTTGGAGTCAATTTCTGAGCCGACTACTGCATTGCTGGTTGAAACATTCTGTTGACTAGTGTCAGATTTTACAGCGCGGGTTTCTGCAACCTTTGCATCCCACCATTCTAAGAAATCATCTAAAGATTGGAGTTCTGATAGCCAAATTTGTTCTTGATCGAACAAGGCCGATGTGGGTATAAAACCAATTAAAGTGGCTTCGGGGCGATCGACTGTCTGCAAATTCAAGCCAATAGCAAAGTAGCCTACTCGATCGGCTTGGGATTCCGGTGCAATTTCCAGAGAATCAGCCCCTGGAAAAACCGGCCGGCATTCTACTCGACCGACTTCCTCGATCGCCAAATCCGCCACATCATCAAATCCTCTAATTACAGAATCCCAGCTCTCGCAATTCTGATGGGAATGGGGAATTTGCAACCAATGCAACCAATCACTGAGGGCTAGGATCGCCAACGTGTTGTGATAGATCACATCACGCTGGTCTGGATGCGTTGCGGCCTTGGCAAATTGTTCGGCGGTGGCTCGGTGTTTGGCACGCAAGGGAATTGTAATTGTTTCGTGAAACTGGTTGGCTTCTGTAGGTTGAGGATTGGGTGAAGTGGGGTCAAGAGTCATGATCTATTTGTCCGTCATTGGAGGATTAACCAACTCAATTTTGATTGAAATTTAAGTTTGTTTCAGGTTGATTTTAAGTGATCTTTAATGGCTAATTCTGATTGACAATACCAATTTTGAAAAACCAAAGACTAGGGATGGTAGTCCCCGATTTGAGTTGATCAATATTTGGTCAATCGCCAATTAGAAGAAGCAATTGAAAGAGGCAACTAAAAATCTAAAGCCACCTGAATCGAGAATACTGTCTCCTCTTAGAGGGTTTTTGCTAAAGGGTGGGTTTGACACTGGGAGAGTGACAAGAATGATAAAAATGAAGAGAGTGGGTGTATTAGGAGATGAATGTCTAGATTTAATGAGCCAATTCACGAGGAGATTTTTCTTGAAAAACTAAGTTCAAGGAAACTTCTGCGTAAATTAGGCTATTCATCGGGCGGTTGGAGCGACTGCTTAAAGCGCCGAACCGACTCGAAGAATTGATCTTTATGGCGAGTGTAGATGGAGCTGAGTGTATTGGCATTGACGGATAGCTCAATTGCCAATTTCCGCATACTCTTTCCTTGGTTTTTAGCATCAATCAGTTGTTCAAAGCGGATTGATTCGAAAACCACTTTTTGCAGCAATCCATCGGGGTCTTGGGCTTTGTAAAGTCGCCAAACTTCCGATGAATCCAGCTCTTCTTGGGCCATGAGTGCTGACCAAGGGTTCATATCGGCGGGTAACTCGCCCTGCTCATCCAGGTTTTCCAGATCTATACCGACTGCAAAGGGTGTGCGCACGCCGGTTAAATCTCGAACAGCATCCTTAAACAAATACTGAAGTTTGTCGTTGAGCCAGGCCATAACTTCGCCTCGACCGGGATTGTACTGTTTCTTTTGAATGGCTGTGGGTAGCCAATCCATCAGAAGAAAAACTGCTTCATCATAAAAAGCTCCATATTGTGGGTGGTCTGAACGAACATTTTGAGTTTTGAGAGAACGCCGAAGTCGATTCGATTCACAAACAAGTTTCACCACCTGTTCGATCGCTTTTTTGAACTCTAGACTTTGGGGCGGTAGACTTTGGGCCCGCAGCACCAAGGCTTGGAGGGTTTGATTTAATTGGCGATCGCGATCGGGATCGGGGGATCCTGGCGGTGGAGGCTGAAAGGTGAATCGCACCACAGACGAAGACCTGATAGACATCGATGTTGAGGCCGGCAATCATCTTTCTATCGCAGCGGTCGCCAAAATTTGTGCAAAGCGTTGGTGCAAAGCGTTGGAATAAGTTGCGTTTAGTTTACGGCCGGGGAAGCTGGCGGGGCGATCGGGGACGGTGCAGTACTGAGCAAATCCTTGGCGGTGATGCCTTGGCCTTCGGGGCCGAAGTACCAGAGAGCGGCGGCGGCTTCCCCTTGGGTGATCGGTTTTTTGGGTTGCAGAAGGGTGGTGAACCCAAAGACCCGGCGAATGTTGGAGAGTTCGCCGTTCTCGCGATCGGCCGCGATCGCCCGGAGGGTCTGGGCATCTACCTTGGTTGCGTCCAAAAATCCCCAAGCCTTTTGCACGGTTTCCACGGTGGCCGGCGGCAAGGGACGACGCAAGTCGAGGGGCACTTTCCACAGCACCATGGTTTCTCGCGTGAGGGGCCCATCGGGGCTGAAGGTGGGGCTGTTGTTGCCGGTTAAGCGACTGGGAATAATGCCCGCTTCGGCCAAGCCTTGGATGGCGGCGAAGTCTGGATCCGTGGTGGGCACATCGGTGAAGAGGGGCTGGCTGGTGGCATTGGCCGATCGCACCTGCCAGGCCGGGCGGTTTTGGAACAGTTGGTTATTGGCGCTCACGAGCCAGCGGGCAAATTGCCGCCGGGTCACGATTTGGTTCGGATCCTGGAGACCCTGAAGGCTGTCGAGTTTGCGCCAATCTTGCCAATAGGGTTGCAATTCCTGAGAGAGGCTGGCGATCGGGCTGGGTTGAGCTGTGGGGCTGGGGCTGGGGGCGATCGGGCTGGCGATTGGGCCAGGACTCGGAGCGGTCAAGCTCGGACTCGGGCTGGGTTGAACGGCGGGGCTGGGACTCGCTTGCAAGGCCGGGTCGGGCGCAAGGGATTGCTCCAAGGCGCGGCTGGCTGCACCATCGTCGGCACAGCCGCCCAAACCCAAGGGCACTAGGCCGCACAGCAACCCCACCATGCCCGCCATGCCGAATCTCGACTTGGCCGATCCTGACATCCTCAATCTCGACATACTCGATTTCGACATACCCGATCTCGATTTGGCTGATCTCGATTTGGCTGATCTCAACGCAATCTCTACGCTATGCCAAATCTTCGAGCGTGTGGCATTGGGCCCGATCGCGCAGCAAATGATCGCAAACCACCAACGCCACCATCGCCTCCACCATCGGCACGGCCCGGGGCAACACACAGGGATCGTGGCGACCCTTGCCCGCCAGCACCTTGGCTTCCCCGGTTTGATCGACGGTGTTTTGGGCCTTGCGGATCGTGGCCGTGGGCTTGAAGGCAATCCGGATCACGACCGGCTCGCCATTGCTGATACCGCCCTGCACGCCGCCCGATCGGTTCGTCGTCGTTCGCAGTTTGCCCGCTTCGTCCGTGTAAAACTCATCGTTGTGTTCGCTGCCCTTCAGCAATGTGCCCGCAAAGCCCGATCCCACCTCAAACCCTTTGGTGGCGGGCAGGGACATCACCGCCTTGGCCAGGTCGGCTTCCAGGCGATCGAACACGGGCGACCCCAGGCCCATCGGCAAATTCCGCACAACGCATTCCACCACGCCACCAACGGAATCCCCCTCATCGCGAATCGACTCAATCAGGGCGATCGCCCGTTCCGCAAAGTCCCCATCGGGCGATCGCAGAATGTTGCTTTCCACCTGCTCCGTGGTCACGGTCAGCGGGTCGATCGCCGCTTCGAGATCCTTAATCCGCTTCACGTAGCCGACGATTTCGATGTTGCCAAACTCCCGCAGGATCTTCTTGGCGATCGCCCCGGCGGCGACGCGCCCGATCGTTTCCCGCGCGGACGATCGGCCACCCCCTTGCCAATTGCGAAACCCATATTTCGCGTCGTAGGTCGCGTCAGCGTGGGACGGGCGATAGGTCTTGGCCATCTCGTCGTAGTCTTGGGGCCGGGTGTCCTTGTTGCGCACCAAAATCGCGATCGGGGTGCCCAGGGTCTTGCCCTCAAACACGCCCGAAAGGATTTCGCACTGGTCGGTTTCCTTGCGGGGTGTGGTGATTTTGCTTTGGCCGGGCCGGCGGCGATCAAGTTCCACCTGAATTTCTTCGGCCGTTAGGGGCAACCGGGGCGGGCAACCATCGATCACAACGCCAACCCCACCACCGTGAGATTCGCCAAAGGTGGTGATCCGAAACAGATGTCCAAACGTGTTGCCCATGGTGACTTTGTGTGGTGCGGCGGTGCGATCGGCCTGTGGAGTGGCGCTGATTAGTCGAATTTGTATCCTATCACTCGCCTCCGCGTTCCCAGGCTGTGGGCCGGAGAGGATGTCTGAAAAGCCACAACTAGCTGGTGAGCCTCATCGATCGGCGCAGACAAGAAACCCCATCGATCGGCACAGACAAGGGGCTTAGGGCCTGTCGTCATTTCCATCGCCGTAGGGGTTGGGTCTCCCAACCCTAACCCGGGCGATCGCCACAACCCTGTCCACCCCTGGGAATACCCAAGGATCACGGGAACTGGGCGGGGAAACCCCGCCCCTACGACTGATTGGTTTAAAGAACGAGGTCATCAGGGTTTCAGGAAATTTGACGACAGGCCCTAAGCCCCTTGCCCCCCCACGACGACTACCATTACTGGAATGAATCGAGTTGCCCAAAACCCTGTTCCTGAAGCCAGCGATCGATATCTGCCAAAACCCGATCGGGAATTTCCCAAGGAAACAGGTGTGCCACGCCGTCATAACAGTGCCACTGACTGTGGGGTAAGCCGGTGGCGGTTTCCAGGCTGGCGATTGGGGTGATGTGGCGATCGCCCGCTCCGGCCATCACTAGTGCGGGGCAGCGAATTTTGACCAAATCCGCCCGGCGATCGTATCCAGCCTGAAGCGCCTGACGCAGCGATCGGGTGGCCGCCCCTGAGGTTTTCAACACATCCCACACCGCCGATTCAGCCAAGTAGCGATAGGTTTCAGGGGTGTGGCGTTGAATCAGGTAGCGCAGAAGCGATCGCTCGCCAAATTGCCGAATATTCCAAGCCCAACCGGGCCATACCCCATTCAACAGAGCTGCAATCAGGGTGTAGGCCAAGTCCCATTGTCGGCTGGGCATGGGGGCGCTGCGGGGGCGGGCCGCCGTGGCGATCAGAATTAGCCCTTGCACTCGATCGGGATGTCGCAGGGCCAACTCCAGGGCCAAAATTCCCCCCAAAGACCAACCCAAGACAAGGGCTTGGTCAATTTGGAGTCGATCGAGCAGGGCGACCAAATCCGCAATGTGGGCTTCCATGGCAAAGTCACCCCCCGATCGACTGCGGCCATATCCTCGCAAATCCGGCGCGATCGTCCAGAATCGATCGGCCCAATGGCGCGTAAACACTCGCATACTGCGCCCAGAGCCGGGGTGACCATGCAAACACAACAGCGGCAGCCCCCGGCCGCGGGTTTCCACATGGAGCGCTTGCGGGATGGTTTGAGGAATTGCTGGGGCCTGTTCAGAAGCAGCCAACGGTTGATCAACCTCATTACCATAGGAACATCGATATTATGATTCGTAGTTCGATGGCCGAGTTAGATCGTCTAGTTCGGTTGAGGCCGTCGAGTGAGATTGCTGAAGTTTTGGATCGCCGAGTTCATCGCCCGATCGCAGGCGGCCCCGCCTGTTCAATAAACAACGGCCAAGACCAGATATGACCCACCTATGACTAACGCTGATCGATCGCCCTTAGCCAATCCTGATGCACGCGGTTCCGACTCCCGCTTCATCGATGTGCCCACCCGCGATAATTATGATCGGGATGCGGTGCAGGAAATTTTGCAACTCGCGATCGCCCGTCGCCAAGATATTGAGCAATATTCCCGCAGTCAGCTTCTGGAATTGGCCGATGAAATTGGGATCGATCGCACTGATTTGTATGCAGCCGAACAGCGTTGGTTAGCTCAAAATGGGGATCGATCGCAACGCCAACAATTCGTAGCTGCCCAACGGCAGCGCCTCAAGTTAAACCTGGGTAAATTTGGCATCGTCAACGGTTTTTTATTACTGATTGACTTGGTTTCCTCGGGTCATTTAGGCTGGTCGCTCACCTTGGGTTTGGGGTGGGGAATGTTCATCGCTCTGGATGCTTGGAAGTCTTTGCAACCGGATACGGAAGACTTTGAAAAACGATTCCAAAAATGGCAACTTCAGCAAAAAACCGTGGATGACTGGGATTAAAGCAACTCCCAACTTTGGCTGAATTCTGGCTGAATCTCGGATCAATCGGAGCTACTGAACCCAAGTCTTAACTAGGCTGTGACTACCTGAATTGGCCCCTCGATCGCGCTGTTGAAAAACTGGCGCACATAGAGATTATCAGTGGTGTCAATTTCCTGAATCTTCCCTTGCCAACGAATGCGCCCATCATACAAAAACACCACCCGATCGGCTGTGCGGCGAATGGTGCTGTCCTGGTGGGTCACGACCACATAGGTTGAGCAAAAATTGACCTTTTGGCTCAGTTCCCGCATCAGGTCTTCCACAATTGTGGAGGCGATCGGGTCAAGGCCAGCCGTTGGCTCGTCATAGAGCAACACTTCAGGAATGGGTGTGCCATCGGGAGCAGGATTTTCAATGATGGCGCGGGCAAAACTGACCCGTTTTTTCATGCCGCCCGACAACTCCGCCGGGTAGCGATCGGCAATGGCCGGCAATCCCACCCGCTCCAGGGCGCGATCAACCAATTTTTGAATTTCGCGCGGGGGCAACTGACCCGCCTCCAGCAAGGAAAACCCCACATTTTCGCCCACCGTCAGGGAATCAAATAGGGCGGCTTGCTGAAACACCAACTTGATTTCTACTCCCTCCGGTTCGTGGCTGTCGCCCAGCAGGCCTTGGCGGGGTTCTCCTAACAAATAAACCTCGCCTTCGTCGGGCTCCAGCAGGCCGCTAATCACCCGTAAGATGGTTGATTTTCCCGTGCCGGAGGGGCCAATAATCGCGATCGCCTCATTGGGATAAATGGCGAAATCTACTCGATCGAGAATTTTGCGATCGCCCAGCGTTTTGCTGACCCCGCGCAGTTCCACCAAGGGGCGACCAAGGGGCAGCGGGTTCGCCGATCCGCCACAAACCAGGGATTGAGACATGGCTGGAATGATTGGATGATTGCTTGCTGTTACTGCTTGCTGTTATTGCTTGCTGTTTTGGATCCGATCACGGCAAATTTGACGGCCGATGGGTTGAGATCGATGGGTTGCGACCAATGGGTTGCGATCGATGGGTTGAACTGGTCTCGCCGCACGAACCAGACCGACTGACCAGCAGCCAGCATTCCCAGCCATGCCAGCCCACCGAGCGGGCTACTCATCCCGGGATCCAATCCGCAACGCGCTATCCTCATGGAAATTACGACGGTTGGAAACGGTTGACTCCGTTGCTCGCCATTTTAGCCCGCCCGTTTGCGGATCCAGGCTGGGGCGATCGGGATTCAGGATCAGCGGATTAATCACCGGCTCAATCACCGGCTCAATCAACGCCAACAACGGGGATCCATGGGTGTTAGGGCATGTCGTCAAATCGTCTGAAACCTTGATTCCGCCGTTGGCAGATCGTGGGGGACAAGATGCTCAAGCTCCTTGTTACAACGACTGGGACATGGAAAATCAATCGTTTCCGCCTGATCCTAGGAAATGACGACAGGCCCTAAGCCTACGTCCTTAAAAGACGTTCTTGAATACGTGCTTGAAGGAGACGGTAGCCATTGGCCAGAACCCGATCCCCCACCAATGGTTTAATTCCCCTGCATCCCGGTAACTGCCGCCGTTGCCGCCGTTGTGGCCCCAGTGCTTGTTGTTGATTCTGCTTGCCTTGGCTTCGTTTGTCCGTTTTTCCCCACCTTTCCCTTGAAGAATCGACTGTCCTACTCAACCGTTCACTGGCTCAGCAACCTACCGCGAGCCATTTTGCAGCGCCGCGCTCCCAAACGGGTTAACCAATGGGTGAAGTGGCTTGCGCCGGGTTTGTTGGTCAAGCGCTGGCTGCTGACCAGTGCGAGCGGGGCGGTGTTGGTGTGGTTTGGGGCGGCCATTTGGACAAAGCAAACCCCGGTGTTTTACACCACTCAGTTTTTGCAAGAGTTTGTGGGGCGCTTGGCCACCCTAATTCCCAATAATGTTTCTGGACCGCTGGTGTTGGCGGGGGGGTTGGGGCTGGTGTTGTGGGGACAAACGCGCACCCTGGGAACGATCGCGGAAGTGCTGATGCCCGACGGGGATGAGGAGTTGATCGATCGCCTCTTGACCCATCGACGGCTGAATCGGGGGCCGCGCATTGTGGCGATCGGGGGTGGCACGGGTCTTTCAACCCTGTTGCGAGGCCTCAAGCAATACAGCGCCAACATCACGGCCATTGTGACGGTGGCGGATGATGGCGGATCTTCAGGACGGCTGCGGCGCGATTTTGGGGTGCTGCCACCGGGGGATATTCGCAATTGCTTGGCGGCCCTGTCAGCGGAAGAGCGGCTGATGACGGCTTTGTTTCAATATCGCTTCACCACCGGCAGCGGGTTGGCGGGCCACAGCTTTGGCAACTTGTTTTTGACGGCCATGAGCGACATTACGGGAGACTTGGAACAGGCGATCGATGCCAGTTCCCAAGTCCTGGCGGTGCAGGGGCGGGTGTTGCCGGCCACGCTGGAGGATATGGTGCTCTGGGCCGAGCTAACCGATGGCCGTTACGTGGAGGGCGAGTCGAATATCAGCGAGGCCCATGGGCAAATTGCTCGCATTGGTTGCACGCCGTCTAATCCTCGGGCCGTGCCTCGGGCGATCGAGGCGATCGAGTCGGCGGACTACATCATCATTGGCCCCGGCAGTCTGTACACCAGCGTGATCCCCAATCTGCTGGTTCCGGAAATTACTGAGGCGATCGCCCGTTGTCCGGCTCCTCGGATCTATGTGTGCAACGTGATGAGCCAACCGGGAGAAACGGAGGGCTACACCGTTTCGGATCACATCCGGGCGATCGACCAGGCCTGTGATCACAAATTGTTTGATGCGGTGTTGGTGCAAAAAAATCCCCCATCCCCCAAAACCCTCGATCGCTATGCCCGCGAACATAGCCACCCCATTCAGCTCGATCGGGAAGCGGTGGCGCGTCTGGGTCGCCGGATCGTGATTGCCAACGTCATTGACGAAGATCCCCACACGGGACTAATTCGCCACCACTCGGGCAAGTTAGCCCGCGTGCTGCTTCGTTGGTTCGATCGCGCTGCTGCCCACAATCTCGAGAATTCTTAACAGAGAATTCATGTACTTTACGGAGTTAAAAAGTGCCAAAGCATTGGGGAACTCGAGTTCTTGAGTTCCCCAATGCTTTAATTACAGTCATTTCAGGCCTAACGAATAGGTTTAGCGATATCACCTACTTTGGGCTGATAGTTAGAATTCGGTGCTAATACACCAACACTAGAAACTTCATCAACCTCGGTTAGCTCCAGCATGGCGGCGGGTTGCGTTACTCGCCGAATTACTGCGCCTGTTTGGGGATCTTTCACTTCGCGCACCAGTCGCTCAATAGAAATTCGCATCCCTCGACGATACCCATGACTTGATCCACGATTTAAAATCACTGAGCGTCCAAATACATCAGAAACAATTGACTCAACCGAGGGAACAGGGGGCGGCAAAGCAGCAAGTTGATTGTAAACACCATCCATCCCTTTGATGATGTTATCAATTGCATCATTAGTTGCTTTAGAGACCAGTGCCTGAGCATTGCTTGTATCGTTGGCTGATGCAAAAAGCCCATCAATACTGAAGCCGCTTCCCTCCTCTTCTGTTTTTCCTGATCCCTCAGATGTAGCTAGTGTTTCACCCGTTTCAATGCTGATCAAGCGAGCATTGAGTTGTACTTCAACACTGACTTTTTTCTTTCGCGATCCAATTCCTAGAATATTGAAACCACTCTCACGCACTGAAACATCAAACTTGGTGATTGTACCCACAATAATGCCATCAAGCCCTAGGGTTCCTCCTAGCTTCGTGAGTAAGGCAGGATCAAAACTGGCACTCGATGAGCCTGTATTTTGAGACTGTAAGGATCGCTCTAGGATGCTGCGTTCTACCACAGAGTAGCGACCGTCCCGAATGAGGCGATCGGCCAGCATATCACTGACACCTCGGGCAATGTTTGTTGTGTCTGTTGTGCTGAGTGTTCCACCCGAAAAAGAGGAAAAACCTCCACTGGAACTACCAAAGGAAAAATCAAGAACAGCAACTTTTAACTTCCTGAGGTTAGGGTCTCGTAAAACTTCTACGCTTCCATCTGGCGCGGCTTGAGAAACTGTGATCTCTAGATCGATATTTGGTGATGGATGCTGCGCCTGAGCCATGCCTGGCATCAGAATTGTGCAAACAGTCAAGGGCAGAGCCAAGAGTGAATAGGCCTTGAATTTCATTACGGAGTTATCTGCACTAAAGAGTAATGGAAGGGATCAATGCAGCTAGAAAACAAATGTGGTTCTCAGCACGCCAATCACTTGATCAGAGTTGTTGGCATCTTGGTTGGGAGCAGTTAGCCAAATTAGACCTGGAGTAATTGAAATATTGTCAGTTACTTGAGCTTTATAAAAAAGCTCGAAATGTAGCGGCAGATCCTGAGAAAATTCATCGTTTAAGTCATCAAGATCGGTCAGATAAGGCTCAAACCCGACAACAAAACCGCCGAAGTTGCCCTCTTTAAAGAGATCAGGAAACCCGAGCAGAAGCGCCCCTGACCACAGCTCACCCGTTTTGTCATCTTGAATTAGGTCAGCACTGGTGTAGCTCAACCAACCATTCAGTTGAAACTTGGGTGAAGCTTTCCATGCCCATGACAACCCTAGCGAATCACTACTAATCGCATTAGTTGCGCCTAATCGATTGGCCAATGCTGTGCCGGTGAAGGGCAAATTTTGGGCATCAATGCTGCCTCCGCCATTGTCAAAACCAAACCGTCCAGTTGTGAAATAGGCGTGGTTATAGGTCAAGGCAAGATTGAATTGCTCGCTGGGTCGCCAAGTGACTTGGGCAAGGGCACTGTAGTCGCCATTAAAGAGACCTTGGCCATCCTCAGGACTGGATGCACTGGCTGCTAAGTAACCTAAACTCAGCTCCCAAAATCGGCTGGGTGTAAAACTCAGACCGATGCCTGCACCACCGCCCAGTCGATAAATGGGGTTGCGTTGTGCAAAGGCACTCAGTGACCCGTTGCCGCCGTCATAATCTTCAAAGTAGGGATTTACGGTGGGAACTAGGTCATCCCAAACGCCTGCATTAGCTGATAAAACGACACGCACTTGATCGCCCAGCGGGAAGCGATATTGCAATGTGTCGAGAACAACCCGATTGCCAGTGTCGCCAAAGACTTGAGCGGCTTGTACACCTTCGCTTGTGGAGGTTGCGAAGTCGGTATCTTGGTTTTGGCGAGTGAGATTAAAGGGCGTGGCGTTGCCGACTTGTAGGCGAGTCAGCAACAGATCTTTGCCTGTGAAGCTAGTGTTAAAGTTCAGTCGAACTCGTTGCTGAAAGACTGTTTGATTATCCAGATCCTCATCATCTGACAAGTTACTGGCCACAGACATAATGGCTTCGCCGGTCAGTTTTGTGGTGGTTGAAAACTGATTAGCTTCGAGTTCACTGGCACGAGCTTCGAGGGTGTTAACCCGCGATCGCAGGGTGGCCAGTTCAGTTGCAAATTCTTCTTGGAGTTTTTGCAATTTTGCAAGATCAGACTTTTGGGCTAAGTCATCAGTTGCTGTTGAAATTAGCTCGCGCATTCGATCCAAGCAAGCATTTAAACCAGCCGCAAATTCATAGCGGCTCAAGGGACGGTTTCCTTTGAAAGTTCCATCGGGGTAGCCTGCAATGCAACCATAGCGTTCAACTAATGATTGCAGTGCCTGGAATGCCCAATCGGTGGGTTGTACATCTGACAACTGAGAAACAGATGTAACCTGCTCCATTGGAGATAGTTCTGCGGAAAATGCTGGACTTGGGGCACAAATGGTGGTCAGGCTCAGGAGTCCTAATGCTGTGAACAGCGATGGTTTCATGGGATTAAATGCTTTTGAGGAAGGAGTTGCAAAACTTAGGCCAGATCCACAGGGCTGAAGTCAAGGGCTAGATTTGAATAAAGGAAATATCCTTAAGCTCAAAGGCATCTTGCAAAATTGCTAGGTATTGCCCTCCCACTTTAATGGCGGTTTTTCCACCGACTCCGAGAAAACCTTGATCAAACCGCTCAAGTGTGATGCTATCAACTGTTAGTCCTCCTGACAGCCCAATCTGATCACGCCCTCCAAGCCCAAGAACTCCATTCCCGAAGTCAGTGATGATATCAGCCTGATTGCGATCCGTATTGCCATCATTCTGACTAAGAATAAATACATCACTACCAAATCCACCTTCCATGGTGTCCTGGCCCAACCCGCCGATTAAGGTATCATCACCGTTTTCACCTCTTAGGAAATCATTTCCTTGTCCTCCATCTAGATAATCTGAGGAGGAATCAGCTCCTGCCTGAATAGTGTCATTTCCAGCATTTCCAAAGAGAGAATCAGAACCATCATTTCCCTCAATATCGTCATCACCATCTCCGCCGAGAACCGTATCATTTCCCCTGGCACCAAAAATCTTGTCTTGATCCGCTCCCCCAAAAATTAAATCGTCACCTTGTTCACCATTGATGGTGTCGTTGCCTTCAGCACCATAAATTGTGTCATTGTCACCACCACCCCAAACTGCATCATTGCCAGCAAGAGCTCGAATTTCGTCGTTACCTGCTGATGTCAAAATGTCATCATTGAAATTCGTGTCAATCCGGTCGTCTTTGGACGTACCATAGATCAGTTCGTCTTGGTTCCCTTCGTCCTTGTTACCTCGCCCGAACACTAGGTTCACGCGATCAGGAATAGTAAAATTGCCCTCCCGGATAACTAATGTAGCGTCATGTCTGGGCTTTTCCCCTGAAAGCGGTAAGAGCGTCGGTCTCTGAGTATCTGATTGAAAGTCACCGAAGACAGTTTTTAGCTCTACGTCATCCGCCAACGAGGAAAGTCCATCAAGACCTCCAGAGACATCAATGAGGCGATTAAAGTCTCGGACAACTTTCGTGTGCTCTTCACCCGCATCAGCCTGTATTCCGCCGTAGTCTATCTGGATTGATTCTTTGGCTGATGCAGCAAAGACTTGATTACCGGCAAGGCTTTTACTACCTACAAAACCGCGTGAAAAGTTGGCGACTGCAGAGAACGACTCTGGACGTTGATCACCTGAAATTCTGCCATCTAGGTCATATTTTCCATTCAGCTCGGATGGAGGATCTAAAGCAAAAAATGCCTTTACTCCATTTTGATTACCGGGAATAAGTTGTTTTCCGTCCTGGAAAAAACCATCTCGATAAATTCGACCCATTTCACTAGCTACTAGCGAGCCAAGACTATGACCTGCTAGGTACAAATTGTTCTTGGCTACTTCCGAACCAATACCAAATGTACTGGCCAAGGCCTTGACAGCATATTCAGCAACAGGTGTGATCCATGTTCCAGCCTTAAGCTGTGCACCAAATGCAACGGCGGGAATTGGATTCAATGCACCTATACCTTCTCGATAGCGATCATTGTTAGAAGCTTCGCGCCAATCAAGAAAAAGAACCCGATCATTGGGATATTTATCAGCCCATGCCCTGGCGACATTATCTAGATAGCCATCTTCCTGGCCATCTTTGAACCGTGTATCTGAGTCATCATTTAATCCATGAATGACAACGCGGGTGTTTTGGAGCTTATCAGGTGGAGGATTACTAAAAACCTTGAATCCAACTCGACGATTGTTTGGATCAACTCCTGGGTTTAAATTACCTTCAGTACTACCCCCACTGATAAATTCAACAGCTTGCAATTGCTTGATATAGGACGGAGCTAATGCAAGTCGGGGATCTTGAATGATGTTGACCTTGATGTCGCCATAGCCCAAAGCACGAAGAATCAAAGAATCATCACTGCCCAACCCATCAGACTGCAACCGCACAACGAACTTCTTGGTTTCTCCAGCCTGTACACCCGTGAACTTCGCAGGCAAAATTTCCTTGACTCGCTTTGCCTCATCACTGATCGCAAAAATGTTAATTTCACGCCCAACATTGCCCAGACCTTCAGTAATGGCATTGGTCAAGTTCGAGCTGTCACGCTCTAGTTGCACAACACTGCCAAAACCAAAACCATCCCCATCGCTGTCATCCACCAAGTCACGGTACGTGGCTAATTCATCCTCCGTAACCGCAAAGATGGGCAAAAGGTCAGCTTCAATCAGGGCATTTTTGACCTGTTGAACGGATGGATAGTCTTCCCCAGTACCTTGGGGACTGCCACTAGATACTCCATCCCCATTGTTGGGTGGCGCTCCTAAAAAATCTCCTGCCTGGTGGTAGGGAGCATCCGTTGACACCACCACCACACGTCGAGCACCGGAGCGGAAGCCTGTTGTTCCTGATTGTCGAGCTAGTAGCAGAAGTGCTTCTAGCTGGGACTCAGGGCCATCACCTCCAAATCGAGTAGTCAGCCCTTGGACAGTTTGCTGGAAGCGCTTTCCATCAAGGCTCTGGGGTTGCTCCAGGCGGTAGACATAGTCTCCATCTGCGGCATTGCCAAAGGGACGAACCGGCTTGTCTACAAAGGAGCCTAAGCCAAAGGTTGTATCGGGACGAAGAGACTGTAGTTGCGTAACTAAGTTCTCAGCTAGACCAGCACGTCCCGATGCGGGATCACCTTGCAAGACATCGATATCGTCCTCAAAAGACCCCGAGAGATCCTGCAATAAGAAAACATCTAGGGGCAAACTGACTGTTTGCGCCGCGCGGGGTTCGCGACTGAGCGGCCGGACGCTAGTGACGGGTTCACCCCCTTCTGCTGGGACAGTGACCGTCACCTCCAGCAGAACTTCACCACCCGGTGGCAAAAAGACATCAACAGAATCGATTGGGAGCGGACTGCCAGCCACGCTAGGGCGGCTCTCGATGATGGCCGCCCCATCGTTGTCTAGAACTTTGAGGGTTGCAGTGGCCTGTGGCCCAATTCCTGCACCATTTTTAGGGTTTTGCAGAGTTAAAGTGAGCGACTCCACATCTTCGATGACTGCATCGTCAACCAATGGAATCGTTATAGTCTTTTCAACTTCGCCAGGCAAAAACTGAACTGAAATTGGTTCTTTTAAATAATCAGAGCCAGCAACTGCCGTACCATCCCTTAACGCAATAGTTGCTGACGGACTACCGGTCAACGGGCCACGACGCAGCACTTTGACGGCGGCCACCAGTAACCCATTCTCTGTCTGGCTATACTCAGTGGCCCCAAACTCCAAAATGCCATTGTCACCCTGTCCGGGAGCTAAACCAAAGATTTCACGAAGTTCTTGATCGTTACTTTGGCTCGCCATAGTACTGCTCACTATATTTTGAGTTTAGTTGCTTCTAAACAATTTTTTAGGTAAAATTTAAGGCAGCTTATAAAAAAGCTTTAAATAAATTACCTAAACGATCACGAGGGTATCAAGCACAAAAATGAATTGTCAAGATAATTGGTCAGGAGTTTTTGAGAAAACTCATCTGGGCATCCTGCTGGGTTCAAATTCTTATCGGCCCCGACCACAGTTTTTTGTGCAACGGGCAGAAAAAATTGGGCTACACCGTTTCGGATCACATCCGGGCGATCGACCAGGCCTGTGGTCACAAATTGTTCGGCGTTGGTGCAAAAAAATCCCCCATCCCCCAAAACCCTCGATCGCTACGCCCGCGAACATAGCCACCCCATTCAGCTCGATCGGGAAGCGGTGGCGCGTCTGGGTCGCCGGATCGTGATTGCCAACGTCATTGACGAAGATCCCCACACGGGCCTAATTCGCCACCACTCGGGCAAGTTAGCCCGCGTGCTGCTCCGTTGGTTCGATCGCGCTGCTGCCCACAATCTCGAAAATTCCTAGGGTCTGTCGTCAAATCACCTGAAACCCTGATTCCACCGTTGGCAGATCGTGGGGGACAAGATGCTCAAGCCCCTTGTTACAACGACTGGGACATGGAAAATCAATCGTTTCCGCCTGATCCTGGGAAATGACGACAGGCCCCAGGGCCAATTGCGCCGTTGCCCTAGGGCCAAGATCGCGGATGGGCTGGATCGGGTTGAGCGGCGCGAAGGAGTCGATCGCTTGAAACGGTTCGATCAGCTCCATCGCACCTCAGAATTCATCCCTTTCAACCCACTGCGCTTGCTGACTAGGGACTGAGTGTTGTTGGGGTGGTTCCGTGATGTTGAATCATGAATCTCAGTAATTTCACGCAGAATCGATGCTGTACTATTGAGATCTTAAATCAATAATATTTTGTCTTTGTCCGGCCTTAGATTGATCGAGAATTCGCTAGAATGACGATCAAAACTGATTCATCGCCGCTTAATTATCTTTTCATAAATCAAACTGAGAATCATTATCTTTTTGATGGATGCTAAGGAATTTGGCTCCTGGCTGGCGACCTTGAGCGGGCAGTGATTTTGAGGAATTGCTGCCAGCTTTTGATGGTTCAGAGCTGGGGATGAATTCAGTTTGCAATGGACTCAGATTTTTCGTGTGAGGTTTGCATATGTCTCGGTTCCATCGGCGATCGCACTTAACCCCGATCGCTGCCCTGGCCCTATTGGCGGCGGCTCCCGCTGCACCGGCCTTGGCCCAATCCGTTAATTCGGCTAGCCCTGACTTGGCCAATCCCGACGCGATCGGGGCCGTGGCCGACACCAGCGAGCTGATCAACGACCTCAACCAATACGGTCAAGAGGGACGTAACCGCCGCGCCAACAGCGCCGAGCAGGTCACCTCCGTATCGCAACTGTCGGACGTGCAACCCACCGACTGGGCCTTCCAAGCCCTGCAATCGCTGGTTGAGCGCTACGGTTGCATCGCCGGTTATCCCGACGGCACCTACAAGGGCAACCGGGCCATGACCCGCTACGAGTTCGCGGCTGGTTTGAATGCTTGCCTCGATCGAATCCAAGAATTACTCGTGACCAACGTGGCCGACTACGCCACCAAGGCCGATCTAGAAGTCCTGAAGAAATTGCAGGACATGTTCAAGACCGAGCTGGCCGCGCTGCGCGGTCGCGTAGACACCCTGGAAGGTCGGATTTCTTATCTGGAGAAAACCCAATTCTCCACCACCACCAAGTTGACCGGGAACGCCATTCTTGGTTTGCAAGGGGGAACCCTCACAGGCGACGACGACGACAGCAACGCCGAAAACGTCACCTTCAGTAATCGGGTGCGATTGGTGTTCAACACCAGCTTCACGGGCCAAGACACCCTGACCACCCGTTTGGAAACCAACAATGTTCAGAATCCGCTGAACGATGTGACGGGCTTGGGTTCCCTGAGCTACGGTGACGGCGACAGCAACCAAGTCAGCCTGACCTATTTGGGCTATCGCTTCCCGATCGGGGAAAAAGTGGAAGCCCTTGTGGGAACCACTGGGTTGGATTTGGATGACATCCACGACACCCACAACCCCTTCCTCTATGGCGATGGTTCCGGGGCCCTGTCGCGATTTGGCGATCGGCCGCCCGTGTTGCGTCAACCGGCCGATGCCGGGGTGGGCTTTGTTTGGAGTCCCAGTGATCAATGGTCGATCGGGGCCGCCTACATGGCCGGCAACGCCGCCAGCCCCAGTGATGGCAGCGGTCTCTTCGGCGGTAGCTACAGCGCCAGCGCCAGCTTGAACTACAAGAGCAGTGACAGCCGCTTCAGCGCCGGCCTGTTCTTTGCCCACAGCTACTACTCCAACGACGATTACCAATACGCCGACGAAGACTTGGGCCTGTTGGGTCGCACCGGCACGCGCCGCACCATCAACCCCTTTGGCGACCATTCCACGATCAGCAACAGTGTTGGCCTGCAAGCTAACTATCTGTTCTCGCCCAAGGTGGGCTTAAACGGTTGGGTTGGTTACACCAAGGCGGAAGATGCCCAAAGCGACGACAGCATCGACGTGCTGAACTGGGCTGTGGGTTTGGTCTTCCCCGACTTGGGCAAAGAAGGCAACCTGGGATCCTTGTTGGTGGGTCAGCCGCCGACGGTGATCAGTGCGGATGGCGTGGAAGAGGATGATGAAACGCCGATCCACGTGGAAGCACTCTACCGCTGGGCCGTGAACGATTTCATTTCGATCACTCCGGGGGTGATTGCGGTGTTCAATGCGGACACGGGCAACGACAACAACACGGCCGTCTTGGGCGTGGTGCGCACCGAGTTCAGTTTCTAGGTTCCTGGTGCTCCTGACCCAAGTTCAGGGTTTGAACGATCAATTGGGGCGAATGGTTCGATCGTTAACTAGAACACAAACCGGATGATAACCCGAATTACGGGGGAGAAGCGATTGAGGTGATTGGTGTTGTGGAAACTGCTGAAATCGGCTGAAGCCGGATCAATGGCGGTTGCTCAATATCCCGTGGCTCGATCGACTCATGACCCGTGATGTTGTTCAAATTTCCAATCATTCATGGAATCATCGTTGCCCAATTCTTGAATGATTTTTTCGTTCTTTTATCCTCACCTTTTGACGAACTGTGATCGCCCGATCGCAGTTTTTTTGTTGAAGAACTCAGTCGTAGTAACAAGGGGCTTAAGCCCCTTGCTGCCTAACGATCTGGTAACAGCAACAGTCATCTAATTTGACCTATCAAAATAAGCTTGATGCACTAGTAGGGTGGGCATTGCCCACCTCATAATTGCTTTATGGCATCTGTAATATGACGTACCAATCGTTCTAGGTAAAGGCTGTAATTACAAATAATAATTATGACTAAGGGATTAATCATTCCAACGACTAATCGCTACGATCGCCCGTTCTGGTAGAAGCTAGCCAGCTTGTTCGCGAGGGCCATTTTTTGGCTGGTGCAGTCCGTTTCGCGCATTCGGCGGCGCAGCAGCTCCGTGGCGCTATACATCAGGGCTTGAGCTTGGTCTGCATTACCCAGGGCCCGATACGTGTCGATCGCCCCTTGGGCCGCTTCTAGATACCAATCTGGATGGCGATCGGGTGCGAGGAAATTGAGGGCTTGCTCAAAACAGAGTCGCGCCTCTTGCAAGTAGGGAAAGGCATCGGAGTGGCGCTGGCCTTCATCCACATGGGCCCGGCCCTTGTGATAGTGCAAAATGCCGCAACCGAGAGCATAGTCTGGGGCTTGGCGATCGAGGGAGTCGATGCCCTGATTCCAGTTTTTGAGGGCGGCCGCGTAGCCGTGGAGCCGCCAAAGGACACAACCCCGATTAGCCCAGGATTTCCAGTGACTGTTTTGGGTAAGGGCCAGGGCGCGATCGAACGCAGTCACTGCCTCGCCTAACTGCCCCAGGCTATCCAACGTGAGGCCACAGTTATTCCACACATCGGGATTATTCGGATCGCTGGCCAAAGACTGGTGAAAGGCTTCCAGGGCTTCCTGGTGGGCCTGTTGGCTATCGAGGGCAATGCCTAGGTTATTCCAAGCTTCGGCATATTGAGGATCCAGGTCGATCGCCCGTTGATAGGCCTCGCGGGCTTCCTGGGTGCGGCCCAAATCTTCGAGCAAGTTGCCACGATAGTTCCAGGCTTCCTTGCAATGGGGATCGATCGAAAGGGTGCGCTCAAAGGACTCCAGAGCTTGGGCCCGTTGACCGAGCTTTTTCTGAAGCAGTCCCCGCGCAAACCAAGCCGCACTGGCGGTGGGTTGTAACTCCAAAGCCCGCTCATAGGCGGCGGCAGCCTCGCTCCAGCGGCCTAGGGTTTGTAGCAACCGCCCACAATCAAGCCAGGCGTTGACAACATTGGGATCAATAGCCAGGATGTGGCGATAGGCGGCGAGGGCTTCCTCGTGGCGCTCCATGGCAGCGAGGGCGTGGCCATAGTTCCCCCAAAGATCCAGTTGGTGCGGGATTTGTTGCAGGAGTCCCTCCAGTTCCGGGAGAGCTTCGGCATAGGCCTTGGCTCCCACCAGAGCGATCGCCCGGCCGTGGCGAGCAACGGTTAAGTCAGATTGGATGTCGAGGGCCCGTTCAAAGGCTTCGATCGCTCCAGGATAATTGCTGGCTTCGAGCTGCTGAAGCCCCAGATCCAACCACTGCTGTAACAACCAGTCCGCAGAATGCTCGGGCATGACGGTTACTTCGCTAACCATCTCTTCTGGCGGCACCGGGGGCAACCAATCTGCTCCCCCAATTGCCCCGGGCGCAAGATGTGGCGGCCCAAATAGGGTCACCCCGGGCGACGACGCACCATTAAACGGATCGGAAAAGGATAGGGGTTCCACAGGCTGATCGACGGGCTAACGCGCGATAGGGATCCAAAAGACGGAATTCAGCGAGGTTAGGCGATCGAGCGGTTTCGGGTGACAAGGGGCGATCGGGGATCGTTAGGGTCAGTCAAGCACGCTCATGTTGACATCAGGAATACCAAGCTCAACCCATTCCGTCAATTCCCTAACCGACAAATTGACCCAACTGTCAGCAGTTCCTGGGATTTAGCGAGCATTTTGGGCAGTAGGGTCTGTTTTGATCGACTTTGATCGACGGTTGGAGCTTTTTTGTGTTGTTGGGGCCGTTTTCAGGTTCTATCGGCGGCGACGGGGGCGATCGCGGCGATCGTCCTCAAAGTTCTCGAAATCGTTGTTCTCAAAGTCATCTTCAAGATCATCAAACCGCCCACGCTCCTCGGAGGCATCACGCCGATCATAACGGGCCAGGGCCCGATCGCGCGGATCCGGGCGGCGGGCTAAGCCGGTCTCCTGGCTCGGGGCCGGACGGCTGGGCCGACGCGATCGACGATTCGGCGGTGGGTCGCTCAGCTCCCGGCTCACCTCCTCAAAGGCTTCCCGCTGCAACAGGGGATAGTCGCTGATCCAAACCCGGCGATCAGGAAGATAAAAATCAGCCACCTGGGCCACTCGGCTCAAATCGGGGCGATCGGACAAAATCAGGGTTTGGGCCCGCATTCCCGGCTTAATACCCTTGTGCTCACGACGCAGCGGAGCCTGAAAAAGGGTTTCAAATCCTGTCTCATCGCCCACTTCCAAGTTGAGGCAACGCTCCCGGTTTTCCACAATCACCAACTCGCCCTGGCGGTTCACCGTTTCCTCTTGACCCACCAGCTCTTCGGTCACGTAAACATCCAGAATTTCACCTTCCCAAAAACCGCAATAGCCGAATTTGCGCACCTTGCCATTGCGGAGGCTGGCCCAATAGATGGGGGCCCAAAACCAATAGAGCGCTGCCGCAAAGCCCAGCACAAACCAAATGGGGCCCGTCGCATCGCCCGTGGCCAGGCTGCCCAACCAGGTCACTACCATGCCCACCACGGAAATGGCCAGGCGGCGAATGAAGTCCGCCGGTCGCCCCCAGTAGAACTGGTATTGCGGATAGGTGGCGATCGAGGGAATCAGGCGATCGAAAGCGTCACGGGTCAGCGGAACCAGCATAGGTTGTTCGGAGGCGGTTCTGAGGAAGTGTCTGAGGAAGTTATTGAAGCGAGTGGGCAAGGTTCAGCCATCGGAGGGCAACTGGCGTTGCCATCACAAGGGGCTTAAGCCCCTTGCTGCCTAGTGATCGGGTAACGGCAACAGCCATTGGACTAGACCGATCGACATCAGGTTGTCGCGCTGCTACAGCAGTTTTTCGAGACCATAAACCAAGCACTTCAGGTCAATCAACTTCCGAATCGTCAGCAACACACCGGGCATATAACAAGCCCGATCGCTCGTGTCGTGGCGCAGCGTGTAGATTTGGCCCGGCGCACCAAAGATCACCTCCTGGTGGGCAATGAGACCCGGCAAGCGAATGCTGTGAACATTGATATTGTCGCCGGCCAAGCTGCCCCGCGCACCGGGAATCAACTCCTTTTCTTCCACCTGTGCCGGATTGAAGGTTTTGCCCAATCCAGACATCAGTTGCACCGTTTGCAGGGCCGTGCCGCTGGGTGCGTCGGCCTTTTGGTTGTGGTGCAGCTCAATAATTTCCACATGATCGAAATATTGGGAGGCTTGAACCGCAGCCTGCTGAAGCAACACCATCCCGATCGAGAAGTTGGGAATGATGGCGCAACCGGTGCTGGCCTTGTCGGCAAATTCCGCCAACTCGCGCACCTGCTCCTCGCTCAGCCCCGTTGTGCCGATCGCGGGCCGAATGCCATAGGCGATCGCCGATCGCGCATTTTCGTAGACCGAACTGGGGTGCGTGAAATCCACCATCACGCCCAACTGTCGCTCTTGGGCCGCCATGGCCAAAGTCGCCTCTAGCTGATCCAAAATCGGCACTTCCAAGGGGCCACAACCGACCACCTCGCCCACATCCTGGCCCACTAGCTCCGGTGCGCGATCGACCGCCCCAATGAGGGTCATATCGGGCGCAGCCGCCACCGCCTTCACCACCTCACGGCCCATCTTGCCAGCCGCACCAACCACCACTACCGGAATTGGGGAATTTTGAGTCATGCCCATTCACCGCCGCGTTAAAGACAAGCTAAATCAGTCAACCAAATCAAACCAACCAAATCAAACCAACCAAATCAAACCGGCTAGGGCCTGTCGTCATTTCCATCGCCGTAGGTTGGGTCTCCCAACCCTAACCCGGGCGATCGCTACAACCCTGTCCACCCCTGGGAACATTCAAGGATCACGGGAATGGGCGAGGAGACCTCGCCCCTACGGCTGATTGGTTTGAAGAACGAGGTCATCAGGGTTGCAGGCCATTTGACGACAAGCCCTCAATCAAGCCAACCAAGACCAACAACCTAAAACAAATGGGCAACCTAAAACAAACCCCTGCCATAAACAAACCCCTGAAATTCGTCAGCCCCTGAAAATCAGCTGAGAATCAGCCAGCGAAGACCGGCCAGCCACCCCGAACCCACCCAAAACTGCCGCACAGGCCCGGGCCAATATTCACGCTTCGCTCACAGTCGATCGAGTATTTTCACAGCAGCGTATTAATTGCTACCTGGCTGATTTTGGGGTCTCAAGATGCGAATGGGGCGCTCTTTGCGTTGTAATTTGGTCATATTAGACCCGAAAATATCCATTCTTTGCAAGAATAGCAACTAGGAGCAAGCATAATCAGCCAAAACGCAACCGTGATTATGCGGAAAATGATCTAAGAATACTTCCTCACCAGAAGCTGGGTCAGCGATAAGATATTGGTAGTTTGCCGTGATGCGGCTTCGTTTGCGCCTCAGCTTTTGAGGAGAGCCTTGTGACTTTCTCGATCGACCCGTCTGCCGAGAGTTTGACCGACGGTGCAGAGAGACCCATTCTGCGTCCTGATTGGTCGGTAGCCCGCTCCAGTCTGTTGATCGTGGCCGATCGAACGGACGATCGAACTCTTTTGCATCAACTTCTAACGCGTGAGGGCTATCACATCCTGCTCGCGGATAATGCTCATCAGGCCTGGCAGCAACTGAAGCACCATCCCTTTGACCTCATCCTATTGGATGTGTATTTGCCCGATCGCAGTGGCTTTGCCCTTTGCGAGGAACTGAAAACCAACCCAGAAACTGCCGATATTCCAATTATTTTTACTGGCAGCTCTGATAGTAGTTTTGATGGCAGCTTAGATAAAATTCAAGCCTTCAAAGTGGGTGGTGTTGATTATTTAATTAAGCCCTTTGCCCTTGAAGAAGTTTTAGTTCGAGTCAATACACACCTGAAAATTCAGCGAGCTGCCAAGCTAGTTGCCGAACAAAACCAGCGTCTAATGGCGGAAGTTGCGGAACATGAAAAAACTGCTGCTATTCTGCGAGAACAAAAACAATATCTGCGCATTATTTTAGACAATATTCCTCAGCAAATTTTTTGGAAGAATGCTGACTTGGTTTTCTTGGGCTGCAACCGGAGTTGGGCAGAAGCATCCGGTTTAGGAGATCCCGAAAGCGTGATTGGCAAAACCGATCAAGATTTAATTGAAGATCCAGCCATTGCTGAGCAATTTCGAGTCCAAGATCGCCGAGTGATTGAAACCAATCAACCCATTTCCCACCAACTGTTGCGCAAATATCGTCACGCTGAAGGGGGCCAGCCCATCTGGCTAGATTGCTACCGCGTACCCATTCGCGACGAAGCGGGGCAAGTGATTGGGGTTTTAGGGGTTTTGGATGATATTACCGATCGCAAGTTGGCGGCCGATGCTCTGCAACAGGCGGAAGAAAACTATCGCAGTATTTTTGAAAATGCCCTAGAAGGGATCTTTCAAGCCACTTGGGAAGGGCGATTTATTAGTGTGAATCCGACCTTAGCCCGCATTTGTGGCTATGGATCTCCTCAAGAAATGATGGAATTAATCACCAATGTGGGCCAACAACTTTACGTGCGATCGCACCGACGCGAGGAGTTTTTGGCCTACATGGCTCAATACGGAGAAGTATCCAATTTTGAATCGGAAGTTTATCGGAAGGATGGCCGACGAATTTGGATTTCTGAAACCGTTCGCAGTGTCTATGACGCTGGGGGCAAGTTTCTTTACTTTGAAGGCATGGTGCAAGAGATTACCGAGCGCCGCAAAACAGAGCTGGAATTGCGACAACAACGGCAACAGTCGGAGCAATTGTTGTTGAATATTTTGCCCCAAAAAATTGCCCAGCGCCTGAAAATGCAACAGACGGCTATGGCCGATCGCTTCGAGTCGGCAACGGTGCTATTTGCGGACATTGTGGGGTTTACAGAGTGGGCTTCCCAAATTCAAGCGGCGGAGTTGGTGTCCTGTTTGAATGATATTTTTTCAGAGTTCGATCGCATTGCTGAACGCTATGGGGTTGAAAAAATCAAGACGATCGGGGATGCCTATATGGCCGTGGGGGGCGTACCTTCGGCGCATCCTAACCATGCCATCAACACGGCGCGGATGGCTTTGGAAATGCAGCAGGCGATCGGACAGTTCCAACGCGAAAATGGGCAAACTTTTCAGTTGCGAATTGGGCTGAATACTGGCCCCTTGGTGGCGGGGGTCATTGGCATTCGCAAGTTTATTTATGATCTCTGGGGCGATACGGTGAATATTGCCAGCCGGATGGAGTCCCAAGGGGAAGCGGGCAAAATTCAAGTGACGGCTTCCACGGCGGCCCTGTTGGGCGATCAGTTTGTTTTGGAGCCACGCGGGCCTTGGCAAGTGCGAGGACGCGGGGAAATGCTCACCTACTGGCTGGTGAGCGAACGGCCGCCAGCACCGGATCCCGATCTTTTCAAAGGAACTGGTGAACTAGCTGGTGACCCCAGGATCAGTAATTTTGATAATGTTCGTGATTCCAATCCGGGTGATTTTGACCCCGATCGCTCGGATGGGGATGATGGCCAAACCGGTGATCGACAAGCTGAGGACGGCCAGCGCGGGGATTTTGCCCCGGAGGATGATCCCAAGGGTTTGAATTCGATCAATCATAATGGGCAGGGATCTGCCACTCCGTCCCACGCCGGGGCTGGCCATACCGTCGATCGCGCCACCGATGCCCATTCCTAAGACCGCTCCCAGTCCTGCCTCAACCGAGTCCCCCTACGATTGGATGGCCAAGGCCCTCCAGACGATTCACCGGGCCCATTGGCATCGATCGCCCCAGATCCTGAGCGGCCGGCCGGGAGCCGTGGTGGAGCGCGACGGCCGCACCCTGATTAACTTCGCCAGCAATGACTATTTGGGGTTGGCGGGCGATGACCGGTTAATGGCCGCCGCGATCGAGGCGATTCAAACCGATGGAACCGGCAGCACTGGCTCACGGCTGATTACCGGCCAGCGAGCATTGCACCGAGAGTTAGAGCAGGCGATCGCCCAACTGAAACAGACCGAAGACGCGATCGTCTTCAGTTCCGGGTATTTAGCCAATTTGGGCACGATCGCCGCCTTGGTGGGCCCGCGAGATTTGATTTTGAACGATGCCTATAACCATTCCAGCCTGCTAGCCGGAGCCAAACTCAGTGGAGCCACGGTGGTGGACTATCGGCATGGCGACTTGCAGGATTTGGGCGATCGGCTCCAAAGCCACCGTTCCCACTATCGCCGCTGCCTGATCCTCACGGACACGGTGTTTAGTATGGATGGAGACTTGGCTCCCCTGCCGGAGATTCTGGACTTGGCGGAGGCCTTTTCCGCCATGGTGTTGGTGGATGAGGCCCACGGGACGGGGGTTTTCGGGGCCACGGGGGCCGGCTGCGTGGAGGCCCTGGGGTGTAGCGGGCGATCGCTGATTCAGATGGGAACCCTCAGCAAGGCCCTGGGCAGCTTGGGAGGCTATGTGGCCGGCTCGGCCACCCTCGTCGATTTTTTGCGCAACCGCGCCGCCAGTTGGATTTACACCACGGGCCTGTCACCCGCTGACACGGCCGCCGCCCTAGCTGCCATTCGGATTGTGAACCAAGAACCCGATCGACGGGCCGCCCTTTGGCACAATACCCGATCGCTCCGTCAAGCCCTTCAGGATTGGTTGGCCACCCAGCCCGCCGAACTCACCCAGGGCGATCATGCCTACCGCCTACTGCCCAGCGAATCGCCTATCCTCTGTTTGCAAGTGCCTAACCCAGCCACCGTCAGCCAGTTGGGGCGATCGCTCACGGAAGCCGGCCTGTGGGTCGGAGCCATTCGACCGCCCACCGTGCCCACCAGTCGTCTGCGCCTGACCCTGATGGCCACCCATCAGCCCGAACATTTAACCCAGCTCATGGCCGCCCTGCGATCGGCCATTCCCCCAGGAGCCTAAGGGGATGTTTGAAAAGTCTCTGGAAGCTCTGGTTAAGCCCCAATAGTCCTAGGGGCAAGGGGCTTAAGCCCCTTGTTTGCATTGATCGTTAGCTCCTCGCCTGCATTGATCGCTGGGGTAAGCGGTGTATCAATATTTGGCTGCTCAGACCGCCTCATCAGGGGGGAAATGGCTCCCCGCTGCAACCTTAGGAAGTCAAATTCCTAGGGCTGTTAGTGACCTTTCCAGGCATTTTTCAAGGTCAATCAATCCCAAGCCCAAATTCATAACAAGCGTACCCTGGCAACTCCTAGAACCCGTTTGTGCTAAAATCTTGGAATGTTTTGAAGTTATAGGGCTTTAGGCAAATTTAACCTGCCTAAGATGTCCAATCTGGAGCGGAGTGAGCATGACCAGCAACTATGGGGCAGATCAAATTCAGGTTCTTGAAGGGCTTGAACCTGTCCGCAAGCGACCGGGAATGTACATCGGCTCCACTGGGCCGCGCGGTCTCCATCATCTAGTTTACGAGGTGGTGGACAACTCGATCGATGAAGCCCTTGCTGGTTATTGCACCCACATTGAAGTGGATCTGAATGCCAACGGCTCCGTCACCGTCACCGACGACGGCCGCGGCATCCCCGTTGACATTCACCCCCAAACTGGCAAGTCCGCCCTCGAAACCGTAATGACCGTGCTGCACGCGGGCGGCAAATTCGGCGGCGGTGGCTACAAAGTATCCGGCGGTCTCCACGGCGTGGGCGTGTCCGTGGTGAATGCCCTCTCGGAAGAAGTGATTGTTGAAGTCAAGCGCCTGAGCCAACGGCACGTTCAACGCTACAGCCGAGGTATTCCCCAAGGGCCCCTGACCAACGAACCCAGCGACGATTCCCAAACGGGCACGCGGGTCACCTTTTTGCCCGATCGCGAAATTTTCATCACCGGCACAGAATTTGACTACGCCACCCTCGCCAGTCGGCTGCGGGAGCTGGCCTATCTGAATGCGGGCGTAAAAATCACCTTCAGCGATCACCGGCTGGAGTTGTTGCGCACCGAGCAACCCAAGGTTGAAACCTACTGCTACGAAGGCGGCATTCGGGAATATGTAGCCTACATTAACCGCGATCGCCTGCCCCTCCACGAGGAAATTCTCTACGTGCAAGGGGAGCGCGACGGGGTGCATGTGGAAGTGGCCATGCAATGGTCGATCGATGCCTACACAGACAACCTATTCGGGTTTGCCAACAACATCCGCACCGTGGATGGCGGAACCCACCTGGAAGGGTTGAAGGCCGTTTTGACCCGCACCATGAACGCGATCGCCCGCAAGCGTAACAAACTCAAAGATGGCGATGCCAACCTGGGCGGCGAACATATTCGGGAAGGCTTAACGGCGATTATTTCCGTCAAAGTACCCGATCCAGAATTTGAAGGACAAACCAAAACCAAACTCGGCAACCCCGAGGTACGCGGCATTGTGGATTCCCTGGTGGGGGAAGTCTTCACGGAATATTTGGAGTTTCGGCCCGGCGTGGCCGACTCCATCTTGGAGAAGGCAATTCAGGCCTTTAATGCAGCCGAAGCGGCTCGCCGGGCCCGAGAATTGGTGCGCCGCAAGTCGGTGTTGGAATCGTCGCCCTTGCCGGGTAAGTTAGCCGATTGCAGCTCGAAGGATCCGTCCGAATCAGAAATTTTTATTGTGGAAGGAGACTCGGCAGGCGGTTCCGCCAAGCAAGGGCGAAACCGTCGATTCCAAGCCATTTTGCCCCTACGCGGCAAGATCCTAAACATCGAGAAAACCGACGATGCCAAGATCTATAAAAACACCGAAATTCAGTCACTGATTTCTGCCCTGGGATTAGGCATCAAAGGCGAGGAATTTGATGTTTCTCAACTGCGTTATCACCGGGTGGTATTGATGACCGATGCGGACGTGGACGGGGCCCACATTCGCACCCTGCTGCTCACCTTTTTCTATCGCTATCAACGGGAATTGGTGGAGCAAGGTCACATCTATATTGCCTGCCCGCCCCTGTACAAAGTGGAGCGCGGCCGGAATCATCAATATTGCTACAGCGATCGGGAGTTGCAGCAGATTTTGGCGGGCTTCCCGGCCAATGCCAACTACAACATTCAACGGTTCAAAGGGTTGGGTGAAATGATGCCCGATCAGCTTTGGGACACCACCATGAACCCAGAAACCCGCACGATGAAACGGGTGGAAATCGATGATGCGGCCGAGGCCGATCGAATCTTCACAATCTTGATGGGCGATCGGGTGGCTCCCCGCCGGGAATTTATTGAAACCTACGGGGCCAAGCTGAACCTCACCGACCTGGATATTTAGCCTGGGTTTTCAGGATTCGTGAAGCAAGGGTAGTGCCTGTGCAGTGATGATTTTCAGTGAAAGGTTGCTTGCTCAAAGACGCTCTCACTTGTTCATCATAATTACGGCACTATCCAGTTTATAGCAGACATTCAGGTTGAAATCTTTTCACAAAATTTAGAGAAGGTGCTTGCGGTTTCGAGGGCGATCAAAGTTATTAGCGAAGTTGTGAAGTACATTCCAGATTCAGCAAGAAGCCACTATCCTGATGTTCCCTGGTGAGATATTGCCGAGATGCGAGATCAGTTGGTTCCTGATTATTGCAATACAGATATAGAAATCGCCTAGAAAGCGGCTTAAGAAGATGTTCCTCAGTTAGAAGTAATAACTTCTAGGGTGCTAGCTGATTCGGAAAGCCAGATTTAGTGAAAATGGACTAGGTAGTACTTGTAGATGACTGCCGTCCAATTAGTATCATTACTTCACAGGCACTACCCAGAAATTTCTATTTACAGTTCATTTGTTCAAGCTCAACCCTCGTTGCAAGTAAAACAGCAAATTCAAGTATGGTTTTTGCTTAAAGCTTTTATTCTAGACCTTGTAAGTACGTCATAAGTTATACGATGTCTAGAAAATCGATGGAGCCGGCCGCCAATAGGCTATTTGTTGGGAGTTCCAGATTCTCTGTGGCAGCTCATCTCAATCGTGATGTAGCTGAGTTATGAGGGGAGGCGATCGCGCCAATTCAAGGAGAATCTACAGCTTTTGCCTTGCCGAATTCAGTACAGTAGCAGCGCGTGATCAATTGGCTTTAGCCACCGCAGCATCTGTGATGTGACGTGCTAATTGTTTTTAGGTAAAAACTGTCAGTTAACTAGGCAGTTAACTGGAGGGACTGGCAAACATTGGCGCTAAATTAGCGGAATGCCCACCGTCGCCGCCGGACTGGTGGTGATTGTATTGCTATTGACCCGATTCGCAGAAGCTTGGGCAATTCCTTCCCTGGGATCAATGGCCAGATCATGATCAGCATCCGCATCATGGGGAACGGTGCGACGTGCCAACTGTGTCAGCCGATCGAGCGGTAACGTAATGGTAAATTCCGCCCCCCCTTGGTGATGGTTCTTGGCTTCCAAGGAACCGCCATGGGTTTCCACAACAATTTGATAGCTAATTGATAGGCCCAATCCTGTGCCTTGACCCACGGGCTTGGTGGTGAAAAAGGGATCAAAAATTTTGTTGGCAGCGGATTCATCCAAACCGGGGCCATTGTCTCGAATCGAAATCACAATCGCTTCATCGAGGCAACCGGTCGTGATCCACAATTGCGGCTGTTCATCATTGGGCAACAAATCCATTGCGTCGATCGCATTGCTCAAAATTTGCAAAAACACCTGATTGAGCTGGCCCGCATAGCAAGTGACGGTGGGCAATTCTCCCAGCGATCGATGCAAAGTAACACAAGAGCGAGTTGGCATAGGCCCCAGTCGATTTTGCAAAATTGTCAGGGTACTTTCAAGACTGGCATTGAGGTCAACAATTTTGACTTCTGCCTCATCCAAGCGGGCAAATTCCCGCAAGTTGCGAATCAGATCCCGAATGCGAACTGCTCCATATTCCATGGATTGCAGCAATTTTGGATAGTCTTGGAGAATAAAGTCATATTCAATTTCTTCCCATTTTGCGCGCACTTGCTCTGGCAACTTAGCCAGGGCCTGCTCCATGGGTTCATCAGGCTGATAGCCCAGTTCTTGAATACAAATTTGATGCAGTTCAACAATATCTTCAAAATAGGAACGAGCATGGGCAAGATTGCCAAAGATAAAGCTAACGGGATTATTAATCTCGTGGGCTAATCCGGCCACCAATTGACCAACGCTGGACATTTTTTCAGTTTTGATCAGTTGTAATTGGGTATGGCGCAGATCATCCAAGGCCCGTTGTAGTTCGATCGTCCGCTCCACAACTCGTTGTTCCAATTCTTCATTGGCCTTGCCCAAGGCCACAAAAGATTCCCCCAGTCGGTGGGCCATGTCCTTGAAAGCCCGTGCCAAAATACCCAGCTCATGGCGATCGTGGGTGGCTGCGAGCTGGTCAATGTGGCTGTGTTGATGGAGTTGCAGAAAGGAGGCCCGATCGAGCTTAATCACCTCATGGGTCAGCAATTGCAAGGGATAGATCGCCCGGTGGGCCAAGCGCCAACTGAGCCAGCCGGCCGCCGCTCCCGCCGCGATCGCCCCAAGGGTCATCTGTAAAATCAGGTCACGCAGCGGCGCATAGGCATCGGCCAAGGGCAACTCCGTCACCACCCGCCAGCCGCTGGAGTTGCTGGAGGGGATGGCCGCAACGGTTCCAATCACCTGCGCCTGTTTTAAGCCTTGATATTGGGTCACCTCCCCCGCGATCGCCTGATCCAAATGTTCAGCCAGGTGTTGGCCCTCCAAATTGATGGGGGCGAAGGTGGTGGGGTCAGCATCGCTCACCGTTAGCACCACATTGCGCCGATCGAGCAAATAGGTATAGCCCGCCTCATCGCTCCAGGCTTCACTGAGCACAGAATCCAGAAAATCTAAATTCACCCGGGCCAGCAGCACTCCCGCAATTTGCTCCGAGCGATCGCGAATGGGCACGCTCATCATGATCCAGCGCACCCGCCGATCGTGGAGCTGTTCTGATTCCACCCAACCCACATAGTCTTCGGCCCAGCGGTAGGCTCGCGAGAAGGCCACAGTGCGGTTCTGGTTTTGGGGGCGAAAGAGGGGATCTGTGACCACAAAGGTAATCGGCTGTCCCGATCGATCCAAAATTGCCACCATCTCATAGGCCGAATCGTGGCGAATCAGCGCCTCCAGAAGCGATCGCTGCACCGGCACGGGCAACTCCGACAACCCCGTCACCCGCGACAAATAGCCCAATTTGCGCTGAAAATCTTCGAGATAGGTACTAATGCGCTCAGCAACCGCCCGCGATTGGGCCGCTTGCAATTGATGCAGCGTTTTCAGTTGCACCTGAGTGCTGTTGTAGGCCAACAGGGCCCCAGTGGCCAGCGTGCCCAGGGAGACCATCAAAGTCAGCCCCAAACGGATTTGCAGCGCCAGGGACATGGGCCACCAGCGGCGATAGTTCACCAATTGCTGAAACCGTTGTTTGAGCCTCATTCGTGGCTAATCCATAACGCCCCGCTGGCAGCAGAGGGTTGACGATTGTTCAGCACTTTCCCCTGCACCTTAACCGTCGGCATCATTTGGCGAGCAACTGTTGCTGTTAACCCCATAGCCCAACCATACATCAGCCAGCACATCAGCCGGCACATGGATTAATCGGCCAATCGACCTATCAATCAACCGGCCAATTGACCCATAGACCGATCGATAAATTCACCCATTCATCAGCCGACTCATCAGCTTGCCCATTGACTGATCAGCTTGCACCTCAATCAAGGGATCACAAGTCAATCGATGAACCAGTCGATCGATGAACCCGCCTATTGGCCGGTTGATTCGGTCTATCAAGCTGTACATCTATTTTCCTATTGTTCAGCTTGTTTCTTGCGATACCTCAACTCCCTGGCCGCTCAGCCTGCAGTCTAGAAGAAATTTACCGAGAGGATTGATCCCCACTGAACTAAATTCAACCGAAACCCTCAATTCAACCAGAGCCGATACCTAGACAATGCCTAGATCAATACCTGTTTTAAGTGCGCTGGCAATTGCCACGAGAGATTGAAAGTACTTCATCCAACCCCAAAACTCTGATGTTTTAACGCTCCTCTAAAACCTCCAAGCGGCCGCTGCGAATTTGGTCATGGAGATCCAAAATTTCCTTTTGACTCTCAGGGTTCAGGCTACCAACGGTGGGAATAAATTCCAGCACCCGTTCTGATAGCCCAAAGAGGTACTGGCGACCTTCCCAACGTCCCCGCTGGGCCAGCCGGGCCCCATGCAAAATTAGCTCTGGCACATGGATGAGACCGCTGGCCAGAATTAAGGTGGGGGCCAATTGGCGAGAGTCGGGGCCCAACACCACCATGGGTAATTGGCGATCGACCGCTACGTTAACAATGGCGGGATTATTCGTCCAACAGTTCATGGCCAACCCATCAATTCCCGCGCCGATCAGCTTTTGGGTGAGGGCGATCGCCTTGGGTTCGTCATCAAAACTTCCCACCCATTCGATCGAAAGCTTGCGATCGGGGGCAAAGCGGCGCAAGGCATTTTGAAAGGCTAAGTTGAATTGCTTAATGGGCGGGGTGGGCAGACTGGTGACGAGGCCAATATGTTGCAATTTGGGCTGCAAGGCCAGGGTTGCCCCCAACAGGTAGCCTAACTCGGAGTTGCGATAGCCCAAGGCTCCGAAATTCCGGTTGTTGCCACTATCGCTAGCCACTATGGCAAAACGGGTGCGGGGGTAGCGCACCGCCGCCTTGACCATATCGTCGCGGAAGGTTCCGCTGTGGCCAATGATGAAGCCGAAACCTTCTTTGGCGTAGCGATCGAGCGCTTGCGGCAAGCTGGCGGGTAACCCCTTATTGATGTCATCGGTGTAGGCAATTTCTGCGTTTAGTTCCCGCTCAATGCGCCCGAGGCCGGTCATCCCTTCTCGGCACCAATCGTCACTGTCTGCGCCCCGAGGCAACAGCATCGCCACTTTGAACAACGCAGCTCGGCGGCTGCGCTGGGGCGTGCTGGGCGCGAAGGTGCAATTGTTGAGGACGATCGCGCTACCGGCAGCGCCTAGGCCATACAGCAAATCCCGTCGTTTCATAGCAGTCGTTCAGTGGAGAGGGAGGGAGATGGAAAAGTCAGAAGCGGTGTCTTGGGTGGGCAGGTGGCTGGGCCAACCAAACCAGGCGGCTTGCTTGGGGCCCGCCGTCTGCGATCGAGAAGCGGCCTAGCTCCAACGATGTAACCAGGCCAGTAACTGGCGGGTGCGATCAGACAGTTGGGTTTTACGATAGGCATCCGCCGCTTTTTTGATGCATTCAGCCTGGGTGGGGTAGGGATGCACCACTTTGGCGAGCCGGCCTAGCCCCCAACCGGCGGCCATGGCCAAGGCAATTTCGCCAATGGTTTCGCCCGCATGGGGGGCAATGAGCGTGGCCCCCAAAATTTGGTCTCGATCGGGTGCTAGCCACACTTGCAAGCACCCTTCGGCAACCCGATCGGTCTGGGCCCGATCGACTTGGCTTAAGGGTACTTCAATCAACCGAGGGGCCCGCCCCGGGATAATTGAGCTAATTCCCTCTCCGGGATCAATCCAGCCCACGCTGGCCACTTCCGGATCGGTGTAGGTGACCCGGGGAATGGTGACCTTGCTCCAGCGGCCCTTGCCCAGGCCAAAGGGCGTAAACAGCGCATTTTGCAAAACAAGACGGGCCGCCGCATCGGCCGCATGGGTGAATCGATCGCCCTGGCATACGTCGCCCGCCGCAAAGATGCGAGGATTGCTGGTTTGCAGAAAATCATTGACGGCGATGCCTTGGGGGCCAAGGGCCACTTGGGCCACTTCCAGGTTCAGGGTTTCAACATTGGGCGATCGGCCGGTGGCCACCAGAATTTCATCCACAACAATCGCAGGATGTTGGGCCATTTGAATTTCACAACCCAAGGGCGATCGATCCACTTGGGTCACCGTTTGCCCCGTCAACACCGTGATTCCCTCCCGTTCCAGGGCCCGTTGCACAATGGCAGCAGCAGCAGCACTTTCGCGCGGCAACAGGCGCGATCGCCGTTGAATGAGGGTCACGTGGGTTCCCAGTCGAGCAAAGGCCTGGGCCAATTCACAGCCGATCGGGCCGCCGCCCAAAATGGCCAGGCGATCGGGCCGCTGCACCCAGTTAAAAAGAGTCTCGTTGGTGACAAAGCCGGCCGCGGCCAAACCCGGAATTGGCGGCACGTGTGGGCGGGTTCCGGTGGCAATCACGGCTTTTTTGAACCGCAGCGTTTGGGAACCCACCGCGATCGCCCGAGGATCTTGAAAGCGCCCTTCGCCCAAAAACACATCGACCCCCAGCCCCTGAAACCGCTGGGCTGAGTCATGCACCGCCAAGCGCGATCGCACAGCCCGCAAGTGGGCCATGGCCGCCGCAAAGGTTTCCGGTTCCACGGGCGATCGGGCCGCTTTGGCAGCCGCAATCAAGCTCTTGGAAGGAACGCAGCCCACATTCAAGCAGTCCCCACCCAACCAACGGCGCTCAATGAGGGCCACCTTTAACCCCAAGCCCAAGCCCGCCGCGCCCGCCGCCGCCACCAAACCCGCCGGCCCGCCGCCCACCACCACCAAGTCATAGCAATCCGCCGGTTGTGGATTTACCCAATCTTCCGGAGCGATCGCCGCTAGCCACTGTTGATTGAACGAATCCTGAGGAAGGGCGATCGATTGCATAGGTCAGAGGTCGTGAAATGGGGGTGTGAAATGGGTCGAGATGGAAATCTTGGGCAGGAAAAAGCACCGGCTGTTGTTGGGACAAGTCGCTCAGGGTCTGTCGGCAAATCACCCGAAACCCTAGTGGTCTCGTTCTCCCAACCGATCAATCGTAGGGGTTGGGTCTCCCCGCCCAGTTCCCGCGATCCTTGGGTGTTCCCAGGGGTGGACAGGGTTGTAGCGATCGCCCGGGTTAGGGTTGGGAGACCCAACCCCTACGGCCATGGATCAGGACGACAGGCTCCCAGTCCCTTGTGACGACGATTGGGACATCGCAAATCAACCATTTCCGCAGGATTCCAGCCAATGACGACAGGCCCTAGCCCCGGATTGCTTCAGCTCATGTTTGATTCAGACCAGGTTTAGTCCATGCCAATCAGCCCATACTTAATTCAGCCCATACTTAATAATGACCAAAGAATAATGACCAAAGAACTGATTCACCAATTCATCAACTAACGGCAAACATCTCAACATGGTTCTGAGCGAGGAACAACCAACGATTGATTTTTGGGAAACGGCCTACCAAACAGGCAAGACTGGCTGGGACTTGGGACAGCCATCACCTGTTTTGGCAGCCTGGGCCGATCGCCCCGATGTGAAACCGGGGGGACGCATGGCCGTGGTGGGCTGCGGCCGGGGCCATGACGCGGTGTTTTTGGCCGATCGGGGCTTTCAGGTCGTGGGGTTTGATTTGGCTCCCTCTGCCATTGCCGAAGCTGACCAGGCTGCCCGCGATCGGGGTGTGGCGGCGGAATTTGTGCAGGCGGATATTTTCAACTTGGCGGCCAATTGGGTTGGGCAATTTGACTGGGTAATTGAGCACACCTGCTTTTGTGCGATCGATCCCAGTCTGCGGCCGGCCTATGTGCAGGCTGTGCGATCGCTCCTAAAGGATCAAGGCTCCTTGGTGGCGGTGTTTTTCGCCCACGATCGCCCCGGTGGCCCGCCCTTTGGCACTAGCATTGCCGAAATTCAGCAACTCTTTGAGCCACAGTTCGTGATCCAAGAACTTCAACGATCGGCTCACTCCATCAATCGACGACGCAATGAGGAATATTTGGGTTGGTTGCGGCCGCGGCTGTCCTCGTGATCCCCGGTCATGTCTGGGGAGAGTTGGCCCTTGGTATGATGGTGAAATGCTCGGCCAATTCGTCGATCCGTTTTGGTAGCCTCACCCCATGCCCGACCCCAATCTTGATCGCATTGCCGACCAACTCGAAAGCCCCAATTCGCGCGATCGGCTCCTGGGCCTCACGGCTCTGCGGGACGTGTCGCCGGTTGATGCTGTACCGCTGATTAAGAAAGTCCTCAACGACGACCATTTGCAAGTGCGCACCATGGCCGTTTTTGCCCTAGGCCTAAAGCCCACAGAGGAATGTTTTGATCTGCTGATGGGCCTGTTGGCGGACAAAGACTACAGCATCCGCGCCAATGCAGCCGGAGCGTTGGGTTATTTGCACGACACCCGCGCCGTTGAACCCCTGATCCGCCTGTTCTATGAGGATACGGATTGGTTGGTGCGCTTCAGTGCGGCTGTTTCATTAGGGAACTTGGGCGATCCGCGCGCCCGCAAAACTCTGATTGATGCGCTGGATAGTGCGGAGGTGATTGTGCAGCAGGCGGCGATCGCGGCGCTGGGCGAGGTGGGAGCCGTGGAAGCCACTGAGCGAATGTTGACCTTTGTGCAGTCGGATGATTGGCTGGTGCGGCAACGCTTGGCGGAATCGCTGGGTAAGTTGCCCAGTGAGAAGAGCCGATCGGCCCTGAAATATCTTGCAAAAGATAGCCATCCCCAGGTGGCCGAAGCGGCACGCTATGGGCTGCAACAGCTTGATCAACTCGATCAACCGTCAAATCCCGCGGCCGATCAGCCCCTAGATTCATAACCTGGATTCATAACCTGGATTCCTGGGGGTTTGAGTTGCTTGGCCTGGCTCAGATCCAAACTGTGACCCGGCCAGGCGATCGCAACAAATTTTCGGCTTCCCAGGGCCCAATCCATTTCAGTCCTGACCCTTTTTGAGTATTTTTTTACGGCAAAACCCTAATCAACCATCAATTCTTTAGTTTCATCATGAGCACGATCGCTGAATTTTTAGAAAAATGTGTGGGTAAGTGGTTTTCCCAGCGGACGGGCCACAATTTGACCGATCGCAAATCCGTTTTGGGTAAAGGGGATCTTTGGATGGAAGCCCTAACGGCCGACGCACCGGAGGCGATCGCCCTTTGTCAAAAATATGGGGCCGATCCGCAGGCGATCGCGGCGGGCCTGAAAATGCGTTGGGAAGCGATCACGGCTTCTCCGAATAAAGAATTGGGATCCTCGGTGCTGTTGGCTTTGGCTCCGGATCCGTCGGGAGCAGGGCCGCTGTTGGCCACGCCGGGCAGCAACGGCCAACCCCAACCCGGTCGCTACAGTTTCGGCAGCGATGGGGCCCTGTGGATTACCCTGCCGGTGGAGGGTGGCTGGATTGAGGAGCGAATTTGGTTTGCTAGCGATAATCTCCGGTTTCGATCGAGCACCACAACCCGATCGGGCGGCCCCACCTTTGCCTCCTTCTGCTCCGAAATTCGGATGGGCGTAACGCCACCCAAGGCCTAGGAGGGCTGGCGATTTCCCGACAATCCTGAGGCGATCGAGGGATGAGCCGCAGGGTTCACGGCCGTGCTGTTCATGGGGCCGTCCATGGGGCCGTCCATGGGGCCGTTGGCTGCGCTATTCACCGCCCCGTTCATCTCTACGGAGTCTGCTTCTCTGGAACCCGTTTCGGCGGAATTGTTCGGCATGGCACGGGTTTCCGCCAGGCCATTAATCGCCAATCGATCGAGCAACCAATAGGTGGTCATTGTGCCTTTGCCCTTGATGGCAATTTCGCCCCGCCGCTCAAATTGGAATCGATCGCACAGGGTTTGGTAAACCGCTTCGGTCACCTGAATTTGGCCTGGCATTCCATGGGACTCCATCCGGCTGGCCGTGTTCACCGTGTCGCCCCACAGGTCGTAAATAAACTTGCGGATGCCAATTACACCGCCCACCACAGGCCCCGTATGGATGCCGATGCGGATGGAAAAGGGGTGCTGGGTGGAGTCGGCAGCGGGCTGGTAGGCCGCGATCGCCCGTTGCATGGCCAGCGCCATTTCTGCCACCGCCGTCACACAGTCCGGGTGCGGATCCGGAACCCCCCCCACCACCATGTAGGCATCCCCGATCGTCTTGATTTTTTCGAGGCCATAGGTATCGGCCAGTGCGTCAAAGGTGGAAAAAATGTGATTGAGCTGTTGCACCAACTCGCCTGGGGTGATGTGGGCTGCTAATCCGGTGAAATCCACCAAATCCGCAAACAACACCGTTGCCTGTTCAAACCGTTCTGCGATCGGGTGTTCGCCCCGTTTCAATCGTTCTGCGATCGCGGGGGGCAGAATATTCAGCAGCAGGCTTTCCGATTCCCGCTCTGCCCGTCGTCGCTCCAAAATTTCCTGGTGAATCCGGTTATACATATGTCGGAAGGCCGTAATCACCTCCCCCAACTCATCGGGGCGATCGACCTGGCAGACATACAACATCTCCCCAGAGGTATCTTCACGACTGATTAAGTCCGCCGCTCGCCGCAGGTCATCGCGCATTTGCAAAATCGGCACAATCGCCACCCGCGACAACACCACCATCGTCACCCCCGTTGCAAACACCGAAATCAGCACCACCAATCCCAAAATGCGGAAAATAAAAGCCTGCAATTCCGCATAAACCGGGTGCATGTCGTGGCGAACCACCAGGGTGTAGTTACGTCTGGCATCGGGCGGCCAAGCCAAATCAAGCCGTTGTTGATCGCGGCTCAGTTGCTCATGGCGACCTGCTGCCACCGCCGTGATGGTCAACTCAGGCTTTTCTCCCACCGTGGCCACCAAACGCCCCGATCGGTCATAGAATGCCAGCCCTTTCCAAAGGGAAATGGGGTCATCCGTTTGATTGGTCAACCGCTGAGCCAGCCGCACAGGATCCTGAAACTCCGGCGCAGCTTGCGACCAACGCGCTAGGGTCACCACCTTGGCAGTGGAAATCCGCTGCATATAGTCAATTAGCTCACGTTCCCTTCGCCAATAAGAGGGAATGAGAATCACCGCCTCAATGGTCACAATACCAAACAACACCCCCAAGGCGACCGTTCGCGACAAACGAGCCTGAAAAGGTTGCAGCAAACGTTTCATGGGGATGAGCGGGGCGAAATTAGAATGGCAGTCCCATAGCTTGCTTGGGTGGGGCTGTCCTCAGTGTAGTCGGCGGAACCAGCACAGTGCATGGGGGAATCGGGGTCACGGTATCGATCGCCCTTGGCCACCACCGGATGGCCCCAAGGACAGGGCAACCCTGACAGCCCTTACGGCTCGATCGCGCCCAAAACCGGACAAGCGACCCGATCGGGTTTTGGGTGGCGCTGACCTTCATGCAGCGATCGAGAACAGCACCGTCCCTTTGCAACTCGTCACCCCAAAACCCGATTCGGAAAGCGGTCTGTTGACCCATCCCCCGGTTTTTGAAAACCCGTAGCATTGCTTGAAATTTGTGACCAAGCTCACTTACTAATCATCCGGTTTAAGGGTGATCAACCCCGCAAAGATTAACGATGTCGGCCCAAACTCGATCGCCCTCGCAGAAGATGTTTAAACGGTCAAAATTGATACTCTGCTTACCCCATTGATCGACGAAGACAAGGGGCTTAAGCCCCTTGCCCCCATGACCACTAGCACTTTGCCAGCACCCCAAGTTATTTCTCAGATATCCTCTTAGTTCTGATTAGTTCTGAATCCCCAAAGCTTCATTCCCAAAGCTTCATTCCCAAGCTTTAATCTCTAAGGCTTAATTTTCAACATTTGATCTCCAGCGCTTTATTTTTAAAACTGGTTTTGAGCACAACTTGAGCACAACAGGACTGATTTCCCGTCACCGATCAGTTACCCCTACTCAAGTTAATTACCCCATCAGCACGGGCAGCCGTGATAAATCATAAAAATAAATGAGGAGATAAATTAAGAGAATTTACCCCGATCGCAAGGTATAACCATGATTCACCACTTGTTTCTACGTCTGCCCCGCTAGCTATGACTGACTTCCTCCGGCCTGATCCTGAAGTTCAGCATCTGCGACAACAGCTTGCACAATCCCAAACTGCCTTGGCCGAAGCCCAAGCGCAGCTAAAAGCCCTGCAAGCCAAGCTGGAGGAGTTCAAGCCTCATCAGCCCAGCTCGGTTCAAAAGTCCCCAGCAATATTTTTGAACAATCCCTTAAAGTGGCAGCAGATTATGGATCTCCTGCCTGTTTGTATTGCCTATTGCGATCGGGATTTATATTATCGCTACGTTAACCAAAGTTATGAAGACTGGTTTGGTCTCTGTCCTCAAGATATTTGCGGAAAGCGAGTAGCCGAGGTAATCGGTCAACAGGCTTATCAATTAGTTAAACCCTATATTGATCGGGTCTTAAAAGGGGAAATTGTGACCTATGAAAGTGTCGTTCCCTATGCCCAAGGAGGCCAGCGCTATATTCGAGCCACCCTAATTCCCGATCAAGCGATCGATCAAAGCGTTCATGGTTATTACGCCATGATTGTTGACTTCACAGAGCACTTCCAACTGGAACATGCCCTCCAGGAAAGTCAGCAAAAATATCGAACCCTCTTTGAAATTTTGCCCGTTGGGGTTTCCATCGCCAACGCCAGCGGTCAAATTTTGGAAGCCAATCCAGAATCCAAACGAATTTTAGGCGTTTCCAAAGAAGAACATACTCAGCGCACCTGCGATTCCCCCGTGTGGGAAATTTTGCGATCGGACGGTAGCCCCATGCCCGTCGAAGAATATCCTTCAATTCGGGCCTTACGTGAAGGTTGTCCAATTCGAAATATCGAGCAAGGCATCGTGCGGCCCGATGGCACCTTGCGCTGGATGATGACCAGTGCAGCCCCCATTCCGTTAGACCCTTATGGTGTCGCCATTGCTTACATTGACATCACCGATCGCAAAGCCACAGAAGAAGCCCTGCGCCGCAGCAACGCCCACTATCAATCCTTAGCCAATGTATTACCGCAATCCCTCTTTCGTGAAGACTGTCAGGGACGTTGCACCTTTGCCAACAAGGCATTTTTAGACTTGCTGAATTTGTCAGATTCAGAAATTTTTGGCAAAACTGTTTATGACCTCTATCCCAGCGATTTAGCAACTCGCTACAGCCAAGAAACGCGCTGGGTTTTGGAAACTGGTCATACCTTAGATGTCATTGAACCCCATCCAACACCGAGCGGCTCTCAAGAAGGCTCTGAATTGAGTCTTGTGCAGGTGGTGAAGACTCCCGTTCGCGATAGCGATGGCCAGATTATTGGCATTCAAGGCATCTTTTGGGATGTCACAGAACGAGTCCATCTAGAACGGGCACTGCGTGAATCGGAAATTAAACTCAACGCCATCTTAAGCAACACGGCTGCGGCCATTATGAGCGCCTATGTTTTTTCCGATGACAGCCATCGCTATGATTACTGCTCGGCTGGATGTGAAGATTTATTTGGCTATCATCCTTCTGAATTCTTAGCAAATCATCAATTATGGTTGTCGATCGTTCACCCTGAAGATCTTCAAAAGATTGTTCTGCCCAATTTCGAAAGTATTTTAGCAGAAGAAACCTTTCAGTTTAGTTACCGATTCCGTCACCGAAGTGGAGAATGGCGCTGGGCTATGGTGACTGGCACATCTCAGTGGGAATCTGAAATTAATGGTTGGCGTGTCACAAAATTTCACATCAACATTACTAGCCAAAAACGCTTGGCTGATGATTTAAAAATTATTAATGATTTATATAATCTCGCCATTCAGAGTATTGGTGAAGGTGTTTGGGATTGGAATATTTTGGATGATTCTATTTTGGTGTCGGAGCGCTATTTAGAGCTGCTGGGTGAGGAGCGACGAGGGATTCAATCACCACAACTCTTTTCTGAGGCTGCTTTTTTTCAAAAAATTCATCCTGAGGATCAGGAGCAATGGGAAAAAGCTTTAACGGCCCATCTCCAAAGCTATGAACGCTATGACATTGAAGTACGATTTCAACATACCCAAGGTCATTACATTTGGGTGCGAATTCGTGGGCAGGCGGTTTGGAATGGGCAAGGGGAACCAGTCCGGATGGTAGGAACGATCGAGGATATCAGCGATCGTAAATTTGCAGAAGCAGCCCTCAATCAACGAGAGCAGGAATTTCGCAATTTGGCAGAGAATTCACCGGATTGCATTATGCGGTGCGATCGAGAAGGGCGCTTTCTCTATGCTAACCGCACAGTTTTGCAACTTTGCAGAATTTCTGAACAGGACTTTATTGGTAAAACCAGCATAGAATTAGGATTCCCAGAAGACCTAGTTCAAATGTGGCATGAGGAGATAGCAACGGTTTTAGAAACCGGTCAGAAGGCTTTTTTGGAATATGAAATGCTGTTACCAGATGGCAGCCATATTTTTCAGTCTTGGGTGGTTCCGGAGGTGATGCAAACGCCCATTGTTGATCGAGAATACCCCAACACATCGATGACCACACCCCGTTGGACTAGTCTGGAACATCTTCAAAATTTCATAGCCAGTTCGGTGCCGAATACAGCCCAATTGGACAATTCTGTAACAACGGAATCCCAGTCATTGAATATGATGATTAGTTCAACGGTAATTGAATCGTTGCTAATTGTGGCGCGGGATATTACCCATCTCAAACGAGCACAAATTGCTCTCCGCCAACAGGCTGATCGGGAACGAACCTTGCGTTCTATTACCCAACATATTCAAAGCAGTCTTAATTTGAGTGAAGTTTTGGATATTGCGGTTACGGAAGTGCATCGAACCCTCCAAGCTGATCGCACTTTTATTCTGCGTTTCCATGGGGATCATTCAGGATCAATCATTCAAGAGGTGGTGAAAGCGGACTGTCCCTCCATGCGCGATCGACAGTGGTCTAAAACCAATCTCCTATGGTCACGGTCTAGTGCAGAGTTCGCGCCTCGAACACAAGTTATTCAAGAAATACCGAGCGATCGCCCTCAAACATACTTAGCAAGGCTGATGGAAGCCACGGGAGCACAATCTCAAGTGATGGCTGCCATTGTGGGCACTTTGCCCCAGGGTGGATTGCATGTTTGGGGACTTTTGATTGTGCAGGCCTGTGCTAATTCCCGTTCTTGGCAAGGGGATGAGGCAGAATTGTTGCAACAGGTGGCGGATCAGTTGGCGATCGCCATTCAACATTCTGAATTATTAGAACAGTTTCGATCGCAAGCGGAACAGCTCCAACAGGCTAATCATTTTTTGGAAGAAATTAACATTAAGCTCAATGATTTGAGCAACCGAGATGGACTCACGCAAATTGCCAATCGCCGCTGCTTTGATATGATTTTGCAACAGGAATGGCAGCGGTGTCAGCGAATTCAGGAACCCCTATCGCTGATCTTATTTGATGTGGATTTCTTCAAAAAATATAACGATTTGCATGGCCACCCAGCCGGCGATCAGTGTCTGATTAGCATTGCGCGATCGATTGATGGACTACTTCAGCGCAACACAGACTTAGTAGCTCGGTATGGCGGTGAGGAGTTTGTGGTGGTGTTGCCCCACACCGGTTCCGGCGACGCAACCCAAATTGCGGAATTAATTCGCCAAACCGTTTTGAATCTGCAAATTTTCCACTCAGAACACCAAGGAATCACCCGTTATGTAACTGTGAGTTTGGGAATTGCCAGCCAAGTGCCTCAGCTCGATCGCCCCTGTCAAGATTTAGTGCAAGCGGCCGATCGGGCCCTTTACCAAGCCAAGTCCTTTGGTCGTAATACTTGGGTATTGGCTAGCGATGACTTGCCCAATCAATATCCCAGCTCTGATCAGGATTGAAACGAAAAAATTAACGGCAGTAAACCAGCACAGACAAGGGGCTTAAGCCCCTTGCCCACCATGGCTTTGCAGCGAAAGAATCAGAATTTCAGTAATTGAGAAACCGCTGCAATTAACCTATAGCTCTAGTTGCATTATTGGTTGAGAACGGGCAGGAAATTTCCCAGAACTCCCAGCACCAAAGATTGGAAAATGCTAATAAAAACTGCCCCCAGCAAGGCGCTCCAAATACCATTTTTGAGGCGGAAACCTTCCACCAACCAAGCAGCTAAACCAAACAGCAAGGTGCTGACAATTAAGGAAAACAAGCCCAACGTGAGCAATTTGGGTAAAAAAGTGAGCCAACCGGGAACGGCCCGCGCCAGCCCTTGTAAAACGCCCAGAACAATACCGGCGATCAAGGCCTTCCAAGGGCTATCGACTTCCACGCCAAACGGCAAATAGGTCAGCAGAATCAGGCCGACGGCAATTACGACGGCCACGATCAGAAAAGAAACCACAATTCCTCATCCTTGGGGACACACCCCGGTTGATCCACCCACGATTCGATCGGGCAGTCGCGGCGGGAGTCCGATCGGCGGTGGATGGGCTGAAGCGGCGAGAGCTGGTTCCTTCGGAAATGGCTCCTTGGGAAAACCAGCCCGCGCGCTTTTCAATTTTGAGCGATCGCCCTCGAATTTGAGTAGAGCTGGTGGGGCAAATTCTTTAGGCGGAGACGGCAACCTCGCCAAATAGATCGTAGGGTTCGGCGGCAGTGATCGTGACCGGGACGATCGCCCCCAGGCGAGCCGGCCCAGTGACATAGACCAAACCATCCACATCGGGAGAATACCGAGCCGATCGCCCCAAGAATTGTCCCGTTTTCGGGTTCACCTGCTCAATCAGCACATCCACCGTTTGGCCCACGTAGGCCTGATTTCGCTTCAGGGAAATGGGCTGTTGCAGGGCCATCAGTCGATCGCGCCGACCATCCATCACTTCCTGCGGGAGTTGGTTGGGCAAATCAAACGCGGCGGTTCCATCCTCCGGCGAGAAGGTGAACACCCCCACATGGTCAAATTCGTGGCGCTGCACAAAGTCGCACAAATGCTCAAAGTGCTCCTCTGTTTCGCCGGGGAAGCCCACAATGAACGTGGTGCGCATGACGGCATTGGGCAATTGCTCGCGAATTTGGGCCAAGAGCCGATCGTTCACATTGGCCTGCCAAGGGCGATTCATCGATCGGAGCACTTCCGGGTGGGAATGCTGGAGCGGCAAATCAATATAGGGCAAGATATTCGGCGTTTCCCGAATAGCCGCAATCACCGATTCTGTCAGTCCCGTGGGATAGGCATAGTGGATTCGCACCCAAGGAATGTCCACCTCACCGAGGGCCCGCAACAGCTCCGCCAGCTTGGGCTTGCCATAGCGGTCTAGGCCGTAGTTAGTAGTGATTTGGGAAATCAAGATTAGCTCTTGCACCCCTTCATCGGCCAGCTTGTGGGCTTCGGCCACAATCGACTCGATCGAGCGCGATCGCTGATCGCCCCGCAAGTGGGGAATGATGCAGAACGCACAGCGGTAGTCACACCCCTCCGCCACCCGCAGGTAGGCCGTGCCTTCGGCCGTGGTGCGATAGCGAGGGACGGTCTCATCGGCAATGTAGGTTGGTTCTTCCGAAATTTCCTGAACGCGCTCGCCCGCTTCCGTTCGCTGCACCACATCCACAATCTTGTGATAGTCGCCCGTGCCCACCACGGCCACCGCTTCCGGAATTTCATCCAAAAGGGTGTCCCGGAAGTGTTGAGCCATGCAACCCGTGATCACAATTCGTTTGCCCGCTTCCGCTAGGGAAACCAAGGTGCGTACCGACTCTTCCCGCGCCTCTTGGATGAAGCTACAGGTGTTGACGATCGCGTAGTCTGCCGCATCGTCGTTGGCACTCACGTCATAGCCTGCCTGGGCTAGCAGACCCATCATGTGCTCGGTGTCAATGCGATTTTTTTCGCAACCGAGGTGAGTAACGGCGATCGTGGGTTTTCCAGCCATAGCTTGCAGTTGCAGTGCCGTTGAAGCGAGGGGTTAAGGGGGGTTAGCAGAGTCGAACAGAATGGTCAATCAAACAGAACGGTCAAATAAACCAGTTCAACAAAAACCATTCAACACACAACAGCTAAGGATATTCAGGCTTGGGACTCGGGCAAACCGCTGCGGTCTGTGCCGAAGCCTGCTGAAGCCTGTCGAATCCACAATTATTCACCATATCAGCCCAAATTGCGCGCCCAATCGATCCCGAGGATTTTGATCAGATTTCTGGCGGGTGGGGAATTGTATGACTGGGGTGATGCGCGGGGTGATGTATGGGGTGATACATGGGAGACGGATGCGGAAATGCCTGGGGCTTGAGGGGGCTTGGGCTGGCGAAATTGGAGTCGGGCAACGGGGCCGATCGCCCGGAGCCGCCAATCCGCCATCGCCCCTTGTGCGGAATTCTCCTTCTGGCTGATCTGCACGGAATTTTCCCGATCGGCACTGTACCTTAGAGAAAGAGATAGGCAATCTCTGTATCGACGATCGCCTAAATTTGTCCCGGCTATACGGACAGGACTGGCGCAACTCCCGGTAGCCCACCATCGACAGCTTAAGGCTGCGTTGTTCGGCATCACCAACCCGCTGCTCCATTCCTGGCAGCATACGGGGCAACCGTAAGGGTTAAGTAGCCGATCGTGGAGTTGATCGCTAATGGGTCTCTAACCGATCGCTCACCGATCGTTCCCGATCGTGCTCGATCGCCCGTGATCGGTTTTGAGCGCAAACGCAAGGTGGCGTTGACCGCGTTTCGAGGGTGCATCAGCCGGCGATTCATGAGGAATTTTTGAAAATCGCATGAAAATCGCATGAAACTTGACAGCTCCGCTATTGCCCACAAAGCTATGCAACATTTACCCGAAAGCATTAGCGACGCAATTAACACCAGCGAACTCGGCGCGTTGATTGCTGAACACCGCAACACCCTGTTGTGCGAATTGTTACGCCCCATGCTGGATACCCTCGATCGCGAAGGCATCCAATTTTCTGCCGTGTTGCGCGCCCTGGCCACCGTTGCCAACGAACGCAGCAGCCAGCTTGAGGCCCTGAATGGATCAAACCCTTGGGAGCGCTGCAATAAGCTCTTACACCAAGCCCGTGCCAGCGCTGAAGAGGCCGAGCGCGCACTGCGCCCCAAAAGCCGCACTAGCCCCCGATCGATCGCAACTCCCACCGCGATCGAGCTGCGGGAAACCCGGCCCTCCTTGGACGAGCTGCCCGAAGAAGAAGCCTGGGCCCGAGAGCTACTGAGTGAATCCTGAAGACAAGGGGCTTCAGCCCCTTGTCCGCAATTTGCCCTTTACCCACCATCGGCCACTGATGCCACCGGTTGGGTGTTGATCCCATTAGGTGTTAGTGCCATTAGGTGTTAGTGCCATCAGGCATTGATCCCATTAGGTGTTGATCCCATTGGGTGTTAACTCCATCAGGTGTTAATCCCATCAGCGGAACCCTTAGCCTAAAAAACCGGCTGAAAGGTTGGTTAGACAGTCGGCCGAAAGGTCGGCTTAAAAGTCGGCTTAAAAGTCCGTATTCACGAACTTACCGGCCAGCTCGGTGGGCGTTTTGCCCAACACCAGACCCAAGGTTTTGAAAACCCCATTGTCATTGAACGTAATTGCCGTGCTGGGCGTGGAGCCACCGCCGGAGTCGTTCAAAGTGATCGGCAGCAGTTGCAATTGACTTTCCTGCAAGCCACCGGTCAGGCCGATGAGATCGTTGCCAGTACCAAAATCCACAATGAAATCTGCGGCGATCGCCCCGCTGGAATCGGCCACCGCCGCCGTGTCCCGCCGCAACACCAACAGATCATCGCCAGCCCCGCCGGCCAGGGTATCTTGGCCAAAATCGCCCACCAGGGTGTCATTGCCCTCTTCGCCATTCAGGAAATCGTTATCCTGACCACCCCGCAGAATATCGTTACCCACGCCACCCAAAATCAGGTCGTTGCCCCGATTGCCACTGAGTACGTCATCCCCGGTGGAATTGAGACCATCACCCACCAACAGATCATCGCCTTGACCACCATAGAAAATGTCATTCCCCCCCAAACCATAGAGGCTGTCGTTGCCCAGGTTGCCGTAGATGGTGTCCACCTGAGCACTGCCGGTGATTTGGTCATCACCCCCCAAACCTCGCACGCCCGCCGGGGTGGTGCGGAGCACTTCTGCCGACAGCGAGCTAGTGGAGAAAAAGTTGTTGGTATCGTCGAGATCGTAAAACGGGGGGTTAGGGCCAATAGCCATAATTACAAACTCCTAATCGGTGAATGGTTTCGGAACTGGTTAGCCTAGGGACTGTTTAGCCTTTGAGCCTTGGATTAGACCGCTGTGGGGGCTAGTTCGTTCATGGTGTGCAACCAGTTCCTCCAGAAACTTGAGCACGATTTGTGCTCCCACTGAACTTAGTCTTGAATTCCGGCCTTGAATTTCAGATTCCAGCCTGCAAGTTCCAGTCTTGAATAATGACTGGCATTGGCGGGCAAATCAGCACGATCGCCCTGAGAAGTTTTCCCCCAGAGATCGCGCCATTGGTGGCGGTCTTTTCGGATCCGGGTTAGGGCTGGGGACGCTGACGGCGGTGTTGTCGTTCCCGATCGCGCGATCGCGGCCCTGGTTGAAAGGGGGTTCCGGCTGGGGGGCATTTAAATTGAGTGGCTAATTGAGTGGCTGATATTGAGCGGCTTACGAATTGGTTACTCCCTCCAAGGCCGCGTCGGTTTCGTCGTAGAGGGCTTGCAGTTGGCCGACCACAGACTCATCGGCGGCCCAAAACCCACGGCCATTGGCTTCCAGCAAACGACCAACAATGTTGCGGAAGGCTTCTGGATTGGCGCGGCGCAGGCGATCGGCCATGGCCCGATCGAGGGCGTAGGTTTCGGCGGCTCCGTCATAGACCCAGCGATCAGCAAAATCCGTAGTGCCGCTCCAGCCCAACAGGGCCGTCATCCGTTGGGAAATTTCAAAGGCCCCACCGGAACCCTGGGCGGCCATGGCTTCGGCCCACTTGGGATTCAGCAATTTGGTGCGATATTCCAACCGCAAAAGGCTGCTTAAGTCGCGGGGTTGGGTGTTTTTGCCGAAACTTTCCACAAAACTCGCGGTGACGGGGCGCTGTTGCTGTTGTTCGGCGGCACGCTTCAAGGCTCCGGTGTTGGCGTAGTATTCCTGGATGTCCGTCAAGCCATATTCCACGGAGTCGATTTCCTGGACAATGCGCCCGGTGGTGGCCAAGAGCCGATCGAGCACTTCTGGGCGGGCTTGCCCCCGATCGCGCCGACCGTAGCTAAAGGCATTGCGCGATCGCCAGGTTTGGGCCAGCTCGTCACCAGACTCCCAATTCCCATCATTGACGCGATCGTTCACCAAGGAACCAAAATCTCCCGCCGGGTTTGAGAAGAGGCGAGCACTGGGATTTTCAACCCCTTGGGCCTGAAGCTCCAGGGCGTGTTTACGAATGAAGTTTTGTTCGATCGGTTCATCGGCCGCCGCCGCCCGCACAAACAGATCATCCAAAAGTTCCAAAATATTGGCGAAACTGTCTCGAAAAATGCCCGATAAATTAGCCAACACATCAATTCGAGGACGACCCAATTGAGCCAGCGGAATTAACTCATAGCGAACAATTCGGCCCGTGCCTTCCTTAATTGGTTCTGCGCCCACTAATTCCAACAAGATGCCCAAGGATTCGCCCTTGGTTTTAATGGCATCCAAACCCCAAAGCATCACGGCAACGGTTTCGGGATAGCTGTTCGGTTCCTGATCATGTTCTTGTTGGTGTTGGGCAATCAATTGCTGGGCGATCGCTCGGCCCCGTTCGTAGGCTCCTGGGGAGGGCATTCGGTAGGGATCAAGGGCGTGAATATTGCGGCCCGTGGGCAATGCGCCGGGCCCGTCCCGCAACAGGTCTCCCCCCGGTGCGGGCGGAATATATTCCCCATTCAAACCCCGCAATAAATTCGTTAGCTCATCAGTATTTTGGTTGAGCAAATCCCGCAAACGAATGGCTTCTTGAATCCGTTCTGAGACCTTGGGATCCAACTCAAACGATCGATTGGGATATTCCTGCTGGAACCAGTATCGATAGGCATTCAGGGGGCGATCGAGGTCGGATCCTTGGGTGATTGCTTCCAAGACCGATCGGGGTAAATCCGCCTCAAAATAGGCTTCCAAATAGGACAACAGTTGCTCGGAATTGGGTGCAGCTCCCAACACATGCAACCCACTGGAAAAGAGGCGCTGTTCTAGTTCTTGCAGGTATTGATAAACCCTTGCAAAGTAGCGATCGAGCACATCGGGGCCAAACAGCTTCAGGGTTTCCGCACTCAACTCCACCCCCAATTGTTGGGCTTCCGGCAGCGGACAATCCCGATCGAGTCCCGTGTCAATTAACCGTTGGGCGATCGCATCCCGCAGGGCCGTATTCGCCTGCGGATCCTCGCGATATTCCGCAATTAAATCACGCAGATTCACCAATTCCTTATACAAACCTGCTCGCCCATAGGGAGGCACATTGTGGGAAATCAACACCCCATAGCCCCGGCGTTTTGCCAAGATCGACTCCGAAGGATTATTCGCCGCATAGATATACAAATGGGGCAGATTTCCTAACAAAATATCTGACCAAGAATAGCCCGTGTTACCCAAAGGAGATCCCGGCAACCATTCCACCGTTCCATGCATTCCAAAATGGACGATCGCGTGGGGTTGCCAAACCCGCTGCAACCATTGATAGAACGCAGCGTATTGGGGATGGGGGGTCAAGTCTCGCTCAAACATCAAGCGCATGGGATCGCCTTGTAAACCTAAAGGCGGCTGCACCCCAATCCAAACATTTCCAAAGTAAATGCCCCCAATGTGCAACTCATCCCCAAAGGTTTTAATACCCGATTTCGTGAGACCACCCCATTGTTTTTGAATCCGAGAACTGCCGAGATATCCTAACCATTGATCAAGGATTTGAGCCGGAACCCAGCCATCATTCAAGGGAGCCTGGTGTGGGTGCGATCGGGAAGGATGGCCCAAAGACCAACGATCATCGGCAGCTTTCACCTGTTGAATAATCGCCTCGCCGTCGGTGGGCAATTCACCCACGTCATAACCCTGAGCTTGCAAGGACTCCAGCAGCTTCAGGAGCGATCGGGGAACATTCAACAGGGCCGCCGTTCCCGTTGCGCCATACCCCGGTGGAAAGCCATATAAAATAATTGCCAACTTGCGATCGCGTGGTGGAGTTTTGCGGAGTTGAATCCAGTTTTTGACACGGCTGGTTAACCGTTGAACACGCTCCGGAATCAGGTAAATGTCATCTCCAACCAAGCCACCCAAGGGCACAGTATCAATTGCTCCGTCCAACTCCGGCAGGGCATATAGCACCACACTTTGGAGACCGCCAATTCCCTGCCTTGTCCAGGATTTTAGGTCTTGAATGAGCAAAGGAGCAGCAACTAAATAGGGCACATTTTTAGCCGCCAAAATCCGCTGAGCCACCGCCACCTGTCGCCCAGCCTCCATGGAACCAGCAGGGCCGCCCACCAGCGGAAACCCAATCGTGGAAACAATTGCATCCACCAACACCGCATCGGCTGTCAGGGATTTTAATTCCCGATCGCCCTGAGCCCGTTGTTGCTGTTCATGGCTGGTGGTCAGCCAATCTCGGACGATCACATGGGCTTCCACACCATTAATAAAAATGGGCAGGGGTAGCAAACCAGCCGCTTCAAAATGACGAATCAGTTGAGGAATATAAGCCTGTTGCGTCACCACATGTTTTCGATAGAGCAAAATAGCCACTACCGGGCGATCGTGAGCAATCTTTGGGGGTTCTATTGTCGATTGCACCGGGCGACCAAGGTGATCAGGATGATTAATTGGAGGCTCCGACAACTGGGGCAATCGCTGTTGACGATACCAGTTCAAATAATCTTGAGGATTCAAAAAATAGCCCGCATATTCAGGGTGCAATAACCCCATATTGGGCGTTTCAATGGGTGGGGCAATTTCCCCGATCGAGAGACCTAAATATTTTTCAGCCAAAATCCAGAGCATGGCGGCCACATTTTCCAAGCCACCAGCATTCCAATAGCCATAGATAATTAGCCAATTGCGCAGATCTTGTACCTTTTGAATCGGCACAAATTTCAGCAGTTTGGGCCCGGTTTTTAAAAAGCTGAGATAACCAGCCAGTCGATCTTCTTCTCGGCCGCTGGAAAATTTACTGAGAATGAATTTCACAGGCTTCGGCATTCCCGAAGGCTTGTCGCCAATTTTGAACGCCCCAACTTGAGTGAGGGAAATTAATTCCAAAGCCGACTCAAAGACCAAACGAATGGGAATATGTTGCACCCGATCGCGCAACCAAAGCACCTGTTCATAGTCAAAAATTAGGCTGGCAAAAAATACATCGGCTGTGGCTAAAGCTGCGGCCACCCGATCGGGTTGTTCCGTAATGTCACGATCGGTGAAGGTGGTCACTTGCAATTGAGGACAACGCTCGATCGCCCGGTGGGCAGCTTTTCGGTACAAATCGGCGTTAAAAGTCTCGAACCCAGCAATGAGAACAATGCGCTTCATGGTGATGGAGGGTAGTGCGAGCGGAATTTAACGCAGGAGATCAGCAATCGATCGGTAATTGATCGGTAATCGATCAGTAATTGGTCAGCAATCGATCGAAAACCAACCAAAAGTTCATCAAAAACCAATTAGAAATTGATTGGAACCTAATCAAGGCTTGACCGGAACTGAACCGGCGCTTGGCCAGAACTTGACCAGAACTGAGGTCGATCGCCCCTTGGGGGCCAGGCGGAGCCACTTGTTAAGCTAGCATCACCTGACTTTTCGCTGGGCTGTTTCCCTGGGGCCCTGTGGTTTGAGCAAAACGCAATTGCCATCGCCCAAAGACTCCGATCCCTGGCCGGCAGCGGTGACCAATTGCGCCCCAGCCTATCTATTTTGACGAAATTTTTACGAAACCTGGACTGGAGAAACCCATGATCCCCAACTTTTTCCCCACATCCCAAAGTCCTGAGAGTGATGCCGCTGGTGCTGCTTGGCAAAAGGTGGCGATCGCCGTAGTTCATGGCATTGGAGCCGGTGATCCTGACTACAACAGCGGCAAAGCTGACCAACCGGAATTTATTCGCAGCCTGCAAAATAATCTAATCGATCGCTTTAGTCAGTTAGGCATTTCCGCCACAGAATATCATCAGCGGTTCGTAATGGCTCCAGTGTATTGGGCAACGGTTTTGGAAGGAAGCCAACAGGATTTGTGGGCCCGATTCCAGCGCCAAAGCTCCATGAACTGGGATCGCATTCGAGAATTTATGGTGTCCTTTGTTTCCGATGCCATTGCCTATCAGGTCAGTCCACGCGGTCGCCATTCCTATCACGCCATTCACCGATTTTGTGCCCAAACTTTTCAAACCCTGGCCCAAAAAGCTGGACCCAAAGCCCCCCTTTGCATGATTGGCCATAGCCTTGGTTCGATCGTTTCCTATAACTATCTTTTGGATTTGCAAGCGGAATTTGGGAACAACACCGAAGCAGAATCGCTCTTTCGAGAATCGGTGTTACGCCAAGTGGGTGATAGTCCCTTGGAGCGGGGTGAAACCCTTAGTTTGTATTACACCTTGGGCAGTCCCTTAGCCCTTTGGACACTGCGCGATCGCGATGGGGGCTTGCCGATTCAGTTTCCGGCCCCCCGCCTGACAGAACATTATCCTCAACTGAACTCAGCCACCGAATGGGTGAATGTTTACGATTCTGATGATGTGATTGCCTATCCATTACGACCCATCAATTCAGCTTTTCAACGGGCAGTGAAGGAAGATTTGAACGTGAACGCGGGGAAAGTTTGGGAAAGTTGGAATCCGCTTTCTCACAATGGCTATTGGAAAGATCCAGCAACGGGCGATGCGATCGCCCGATCGCTCCTGAACCTATCTCGATTGATCAATGGCCGCTGATTAGGTTTCTGGTGAGGTTTCTGATGAGGTTTCTGGTTAGGGCTGAGTAACAGGAATTTCGAGAATGAACGTTGCGCCCTGACCCATCTGAGATTCACAATCAAGCCGACCACCGTGGCGATCGACCACAATTGAACGGGCGATCGCCAGCCCTAATCCTGTGCCAATGCCCGTGGGTTTTGTGGTAAAAAATGCTTCAAACAACTTCTGTTGCACCTCCGGCTCAATCCCCGGCCCATTATCAGAAACGATAATTTGTACCCATTTTTGATTCAGGCATCGGGTTTGAATTTTAATTTCCGGTTCCAAACCGCTCATGTGCTCCCAGTCCAAGCTATCCAAGGCATCGATCGCGTTTGCAATCAAGTTCATAAAGACCTGGCTCATTTCCCCGATCGAACATTCAACGAGGGGCAAATCCCCATAATCTCGAATGATTTTAAATTCAGATCGGCTGCCCTTGGACTTCAATCGATGGCGCAAAATGATGAGAGTATTTTCCAGCCCTTCATGCAAGTCCGCTGGGGCGAGCTGTTGATTGCCCATTCGCGAAAAATTGCGCAAACTTGCGACCAAATCGCGAATTCGATCGGTTCCTAAACGCATGGATTCCAAAATTTTTGGAAAATCCTCCATCATAAAAGGTAAATCCAAATCCTGGGTTTGGGTTGCCAAATCCGCTGGCGGCTCTGGATAAAACATTTGATAGAGGTGTAGAACGTTCATCAAGTCCTCTGCATAATTACAAGCATGGACAAGATTGCCGTGAATAAAATTCACAGGATTGTTAATTTCATGGGCCACTCCCGATAGCAACTGTCCCAGGCTGGATAGTTTCTCTGCCCGTACCAAACTGAGGTGGGTATCTTGCAAATCTGCCAAGGCTTTTTCCAGGGCTGCTGTGCGCTCAGCCACCCGAACTTCCAATTCTTGATTGCGATCGGCCAAGGCTTTGGTGAGGGATTGTAAACGCAAATGCAAGCGCACCCGCGCGAGGACTTCATCTTGCTGAAAGGGCTTGGTGATATAGTCCACAGCCCCTAAATTGAGACCACGCACCTTATCATCCACTTCCGATAGGGCAGTCATAAAAATGATGGGAATGGCGGACGTTTGACCATTGGCCTTCAAACGGCGACAGGTTTCAAACCCGTCAATTCCTGGCATCATCACATCCAGCAAAATTAAATCTGGGGTTGCAAAATTGACCCGATCGAGCGCCACTTCTCCAGATTGGGCGATCCAAACTTCAAACCCCGCATCATCTAATAAATCAGACAGCAAACTAAGGTTAGCTGGCATATCGTCCACAATCAGAATCGTGGGACGATTTTCAGCGGCATCGAGGGACATGGCTCAAGGATGGAAGGTTTTGCAGTAAAAGGCTTAGGGTGCTGGGAGAATTGAAGGATTGCCATTTAAGAATCGCCATTTAAGAATCGCCAATGACTTGGCCGATTACTTAGGCCAATGAAATGACTGGGCCCATGAAGCGCTGGATCGAAAGTGCTGAAAATCAGGTTAAGGCATCAACAATCATGAACTAATGATTAAGAACAAGCAAGACTTTTTTTCTGAGAAGATTCTCAAAGCATAGTCTCGCCAGTTTTTGTGATGAATTATGATCCCGAGGATCATAAATGATTGATGATTTGAACGATTATTTCGCTCAATTTCATGATCCTCAGAAAATTATTGAAGACCTTTTATGGTCTCTATTCTCTCGAAAACAGCTATTTTCAGCAATTTCTCAGCCAATTGATGGGTCTGAGATCCCGATCGCCCGTTTCTGTTTGGCCTAACGCCTCTTTACCCGTTAATTTGCGTTGGATGAACCTGGAACTTGACTTAAAAGTTCCAAAATTCCCTGATCGTTAAACGCCTGGGCCAGGCTCTTGAGCTGTTGGGCGAAGGGGGCAAGGGTTGGATCCTGTTCTGCCAGGGCTTTGGCTTGGCGCTTCAGGGCATTGAAGTTGCCTTTGCGGGCTAGGGTTTCGAGCTGCTCCAACAACTCGGGGTCGATCGGGTAGATGAGTGCATCCGGGGGCAGGTCGGGTTCCGCCGCCGACTGCGCCAAGGGTGACGGGGCGATCGAACTGGCTTCATAAATCCAAACCAGTTGCAAGTGTTTTTGCAGCAGGTGCAATAGCTCGTGGGTTTGCACCGGTTTGGGCAAAAAGTCGCTGCCACCCGCGTCCAAGCTTTGTTGTCGATCGCTCTCAAAAACGCTGGCAGAGGACACAATAATCGGCAATTGCTGTAACTCAGGATGGCGACGAATCAGATCAATCAGGGTGTAGCCATCCAAATTGGGCATTAACAAATCCGTAATCACCACCTGCGGGCGATGGTGCTCCAAAAACTGCCAAGCCACAGCCCCATCTTCCGCTTCCTGAATCACAAACCCGATCGGCTCCAGCATCTCCCGCAGCACGGCCCGGTTTTCCCACTTGTCATCCACCACCAGCACTTGGGGTGCATGCCCTTGAATACCCACAATTTGCCCCTGCTGTGTCATGCGGGAATGGCGGCTCCACTCGGCCGCCACCGGCAAGGGCACTTCAAACCGAAAGCTGCTGCCGACGTGGGGTTGGCTCTCGACGGTAATTTGACCGCCCATCAGCCCCACAATTTGTTGGGAGATCGCCAAACCCAGACCCGTGCCCTCCGTTTGGCGCTTGGTCTCGCCCACCTGCTCAAAGGGCAGAAAAATCCTGCTGAATTGATCCGCTTCCAGGCCAACGCCCGTGTCTTGCACTTCAAATTGCACCCGATCGCCCCCCATGGCCAACACGCGCAGGGTGACCGTGCCGCTGTCCGTGAACTTGATCGCATTGCCCAGCAAGTTGAGCAACACTTGGCGGAGGCGCTTTTCGTCAGTGCGGATACCTTCGGGTAAGTCATCGGCGATTTCTTCCGCGAATTGCAACCCCTTCAGTTCCGCGCGCAGACGGCACATTTCCGTTACGCCGCGCAGGAAGGCCCGAAAGTGAAATTCTGTGGGGTGCAGTTCCATTTTGCGGGCTTCGATTTTGGCCAAATCCAGCACATCGTTGATCAGGGTCAGCAGATGAGTGCCACATTGGTGAATCACGCCGATTTTGGCCAGTTGTTCTTCGTGCAAATTGCTCGCCCGCTGCAACACCTGGGCATAACCCAAAATGCCGTTCAAGGGGGTGCGCAACTCGTGACTCATGTTGGCCAAAAATTCACTCTTGGCCAAATTGGCCACTTCCGCCGCTTCCTTGGCTTCTGCCAGGGCTAGTTCCGCCTGTTTGCGGGCGGTGATATCAAACAACACACCGCTAAACACGACCGTGCCGTCATCGGCGCGTTTGGGGGTGGAAGCACCTTGCCACCAACGGAGGGAACCATCGGGACGAATCAACCGAGCTTCATAGGCCCATTCCGTGGGATTTTCCACCACGCGGCTGACAGATTCGATGTAGCCGTCTCGATCGTCCGGGTGGATGGCACTAATAAACCGGCCCAGGTCGGCCATGAATTCTTCGGCGCTGAATCCCGTTAGCTCACTGACGCGATCGCTCATATAGTCGATCGTCCATTGGCCCTCGTGATTGCTGAACTGAAAGATGGCTCCCGGAATATTTTGAGCAATACTGCGCAGACGGGCTTCGCTGGTTTGCAGGGAGGCTGTGCGCTCGGCCACCCGTTCTTCGAGGGCTTGGTTGCTGGCGGCCAATTCCTGAAAGGACTGTCGTAACTGCTGGGTCATGGTGTTGAAGGCCCGGGCCAGTTGATCCGTTTCGGCGGTTCCTTCCGTCATCACCACCTGATCAAGTTGATTGGCGGCCACGGCATCGGTAGCCGCACAGAGTTTCACCAAGGGCCGCGACACCTGCCGCCCAATCCACCAACCCAGTCCGATCGCCACAGCCAAGGCCAGCAACATGATGGCGAGGATGTCTCGACGCGCGGCCATCACCGGCCCCGCAAAGTCGGCTTCCGGAATCGCCGTCACCAACAACCAGTCCAAACCGTTGCGATCGCGCAGGGGCGACACTTGCACCAGCAACCGGGTTTGTTGGGTGGGGCCAATGAATTTGGTAGTCAGTTGGGTGGTTGGGGCGTTGGGCGAAATGGCGGCCCAAGTGCCAAAGCGCTGCTCAACGGTGGCAACGGCCGCTTGCAGCATCGAATTTTCCAGGTCTTTGGCCCGAATCCGTTTTCCTTCCGGGGAAATTGGGTCGTTGGTGGAGGTGGCAATTACCTGGCCCGATCGCTCCACAATGGCCGCCACCCCGCTGTGGCCAATATCTTGGGCCCGCAAAAAGGTGCTGATTCCTTCCAAGGCCAAGTCAGAGGCAAACACCCCCACCAGTTGTCCGGTGCGATCGTATAGGGGTTGTACCGCTGAAATGCCCAACTCCCCCGTTCCCGAAAAGGCAAACACCGAAGTCCATTGGGGTCTGCGGGCGGCAAGGGCAGTTTTAAACCAGGGGCGATTGCGCACATCATAGAGCTGGCTGTCTTTGAGGACGCGCCGCCCTTGGCGATCAACCTCAAAGATGCGCCGCAAGCCCGATCCCAATCGATCGCTTCGTTTAATTAGGGTGCTGCTGGGCAATTCCCGAACTTCCAAGGAGCCGCCGACCGCGGTTCCAAATTCCGTGGTGGTGACCAGGGGAAACAGTTGCAACTTGCCGTGGAAATAGGTTTCCAGCGCCGAAAAATCCGTCAACTTCACCTGATCAGCCGCAAAAGCCTGCACATGGAGCTGATTGAGGCGCAACGGCTCGCTCAGGTATTGATACACGTAGGCTTGAATTTGTCGATCGACCTCGGAACCAAGGCGATTCATCAGCGCATCCACGGCCCGTTGTCCTTGAACGAGCACCACTTGCCCCGTTAGCCCCACGGCCACCAACGCTTGCAAGGTCGTGACCAGGACAATTAATTTGCTCAGGGGCCAACGGGACGATCGGGCAAATTCAGGTGCAGAACCAGCTTCAGTCACAGTGAAGATACCGAGTCAGGGGGCAGTGGGCCAGCGGCGGGCCCATCCCCATCATCGCCGTCCCCTCCCCCCAACTGCCACCAATCGGCCCGATCGCCACAGCCCGATCGCCCAGCCCCTGACCAAGGCCCTACAGCGGAATCGTGGCCGATCGAAACTGGTAACCCGCTGTTTTGAGTTTTTGATTGGAAACCCGCGCATTGTAAGGACGCTGGGCCGATTCCGCCGGATTCCAAGTCACCCCCGGCCACCCTCGGCGGCGAAAGGCTCGATCGAGCAATTCCGCTTGGGTCAAGGGTTCGTCATGCACCAGGTTGTATAGCCCCGATAACTGCGCCGCTTGGGCAAAGGCGATCGCCCCCACGATGTCATCCAAATGGATCCAATTACTCCAGTCTTGGCCACTGCCGGGCCGCACTTGGCCACTGGCCGATCGAAAAATATCCGCCACCTCGCGACCTGGCCCACAAATGCCCCCCAGCCGAAACACGCAAACGGCCAAATCGTTCCGCGCCGCACCCAACAATACCTGCTCAGTTTCCAGCAAGATTCGGCCATTGTCCGTGGTGGGCTGGGGCGGCGTGGTTTCATCCACCCAAGCCCCACCCCGATCGCCATAAACCCCATAGCTGCTGGTGTAGATCACCTGGCGCAGTTGGGGCAATTCAGGCAACAGTTGCGCCAGGGTTTGGGCGCTGTGCAAATAGGTTTCCCGATAAATGCCCGATCGCCGGGGCCCCAAACAAACCAATAGCGTGGTTTGCCCAGCCAGGGCCGACCGCAACCCCGCTTCATCGTCTCCCCGCAAGCAAAGGGCCCGATCGCAACAATCCGCCAGCTCCGCCAAGCGATCGGGTGTGGTGGTCGTGCCGGTGACGGTCAATCCTTGCGATCGCCAATATTGCGCCATCGGCCGGCCCACATAGCCACAGCCCAAGATCATCACCGATTCTGATCCTGAGCGATTGATTGCAGCGTCCATCATGGAAAACACGGGAGATCAACAAAAAAATCCACAACAGAAAATCCACAACGGGAAATAAATTCCAAGCTCGAAACAGCAATTACTTAAAAAGTAATCACCCAAAAAGTAATTACTTAAAGAGCAATGAGCCTTTAACCACGTCGTTCCTGAAGCTTGCGATAAACCGCTTTTAAATCCACCTGATGATGGGCGATCGCCACCAGGGTGTGATAAAACAAATCCGCCACTTCTGAGGCGATCGACTCCGGATCATCATCCTTACAAGCCATCACCACTTCGGCCGCTTCTTCGCCAATTTTTTTGAGAATTTTGTTATCCCCACCGGCTAACAATTTGCAGGTATAGGACTCAGGATTTGGGTTAGTCTTGCGCGACTCAATCACCTGAAAAACCTGCGACAACGTATCAGCAGGCGGCGGAACCACTTGCCCATCCACTTGGTGGAAACAACTGCGGGCCCCCGTGTGGCAAGCCACATCCCCAATCTGTTCAATGGTCATTAAAAGGGCATCGCTATCGCAGTCATAGCGAATGCTTTTGAGCTTTTGAATATGTCCGGAAGTTGCGCCCTTGTGCCACAGTTCTTGGCGCGATCGGCTCCAGTACCAAGCCTCGCCAGTTTCCAGGGTTTTTTGCAAGGATTCCGCATTCATCCAAGCCATCATCAACACTGTGCCATCCAGATAGTCTTGGGCGATCGCCGCGACTAATCCTTGTTCGTTGTAGGCGATGCGATCAACTGGAACGGCACGGCGCAAAGCTTCAAGATCGGTGGCCATAGAATCGCTGCTGTGGGGGGGTGAGGATTGGGCAAACCATTGGCCCTCGGGCGCAATGTTGCAGCGCCAACCGGCCGCCAAATGGCAGGACAAATCATAGCAACTTTCCATCGCTTCCCCGCTGCGGGGCCGATCGAGTTCCGCCCGATCGCCCAACCAAAGGGCCTATCAAGCGCCTCGATTAACTCAACCGGATGATTCGCCCACCTTTGCACCGTCCGTTAGGGCTGAATCGGCAGTCGATCGTCCGGTTGCGCCGGAGCCGGTGACTGGTTAGGTAACAAATACGGCTGATTCACACCATTGCCGCCCAAGCCGGGGTTATTCGGGCTGCTGGGATTGGAATTATTGGGATTGGAATTATTGGGATTGGAATTATTAAAGCCAGGGCTATTGAAGCCCGAATTCCCAAAATCGCCCCCCTGACTCGGATCGTTGGGCACCAGGGGCTGATTGCCGAATGGGTCGAAGTTGTCGGCCGGTCGCTGGGCTGGGTTTTGGCCGCTGGGCAAGGTAGCCAGAGCTACCCGATCGCCCCCAACCGATCGCAACAAATCCAACACCGCTACCACATCGCTATAGAAAGCCGACTGGGAGGCATAGAGGACGATCGTCCCGTCGGGTTGGGCTTGCTTAAAGGCTTGCAGTTGGGTCAGCAGCGCTTCTTTGGTCACCGGGGCTTGCTGAAAATACAACTGACCGGCGGGGCTGAGGGCCACCATCGCCAACTTGCGCATCTGGGGCTGGCCCGTGCTGGCTTGGGGCAGGTCTACCCCAATGCCCTGTTGGCGCGTCAGCCCGATCGCCGCCAGGATAAAAAAGGTCAGAATGCAGAAAATCACATCGATCAGCGGCACGATCTCAATGCGAATTTCTTGATCGGACGAGTCGAGGTTGATTTTCATAAATTGATTCAGAAATTGATTCAGAAATTCATTCGATTATGCGAATTAATGGCACGATCGGCGCTGCAAATCTGGGCATCGAAATTGATATGGCCTTGACCTAGCGCAGTGGATCCATTAGGTCGCAGATGCCATGAAGTTATGTGTTGGTGGGCATTGCCCACCCTACAGGCTACTACTTCGCAACCATCTTTAAAACTGATAGCGATCCTGCTCAATCCAAAGGCTGTGGGCCACGGCCTGCCCATCAGCGCCCACGCGAATTTCCACCACAAACGGTAAGGGACGATTGGTGCGGGGACGTGCCCAATTCATGCGGTTCACGCCATTGATTTGGTCATTGATTTGATCCCGCTTGGATTCGTCCATGTAATAGGTTTCCAGGTTGTAGCGGGGCATGGCGGCCATGATTTCACCCCGCAGAGCCACTTGGTTGACGGGCAGTTGGCCCGGGCGATCGGGACGAATGGCCACCGGTTGCCAGGGTTTGGGTCGATCGGGCGGTTGATTGGGGTCTTCGGTGGCGCTGTTGGTCGGTTGTTGCAAAATCAGGTAAAACTCCCGCCGTTCATAGGGTAAGCGCGGTTTTTGTTTTTGATCTCGATCGGTGGCGATAGTTTCCCAGCCGGGCAGCTTTTCCAAAACGCTCACCTGGCTGATGTCGTAGCTAAGGGTTTGGGAATAGCCCCGCATCCAGTCGTAGGGATCCACCGGGCGGGTTTGCAACACCACAGCCCGCCCCCAGTAGTAGGTCATGGCCGCCTGGGCCGGAACCCCGATCGTCAGGCCCAACTGCAACAACATTGGGATCCAAAATCGCCAGCCGGCCACCTTCGGAGGGGGACTATCTGGGGCGATCGGGGAAATCAGGTCTTGGGTCATGGTTCAGGTTTCCAAAGTAAATGGCGGGGAGAATGGCAGGAACTTAACGGGAACGGGGTTGTGATGCGCGCTGATTTGGCGGGTCGATCGGGGCGAATCGCCAGCGATCGCAAGTCCCGATCGCTCACGATCGCACCGTGGGTGAAGAATTCGACCCATTCAGCGTTTGCACCGATCGCTCAAACCACAAACCCGCCGCAATTACCCCAACACCACAGAGCACAAACACCAGCGCCTTCAGCAGCAAATCTGTGTTGTACTCCAGCATCCGCGTCCAAATATCCAACACCAACAGCAACAGACCGCCCCAAAAGGCCAAGCGCTGCCCGTCCGATAGCCCCTCGCGCACTAGCCCCACCCCCAACAGGAACAGACACACATTAGCCAGCAATGTCCCCAAACTGGGCAGAGCCGCCACGTTGTAGTGCCAACCCAAGGTCAACCCCAACGACAACACCAGGGCCCAAAGCACCGCGTCGGTGAGCCATTGATCGGCCCCCATGGCCGCGCCGCGACTCCGCCGCGCCCACATCAGCACCGCCGCCACCGCCGCCACGGCCACATCCACCGCCAGCCAGGGGACGAATTGCGCTGGGTCATAGATATTGCCATCGGTGGAGGAACCGCTTTGGCGACCGGAACCTTCCCAGAAAAACCAGAAGCTAGTGAAGTAAAACGTGCCCATCAGCCACAGAATGGTCAAACTTTGGGTGATGTTTTGAAAGTTCAGTGGCCTTGGGTCGATCGCCCCGCCGGGCACGAACCAATGGCGCAACGTCCGGGGCAACGGCAACCGCAGCCACCAACGTTGCACGGCCGGCCAAAGTTGATCGCGATATCCCCAACCCAAAGCGAAGGGCAGCACCAAAGACAACACACTGGCAACCCAAGGGTGCATCAAGCTCCACCAAAAGTTGGTTTGCAAGGTTCCCAGCGTGAACAACCAAGCCAAGCCAAACAAAAAGCGCGATCGCGTCACATGGGCCAGGGGCAAAAAAGCCAGGGCACTCACCAAGGGCATGTGCTCCGCCAACGCTCGCTGCCAACTGGGTTCCGGCTCCCACCAGTCATAGAGACCCGACCAGTAGCCCACGATCGTCAAAATCAACGCCAGCAACCCCAGGGGCATCAACCGCAGCCCGATCGCCATGGTCAACACACCGCCGCCCCAAATGAAGTAGAGGCTCGATAAGGGGCCACCCTGGTGAAACATCTGAGCCGTCAAGGCCAAGTTCGCCCCCAACAGCAGCCCACCCAACAACAGCAGGGCTTGGCCCAAGCGGCGTTGCCCAGCCAACCGAGGAGCGGGCGATCGCCACAAATAAAAGCCCAAAGCTTGAACGCCCAACAGGGCACTCAACAACACTCCCACCCGAAACGCCCGGGGCCATTGCTGCCAGTTGGCGGCCACAAAGGTGATCACCCCCAAGCCTAACAACACCCCTCCCAAACACAACAGGATGGTCACGAAACGGTTGCGGGCCCCCTGATCGAGGGTTCGGAACTGATAGCGATCGGCTAGGCGATCGAACTGTTCCGGTTGCAGCAGGCCATCGGTCACCCACTGGCGGGCCTCCTGGCGCAACTGATAACGAAAGCGCTCGGTAATCACGCAGTCAATCCTCCCCTAATTGCGGGCCAACGCGATCGACAGTCTCCCGGCCTGTCCGGGGGGCATGATCCAACGACCATGACCGGGGACAGTGGGACAATTCTTAGCAACAAACGGTTGATGAAACTTAGGGTTCAGGAGCTGGCAATCCCCGATGGGTCAATGTTCCCAGCCCGATCGCCCCGATGGCATCCAATTTGGCATTTCTCGGGGCGATCAATCCATCCCCTGTGCCACCTGCCCTACGGGCCGACTTCAGTTCCTTGCCCAAATCCATGCCCAAATCCGTCGAGGGGCGATCAGGAGGCTTCATCGATCAGGTTCGGCAAACACGAAACATTTTCTAAGTCAATAGATTGTAAATAATTTTTATTAAATGTTATGGTTATTAACAACAACACAACACCCAACCGGCCCCCCACCACGCTGTTCTCCCCCATCTCTACCCCCCCCTCAAGGACTGTTATGAAGACCGATCTAGACTTCTCGAATCGTTACCTGCTTGACTCCGTCGTCTTCCGCCCTGACTTCAACTCAACGGGCGAAACCATCAACCTCAATCAAGCTTGGTCCCTGTTTTTCACAGCGGGGCGCGAAGATAAGGCCCTGGGTTTCAATGCCGAAACCGGACGCTTTTTCACCAACATTCTCTTCGCCTTGGCGGCCGCAGGGGCCCTGTGGGGTCTACTCTTCAGCAGCACCCTGTAAATAATGGCTGCGGAGCTTTTCCCGCCTCGAATCCCCAGCAGCTAACCTGCAATGAGAATCGTTAAAACTGACAAGAGCCGGGCCACACTGTGGCCCGGCTCTAAATCTATTGAGAGCGTCCTGTATCTCAGGAGTTCCCCCCTAGGGTTCCAGGGCGATCGCCGGAGCCACCAACGGTTTTGCGCCCGGCATCAGCCCGATCGGCTTCGTTTCCCGACCCGCCAAAGTGGGCACCGCATCACGCAGGCGCGCCGTTAGCTGCACCGTCGTCGAGTCATAGATTTGAGTCAACAGCTTGGGATAGAAGCCAATGCCAATGATCGGAATCAGCAGACAGGCGATGATAAACACCTCGCGCGGTTCCGCATCGATCAGCACCTCGTGGGACACCAATTTCTGGTTTTCCGGGCCGTAGAAAATTTCCCGCAGCATCGACAGCAGGTAAACCGGCGTGAGAATCACCCCCACCGCCGCCAGGAAGACCACAATCACCTTAAAGGGCAGCGAATAGGCATCACTGTTGGCAAAACCCAGGAACACCGTTAGTTCTGCCACAAAGCCGCTCATCCCCGGCAAGGCCAGCGATGCCAGCGAGCAAGCCGTGAACATCGAGAAGATCTTGGGCATCTTTTGGCCCACGCCGCCCATTTCGTCCAGCATCAGGGTGTGGGTGCGATCGTACGTGGCCCCCACCAGGAAGAACAGGCTCGCCCCAATCAGCCCGTGGGACACCATCTGCATCATCGCGCCGCTGATGCCCAAGTCCGTGAAGGAACCCAAGCCAATCAGCACAAAGCCCATGTGGGAAATCGAGGAATAGGCAATTTTGCGCTTCAGGTTCCGCTGGGCAAAGGAGGTAAGCGCCGCGTAGACAATGTTCACCACCCCCAAAATCACCAACACGGGCGCAAAGGTGGCGTGCGCTTCCGGCAACATTCCGGCATTCATCCGCACCAGGGCATAGCCACCCATTTTCAGCAGGATGCCCGCCAGCAGCATGTGAACTGGAGCCGTGGCCTCCCCGTGGGCATCGGGCAACCAGGTATGCAGCGGAAAAATGGGCAGTTTGACGGCATAGGCAATCAAAAATCCGCCGTAGAGCAATAGTTGCAGCGTGTGGCCGTAGGGTTTGAGGGCCAACTCCCGCATATCAAAGGTGACCGTATCACCGTAGAAGGCCATGGCCAGGGCGGCAACCAAGATAAACAGCGAGCCACCAGCGGTGTAAAGGATGAATTTGGTGGCGGCGTAGAGGCGTTTTTTGCCACCCCAAATCGATAGCAGCAGGTACACCGGAATCAGTTCCAGTTCCCACACCAAGAAGAACAAGAGCAAGTCTTGAACGGCAAAGACGGCGATTTGACCGCCGTACATGGCCAGCAGCAGGAAGTAGAACAGTTTGGGCTTGAGGGTAACGGGCCAGGAGGCCAAGATGGCCAAGGTGGTGATGAAGCCCGTCAGCAGAATCAGGGGCATGGAGAGGCCGTCTGCGCCCACTGACCATTTCAGGCCGAGTTCGGGAACCCAGGTGTAGCTTTCCACCAGTTGCAGTTCGGGGTTGCCGAAGTCGTACTGGGTACAAAAGGCATACACCAACAGGATGAAGTCAATGAGTCCTACTCCCAACGAAAACCAGCGTACGGTTTTGCCGTCTTTGTCGGGCAACAGGGGCACGATCAGGGCGGCGACGATGGGGAGGAGAATGGAGGTCGTCAGCCAGGGAAAGTTCATAGGAAGTCTTGCGTCGCTAGGCGCGATCGCGACTTAGCAAAGCGTTAATGGGTGCGTTACTCAAAGCGTTGAGTGGTGATGGTTTTAGCCATCTCTGCTGACAGTGTAAGCAATGGGATCGATCCCGTGGCGATCGCTTAATACTTTGGTTACAAAGCACTTTGAACTCTTTAAAGTTCCGTTGCAGTTTGTGGCTATTTCCTAATTTTTTGCTATGCAGCTTTTGGCAGGAATTCCCCTTGCGGGCGCGATCGCTTTTGGGATTTATTAATTCTTAAGAATTGATCAAGATTAGCGTTTGTTGATTAGCGCCTGTCATTGAACCCTTAGGTGCTTCCTTCCCCTAGATCTTGAGCTTTGAGTCTTGGGCTTTGAGTCTTGGGCTTTGAGTCTTGGGCTTTGAGTCTTGAGCTTTGAGTCTGAAAATCTGGAGAACTGGAGGGATTGCGTGGGATCTCAGAAAACGCTAGACACTGGGCTTGCGAGCCTCTGTGGTCGATCACCCCAAGGCCCTAGCGATCGGGGCGGGTGGGGGGCCGGCAGTTGGGATTGGGCAGCAGAGCATCCCAGGTTTCGGCGGTCACTTCGCCACTGGGATCCAGTTTTTGGGTTTCCTGAAAAAGACGAACGGCGTTGGCCAAGGCGGTGTCGTAGGTTCCGTCTGCGGGGCCTTGATAAAACCCCAGGAGCGCCAAAATGCCCTGAAGTCGGCGCACATCGCTGCCACTGTCACCGGGGCCCAAGTTGGGCAGGGGTTCCCGACGCGGCGGGCAGTTGGCCCAAGCGGGCCCCATGCCCAGGCTAAGACTGATGCCTAGGCCGATCGCGCCCAGGCTCAGGAGCATTCCCAGCCGGGTGAAGGCAATTGCTTTTCGGGCTGATGCAGGATTTGGAGCCATGGCCAGCCTAGGACAATTGAAATGTTCGAGAATGGAAAGGAGGCGGTTCCAAGCCATAGGGCTAATTAACGGTTAGGCAATGGTTCAAGAACAAATTCTCAGCCGCACAGCGGAGCATCGGGAATCAAGGGTCAAGCTTGGACGGTTTTTTGCCATCCATCTTGAATTAGAGATCCCTTAGATTAGAGATCCGCTTGTCGCGCGATCGCGCTGGATTTGGCAAATCATGAGTTTTGGCGATTGGCCCGTCAGTTTACACAGTCGATTTGAAGGGGCCCTCGTGGGAGGTTTGGTAGCGCTTCACCAACTTGATCGAACCTGGGAGCGCGATCGACGCAATTTGGACGCGGCTTTACAAGGGGCCCTTCAATTGTCAGAGATCGTTGGCGCACAGGCGGGCCCGGATCCGGGGCTGTTGGCCTTGGCCTCACTGGAGCCGCTGATGGCGGGGCCGGGCGATCAGTTGGGCTTGGCCCTGTTGCCTTTGCTGTTGCGCTGGTTCGATCGCCCCTTGGTGTTGCACCAACTGTGGACTCAGGCGATGGATCAGCCTTTGCCCGAAGCGGTGATTTTGGGGGCGGAGGTGTTGGCTTGGGTGTTGGTGCATCCCAATGCTGCCACGCTGGAATTCTCCCAGGGCGATCGAGAGGAAACCGAGTTCGATCCTGCGGCACATACGGCACATACAGCACATACGGCGCAGACAGCACATGCGACCCATTCCGCTGCTCTCTCCAATGCCCTCTCCAATGCCCTGTGGCCGTCGGTGGTCAACATCCTCAGCGATTGGCAAACGTTGGATCGATTGGCCCTAGATTGGCCCCAACGGCTGCGGGCGGCTACACCGGAAACCTTGCCTATTTTGGTGGCACTCCATAGCCTGCGATCAAGCGGTGGCCGCTGGGCCAGCAGCTTGGCCCGCAGCCAACAACAGTCGGCCAGTGCGGTTTTGTGGTCGGGGGTGTTGGTGGGTGCGGTGGGGGGCTGCGCGGCCATTCCGGCCGATGTGGGGGCAATTGTGCCCGATCGGCTGCTGACCCGGGCCATCCAGGGAGCGCAAATGTTGATCGATCGCTGGTCGGGTCGCTTGCCCCAATATCCCCTGGCCGATTCGATCGCGGAGGGCGATCGCCTGATTACCCATTTCAGGGTGGGACGCTGAGCAATTGCGCCCCGCCAAGTCCTCTGCTGGGGACGATTTAGCCAAAATTACCGATAAAATGCCCTACGCTTCAATCAACTGAGATACTGCCAAGATGCTGCCCAGATTCCGCTATGGGGCGATCGGGTGGTGGCTGGCCCCGTCCTGCCATGGGGCCGGTGTTAACCCATTGCGCAATCTTTGCGAGAGCGCTACGACTGTTGAAATTGTCCAGCAACGGGTTGGCCAGAACGGTGAATGAGTCCCATGGGATCATGGCCAATTCAGCCAACCGGTTGAAGTACCGACAGAGTCCCTGCAAGATGAACATGGAGACGAGACCCTTTTGGGATGACCTCCGATGGTTCTTCAGAATGGCATTTTTCAGCCCATTCTTTGGGTCAAATCAATTGGGTGGAACTGATTATGGTGACTTGGATTGCAATGGCTACTGGCGCGATCGGCGCAGGGTGTTAGGGGCAAAATGAGAGCCTCCCAGATGTTGACCCCCGCCAATCCGATGGGGCGTGATGGGCAACAGGCTGCCCCATCCCACACCGACTCCGAAGCCAGTGCGCAGGAACCGCCACCTCGCCACGGTTCCCTAGAGGATGCTGAGGATACGGTGGAGTATGTGGGCGGCCGATCGCCCGAGCCATTTCGCGACCCACCCCCTGGACGATCGCCCTTGGGGTTCAATTCTCGCAGTGTTTCCCCACCTAGTTCAGTACCACCATTACCGCCATTGCCCCACAGTCGATCGGCACGGCGCGGATTTGGGCAGCTTTGGCCCGGGCAACTTGGCTGGCTGAACCGTCGGCTGAGTTCACTGGTTCAACGAGTGACGATCAACGGAGGAGTTGGGGTGATTCGCGGCGCTTGCCATAGTCTCTGTTGCCAAACCATGGGCCAACCCTATGTGCGGCGGGCCCGATCGATTCGTCAGCGGGTGCAAACCATCCTGCTAGGCATTTTGGGGGCGATTATTCTGACGGCCACCATGAGCCAGCCTTGGTTAAATCAACCGCGCTACGGCATTGGTTCGATCGCCCCGCAAGATATCGTTGCCCCCTACGATGCCCAAGTGGTGGATCAAGTCACCACGCGCAGCCGTCGAGAGGCAGCTCGCAACGGCATTGTGCCCGCCTTGAAAATGGACTCCGATGCCACCCAACAGTTGGCGGCCGAGTTGCAACGTCGGCTGGAACGGAGTGATGAATTGCGCCAGGTGGCTGGTCAGTTTCCCTATTGGTCAGCGGCAACTCTGTCCACTGACCTGCAACAAATTGCGCGATCGCTCAATGAGGCGGACTGGCAACAGGTACTCCAGGCCCTGGGACGGTCGTCCCCCCAACCCACGCCCCGACCCACGGGGCGATCAGATGGGTTTGACCCCTTCAAGCCGTCCCTGGCCTCCGGAAAAGTCCTGCCCATTTCAGCAGAACACCCCCTGGTGGTTGCCCTCAAAACCTACCGAATCCAGGCCGGTGAAACGGCGCTGCGGCAAGTGATCAGCGCCATTGAAAAGGCCCGCGAACGCTACGCCATGGCCCAAGCCGTGATGCAAGACTTTGGGCAACAGGACTACACGGTGGATCTGTTCACCCTGACTGATACCCAATGGCAGGCCACCCGCGCCAAAACCTTGGTGGCCCTGGAAAACTTGTTGGTGCAGGGTCTCGCACCCGGTTTACCGCCGGAACTCGTTGAACGGGCGGTGCAACTCCATGTGGCATTGGTGGTTCCCTTGGAAGGTCGGGCCCTGGCTCAACAGCTTTTGCTGGGCACGATCGATCGCCCCACCCTCACGGAAGATCCAGACCGCACCCGCCGCTTGGCTGAACAGGCGGCGGAAGATGTGCCCCTTTCGATCGTGTCGCGGCGCATGGGCGAAACCATTGTTCGTCAGGGTGAACGCATTGATGCGGGCCAATTTGCCTTGCTCGATCGCTATGGTCTCAGCTCTCGGAATGTGAACTGGGGAGCAATTCTGCGGCTGTTCCTGTTGGTCTCGGGGGCGATCGTGGCCTTTTGGCAAATTGAGCGCCGAGTTTATCACCGACTGCGACAACGAGACAGCTTCCTGTTGCTGCTGCTAGCCATCAGCACCCCCCTACTGATCAGCATGGGAGCCACCTGGCCTTGGGCCAGCCCCACCATGCTGGCTAATCTGTCTGCCATTGGCCTGCTCAGTGGCGGTTTTTACGGTTCCTTGGTGGGCATGTCTTTGGTGGGGCTGTTGGCGCTGCTGTTGCCCCCCGGTTTGGAGGTGAGTTGGGTTGATGCCTTGATCGTGGCGGCGGGGGGCTTGGTGGCCGCGGCCTGGGCCGGCCGGGCCCGATCGCGCGAAGACTTGGCCCTGTTGGGCGGGGGCGTGGCGATCGCCCAAGGGGGGCTATACCTGGTCATGAACCTGATTAACAGCGCCGCCGCCGAATTTGTCTGGCTGACGGTTCTTGGTTCAGCGGCCCTGTGTGGGTTTGCGGGGCTGATTTGGGTGATCATCGCCATCGGCCTCAGTCCCTACCTGGAACATCTGTTTGATTTGGTCACTCCCATTCGCCTTGCGGAGTTGGCGAATCCCAACCGCCCCTTGCTGAAGCAACTGGCGGCGGAAGCACCGGGCACGTTTCAACACACCCTGTTTGTGGCGAGTTTGGCGGAAGCGGCCGCTCGATCGCTCGGCTGCAATGTGGAACTGGTGCGGGCCGGCACGCTCTATCACGACATCGGCAAGCTCCATAACCCCCACGCTTTCATCGAAAACCAAATGGGCGGCCCCAATCTCCACGATGAGCTGGCCGATCCTTGGCTGAGTGCGGAAATTGTCCGCAAGCATGTGAGCGAAGGCTTGGTGATGGCGCGGCGGGCCCGGTTGCCCAAAGCGATCCAAGCTTTTATTCCGGAACACCAAGGCACGATGCTGATTGCCTATTTCTATTACCAAGCGAAGCAACAGCAGGAACAGCGGGAACAGCGGGCTAAGGCAGCCAATTTCGGTTTAGATCAAACTCCTGTGGAGCGATCGAGCCGATTCGATCGCGTAGATCGCGTAGATCAAGCCGATCGAGCAGGTCAAGCCAATCAAGCCCATCAACCCGATCGCGCCACAACCACCATCAAGACAACCCAACAGGACAAAACCCCTCAAGGGCGATCGCCCTACCAAGCTTGCGATCTAGATCAGCGTCCGGTGCTGGAAAGCCATTTTCGGTATCCGGGCCCCATTCCCCAATCGAGGGAAACAGGAATTGTCATGCTGGCGGACTCCTGCGAAGCGGCCCTGCGATCGCTGGAAAATGCCACCTATGAGGAAGCCTTGGCGCTGGTGAATCGGATGTTGCGGGCCCGCTGGCAAGACAATCAGCTCGTTTGCTCGGGTCTGAGTCGGGAAGACCTGCGGGTAATTGCGGAAGTGTTCGTTACGGTTTGGCAGCAGTTTAACCACAAACGAATTGCCTATCCCAAGGCTGCTTTGAACGTGCCCGATCGGCCGGCGGCAGAGCCAGCGGCCAGCTCCTGTGCCCAATAGTGCGATTCCCCAATGCAGAATTGATTCAACAACCGAACCATCGGGATTGGCTCGCCTTTTTGCAAAAATGTCAGTAACCCACAGCAAATTAATCACTGTTGATTAACCCCAAGGCGATCTCAACATTCGGACTTCGAGAGCGATCGGTTCCTCTGCGGTGGCTGCTGGTGATGCCAGTGGCGATTCAGTTGGTGGGGGCCATTGGGCTAACCAGTTGGCTCGCCTGGCGACATGCCAACTATCTGCTAACCACCAACAGCACCCGCCTGCGCCAAGAAACCAGCCTGCGAATTGGGCAATTCTTGCAGGGAAGTTTGCAAGCCCCGATCCAGGTGGTGCAACTGATGGCCCAGGATTCGGAAACGGGGCGGGTGGATTTTTTGGATCCGAGCGATCGGGAACAGCGCCTGATTGAATATTTCCAAATCTTCAAGGGCACGGTGGACAACGTGGCCTATGGCGGCCAGGATGGGGAATTTGCCGCTGTGCAGTTCACCGACGATCGCAGCGCTCGCCAATTGCAGGTGGCCGGGCGAGCCACGGACGGCAAAATGCTAGGGTTTGATTTGGATCAAAACCGCACACTGACCTCCGTGGCCCAAGTGTTTGATCCGCGCCGCCGGAGTTGGTACAGCGACACCTTCAAAGCCGAGCGTTTGGTTTGGAATTCGGTCTTTCAGCTCCACAGCAACCCGCAAATTTTGGCGCTGCCGGTGAGCCAGCCCGTGCGCGATCGCACTGGGCGCGTCATTGGGGTGGTCACGTCGCGGCTGTATCTGTCAGCGGTGAGCCGGTTTCTGAAAACCCTGCCGATCGGGCGATCGGGCTTGGCTTTTGTGATGGAAACCGATGGGCAGCTCATCGCCACCTCCACCGACACGCCCTTGGTTTGGCCCAATCAGCCCCAACCCAGCCGCATCAAGGCCGATCAATCCCTGCATCCGGTGATTCGGGCCACGGCCCAACATCTAGCAGCCGATCGCATCATCACCGCCCCAACGAATCCCGCAGCCCCGCAAGCCGGAGTTCAGCCCCCTGCCGCTGCCCATCCCCAATCCTTTACCCTGACCGTGAACCATCGCGCCTATTTGGGCCAGACCACTCGGTTCCAAAACGCGATCGGTCTGCAATGGTGGGTGGTGATTGTGGTGCCTGAAAGCGATTTTTACGCCCCGATCGCCGCTCAGTTGCAAACAACGGTGGTGGCTTGTTTGGTGATGTTGCTGGTGGTGGCGGCGGTGGGGGGATGGCTGACCCAATGGCTGACTCGGCCGCTGCAACACCTGGTCTTGGCGGCGGAGGGTTTGGCCAAGGGTAACTGGCTCGATCGCGCACCCCGATCGCCCATTGCCGAAATCGATCGCCTGGCCAGCACCTTCAACGCCATGACGGAGCAGCTCGCCCAATCTTTTCAAACCCTGGCCCACCAAGCCGCCCACGATCCGCTCACGGATTTGCCCAATCGCCACACTCTGCTGCAAGCCATTGACCATCGCCTAGAGCAAATGGAGCAGCAAGTAGAGCAGAAAATGGCGCAAAACATGGCGCAAAACATGACCCACCCCATGGGCCCACCGGGGGAACCGCCATTGGCAACCAGCCTCAACCATCAACCCTGGCCAGGGTTAATTGATGCCGGGCCCGGGCACTATAGCGCCATCCTGCATTTGGACTTGGATGATTTCAAGCTGGTGAACGATTCCTTGGGTCATTGGGTGGGCGATCAGTTGCTGACCCTATTAGCCCAGCGGTTGCAAGCCCATTTGCAACCCAATGAGGTGCTGGCTCGGTTTGGAGGCGATGAATTTACGCTGTTTCTGGAAGGATTGGCCAGCTATGACCTGGGAATCGATCGCGCCATTCAACTGCAAACCCTCATTGCCCAACCCTTTGACCTGGGGAGTTTGGAAATTTTTGTGCGCGTCAGCATTGGCATCACTTGGGTGAATCCTCAGTTGGATGCGGAAACCCTGTTGCGTCAGGCAGAAATCGCCCTTTATGCGGCCAAACAGCGGGGCAAAGGCACTTGCGTGGTCTTTCGTCGGGAAATGCATTCCCAGGTGCTCAGTCGGTTCCAGATGGCTTCGGATTTGCAGTGGGCATTGCCTCGGCGAGAACTGATGCTGCACTATCAACCTGTGGTGGCGTTGGAAACCCAAGCGATCCAGGGATTTGAGGCTCTGATGCGCTGGCACCATCCCCAACGCGGCTCGATCGCCCCCACGGAGTTCATCCCGATCGCGGAAGAAACCGGCATCATTGTGGAGCTGGGTCTGTGGGCCCTGCGGGAAGCTTGCCAGCAACTACAGCATTGGCGATCGGTCTATCCCTGGTGTCAAGAGTTGCCCATTTCCGTCAACTGCTCCATTCGTCAACTGACGGGGGCGAACTTTGTGGGGCAAGTGGAGACCATTTTGCAAGAAACGGGGCTGCCCCCTAATCTCCTGGCCTTGGAAATTACGGAGAGCCTGTTAATGCACCTATCGCCAGAGTTGCGGGCCACGCTCGATCGCCTGGCCATCCTGGGGGTGCGCTGGGTGATTGATGACTTTGGCACGGGCTACTCTTCTCTTAGCTATTTGCACCAATTGCCACTGTCGGGGCTGAAGATTGATCAGTCATTTATCCATAACCTCGATCGCCAAGAACGTCCTCGGGCGATCGTGGCCGCCATTTTGAACCTGGCCGAGCAGTTAGACCTAACCGTTACCGCCGAAGGAGCCGAAACCGTCTCCAGCATCCGTACCTTGCAAGGGTTGGGCTGTCGGCAAGTGCAAGGGTTCTTTTTCTGTCCAGCCAGCACCCCCCGCACCTTGGAAGCTTGGATGACGAACTGGCAAAGGCGCGTGCGACCGCCCCGGCCGCGATTAGCCATTGTTCGATCGCCCCAGGAGCGATCGGCTCCGGCCACCAACCGCGCCCTGATCGACACCATCGATCGCACCCTAAACTACGCCGCCGACCGCCTCGACCCACAGGAATTGGATCCCAAAAACCCCTGAGCAGGGGCCGAAGCGATTCAATCTCCAGCTTGAACGATGATTCATCAGCCAGGGAACCGTACACCGATCAACCGATCAACGGTTAGCGCTGAATGCTGGATCACCTCATGCCTAGGTGGCCAACCCTCCGGCATTCAGTCCCACAATTCTGACCTGATCGGGACTGGCACCGCGCACTAGCCCCAGGGCCAGGCCAGTGCTGCTATCCGTAATCAGCGTGGCCGCGATCGCCTCCACCCGAAAATCCGCCGTCCGAATCATCGATCCCGGCGGAAACGGCCCCTCAGGCGCATGGTCGCGCGAATCGCCAATCACCAAGTAGCGCTGGCTGAGGCGCACATTGACCGGCAACACACCATCCGCCAACTGGATTTGATCGCCCTCGGCCGCGTTGTAATCCAGGATGATATCCACCACCAGCTCATCCACGTTGAAAATTGGGTCGGTGGTACGGGGTTGCTCACTCCCGATCGGGCTGTTAGCTGGGGCATCGCCCGGCCGGAGGATGAAGGTATCCGCGCCGCGACCTCCCCAGAGCCGATCGCGCCCCAAGTCTCCCGCGAGGGTATCATTGCCGGCCTCACCGGTCAGGATATCGGCCCCCTGACCACCCAGCAGCAGATCATCCCCTTCACCGCCATAGAGATAGTCGGCTTGTAAATTGCCAAATAGGGTGTCGTTGCCGGCCCCGCCGCTGAGGTAATCCATCCCTTGCCCACCCATCAAGCGATCGGCCCCGCCGTTGCCTTCCAGATAGTCGCCGCCCCCGTTGCCATAGATGATGTCTGCGGCCTCGCTGCCCTGCACCAAATCATCGCCATTCAGGGCCCGCACACCCCCTGGATAGGCCGTCAGCAGGGACGGAATCCGCACCCGATCACCCTGTTGCCCATTGGTACTCAGATCAAAAAAACGCGGTCGGGTTCCATCATCGGGCGACAGCGGATCGCGAATCAAGCGAGTATCCGGTAATCCATCGGCAGCAAACAGGCTAAAGAAACTGCCGAATTCGTAATCATTGTCTGCCATGGTCAATGGGGACAAATTCAATGGGGACAAATTAAAGGCGCAACAAATCCGCACCGCTACCGGGTCGAGGCTGCACCGGAGTGGGACGCGGGGTATTGGTGGGGCCGGGGGTAACGGTGGGCAGCTCACCCCGATTGCCGTTGGGGTCAAACAAAATCACCAGGGTGTTCACCAACCGATCACGCTGGGCCCGGTTCAAGCGTCGAACGGCCGCCTGGTCTCCATCCAAGGGATTTTCCGTGAGGCGTTCATTGCCGGGATAGCTGGTTTCGGGAATGTATTGATGCAGGCCCAAATAGTCCGCGAGGGTCAGTTTCCAATCCAATCGCGAAAAGGGCGATCGCCCCACTTGGTAAACGTGGTAGCGAATCATGCGGGCTAATAAACTGCTGCCGCGATCGACCTCTCGGGACTCACGGTTGATGTAGTGATCTTCCCGGGGAATATCCGGCAGCACTTGATAAACCTGCCGCCAAACATCATTGGTGGAAGGAGGCAGTTGGGCGATCGCGGGGCCCCGAAGCATCAGGGCGATCGCCAAACCCAAGGCCACCCAAACGCCCCACAGGCCGGGCCAACGCCCCGATCGCCGCCCGTTTCCGCTCAACAGAGTCATAAACTGCCGTTCTCGCTTCAAGAATTCTGAATCTTGGTTGATCCGGGCGGTCGAGATGACCGCGTTCCGGACGGGCGGGCCGAACCCTCAATTAACGCTCAAAAATAACGTTCAGAACAGAATCAACGTTCAGAAGCGCCATTAGGAGACTGACGAAACTGAGAAACAAACTAAGAAACAAAACAAACTAAGAAACAATGATGTCCGGCTGGGTCAGCTCATCGGACATTTCAATGATGGCGCGAATCACCGGCTTCATGGCAGATTCTTCGCCCGTGTCAAATTCTTCGTAGCGGCGACGCTTCGCCCGGTTGGCCACCTGCACCGTGATTTTGTAGCGATTGGACGATTCGGAAATCAGCGAGGCAGCACGATACATCAAATCCGACGTGTCAAAGGGCTTGTCGAGTTTAGACATGGTTGGCTAGTGAATGGGGCAAATTCAACGAGACGAGGTTGCTGTGGATTGCGGAAGAAGCAGGGCCGTTGGCAACGGGCCCAACAGGAGCCGCTCAACCGTGGTTGCAGGCAAGCGCCACAAAATCACGGAGCGGCCGATCGCCTGTACCCAGCCTGTTTAGATTACCAGTTCCCGGGAGGGCGATCGGGGATGGGCCCAGGTGGGCCAGTGAGCCGGCCCAACTCCGATTCAGTCCAGTATCAGTCCGGCTTTAGCCCGTTGCGTCATGGCTCCACCCGCACGGGCATCCCCTCCGTGACCCGATCGAATAAATCCACAATGTCTTCGTTGCGCATCCGCACACAACCGTGGGAAACCGCTTGACCGATCAGCTCCGGATTAGGTGTGCCATGGAAGCCGATTGAGTTGTCACCATTGGTCCAAAACCCAATCCAACGAACCCCCAAGGGATTATCTTTTCCCGCCGGGACGATCGTGCCGTTGAAGGGATGCTGCCAAACAGGATCCACTGTTTTTTGAATGACCTGAAAATGGCCCGTGGGCGTTTCCCAACCATCCCGCCCGATCGCCACGGGATAGCTGCGCACCATCACCGTACCGCGATAGAGATAAACCCGCCGCTCCCCGAGCCGTAACACCAGGGCACTGGAAACGACTGGGACATGGGCTTGATATTGTCCCAAACCAGGTAACGGCGGTTGGGCTGTTTGTACGATCGGGGGCCACAGGCCTGGCCGCTTCAGGGGCGACTCATTGGCGGCTGGGTTAACGGCCTGGACGGGGCGGAGTTGCGGATTGGGGGACGGTTGGGGCCCCTCTGCCCGGGCCGGGCCCCCGGACAGTAAGCCCAGACCCAGGATCGCCAGAAGGGGCAAGGGGCGAGAGGAGGCCCCAAAATGTGGCGGTTGCTGGAACTGCATAGGTTGGGTGTGGATTCAAGGCAGAGGGGCCTAGGGTTCAACCACAACGGTGGTTCCCATTTGCACTTTTTCAAATAGTTCTACAACATGCTCGTTGCGCATCCGCACACAGCCATTGGAGGCGGCCCGCCCGATCGAGTTAACCGTGGGCGTGCCATGAAACCCAATGATGCCGTTGGAGCGCTCCATAAATCCAATCCAGCGTAACCCCAGGGCGCTGTTAGGGCCGGGGTTGGTGACCTGGCCTGTCCAGGGATTGCGCCAGATGGGATTTTTCACCATTTGGAACACGCGATAGGTGCCGGTGGGGGTGGGGGTGGAAGGTTTCCCGATCGCCACCGGATAGCTGACCTCTACCCGATCGCCCCGATAGACATAAACCCGCCGTTCCCGCAGTCGCAGCACCAGTTTCACGGGCAGTTCCGCTGGCGCTGTGGTGGGGATTGGGTTGGGGGTTTGGGCTGGGGGTTGAGCCGGAGTTGAGCCGGGAGTTGCGTTCGGGTTGGCTGAGTCGGTGGGAATGTTGGCGGGAACCACCGTTGGAGCGGGTGAGGCGGCTTCCGGGGCCCGCCCGATCGAGCCGTTCAGCCCATGGCCCTCAGTAGCGATGGTTGACGGAACAGGATTGGCCAAAACCGGCAGCGGCCCGGCGCTCGCCCAGGAGGCGGCCATCGCCAGGCCCAAGGCCAATCCTCGACGGGTGCGTCGTTGCACCAATTGCCAAGCCCAAGGCAGAGTAGATCGAGTGTGCATCATGCGTTCCTAACACCAAATTTGACCCAATCCGGAAGGGGGTAGGCAGGCTTGCGGTGGGTGAACCGAGGCTTGCAAAATCGCTCGCCATTTTAGCGCGGCCTCGGGAGCGGCCTGATCCCAATCGAAGCTTGTTGCGCCTGCGCTCTCCAATCCTGAAGCGATCGGAAGCGATTTGTGTCAATGCTGAATTTCCCCCCCTATGGTCATTAACCAAACAACTTGAGCCACATCGGGATGGCCAGCAAAACCAACACGGTAGTGAGGGCAATGCTGGTGGCAATCATGGAGCGATCGAGGTCGTATTCTTCCGCCAAAATCAGGCAAGCAAAGGCCGTGGGCATTCCGGACATCAACACCAGCCCCAGGCGTAATTGCGGATCAATCCCAACCACGATCGCCCCCAATCCCAACAGGGCCGGCACGGCGATGGTTTTGAGCAGGGCCGGCACGGCCGCCACCCGCAAACAGTCCCACCCTTTCAGTTGACTGAGCCGAATGCCCATCAACACAAACGCCGTGGGAATCACCAGCCCCACGGAACCATGGGACAGGGTTTCGATCCAGGGAGGCAGGGCGATCGGTTGGCTGGCCACCCCAAACCCAAATCCCCAAAGAGAGGGCACGGCGGCCATGGTTTTGATTTGGCCCCAAAGGCTGCGATCGCCCCCGGTGGTGCCAAAGGTGCTGGCCACCCACACCCCGAGGCCATAGGTTCCCATCACGTTTTGGGACACTGCGTAAAACGCTGGAAATCCCGCTGAGCTGGCATCCAAAAACAAAGGGGCGATCGCCAAACCCACAAAACCCGTGTTCCCCAGCATGGCGGAGAGGATATAGCTCCCTCGGGCGGCGGGTTCTGTCCACCAAGGGACTGTTTCCGGAGCCTTGGCCGGATCGATCGCATCGATCGTGAGGCCTATCTCACAAATTGTCTCACAATCTATTCCACAATCTGCCCCGAGATTTGTCTCCAAATTCGTCACCATCGGGGCCAGGGCGGGCGAGGTGCTGAGGGCGATCGCCGTTGCGAATTTCCCGGAGCCATGCCGCCCCCAAAGGCCCCCCGTCGGGCGATCGGGCGGCATGTCAACGCGCAGATCGCTCCTCATCAGGTAATGCAGCGAAGCCAAGCTCAGCAAGGCTCCCAACACTACCGCGAGAGCCGCGCCGGCCGGAGCCAGGCCCATTTGGCCTGAAAAGTTGGTGTGGCGGGCAAGGGAAAAGACTTCGAGGGGCACGCCGATCCAATAGAGCGATCGCCCGACCAGTCGCGGCCAAGAACGAGGTAACCAGGGCCCCAACAAGAGTCCCAACCCTGTCCAAATCAACAGTGGTGTGTAGGCATGTAGAAGTACTTCGGCCATACGGGACTGCGCGATCGCCGTAGGCCAGCCCGGTGCGGGGACGGTGATTTGGGTTTAGGGCCCAAGGCCGATCGACCCGCTCAGCAAGCTGGCGTTTAACCATGGGTTAACCCAATTATCGAAGCACTTTAACATCACGTAGATACCAGCGCCCGTCTTTGCGTTGAGCTTCGTAGCGCACTCGCAGCACTTCGTTGTAGGAACCGGCGCGATCGGGCTTGCCATTTTTGAACAGTTTGGCCACTTCCCGCACCTCAGCGATAATCTGACCGCGATCGGGCTGATCTGGCGTGGCTTTCACATCTTCCAGCCTCACCTGATGCTCGTATTCCCAGTGCAGTTTTTGGTTGAGGGCATCGCGCGATCGGGCCCGCCAGGTGCGCAACATCGGATCCGCCAAAATTTCCGTGAGGCGTTCTCCCTGGTGTTCGCGGCCCATGGCGGCGGCCTTGGCGCTCAGCCAGGTTTGCACCAGTTGCTGGGCGGTTTCCGGGTTGAGGCCAGGGGCCGTGAGGGCGGTTTCCGGGTTGGGAACTGCGGGCGGCGGCGGAATTTCAATCACGGGCCGATCGAGTTGGACGATCGGTTGTTCTCCCTCCAGGTTGGGCCCCCCTTGGAAGGTTTCGCCCAGAGCTTGGAACACCCGCCAAATGAGGAACGAACCAAGACCAATCACCATAATCCCAACCCCGATCGCGATCGGGAGTCGATCGCCGCCTCCACCCCGAGTCCGGGCAGGGCGATCGGTGCGCTGACGACTGCGACTGGGGCGATCGGCCCCACCAGGGGGTAACGGAGGCGCGGCTCCCACGCTCGATCGCCCGCTGCTGCCCGTGTTGCTGGTTCCTGTGCTGACTCCCGTGGCCCGACTGAGGGGAATCACGTTGTTGGGCGGCGGCGCAGAAGCCGGAGCAGAAAAGTCCGCAAAGGCCCGAGCAACCGCGCCGGAGTCCTGGGCCGTTGGATCATGTTGAGTGGCTTGGGTTCCCAACTGTCCCGGCAAGGGCAGCGGTCGAATGGTGCTGGCAGTGGGTTCGATCGGGTTGGCGGCCGATGGCACAGGGGTGGGCCGCTGCCAGGGAAACTGGGGCATGTCGATCGACCGGCGATCGCCCAATTCGGCCAGGGCCGCCAAGGTGCGGTTTGATCCCCGGTTTGCTGTCATCGGTGTGGCCGCTTTCACGGAAGCGCGATCGGGAACCACCGTCCATTCATTCTCCGGTGGTTCCCCCTCCGGCAAGGCTTCCAGATAGCTTTGCACCGAAGCATCCGCAAAATATTCCTTGAGGGAAACACCCCCTTGCACCAAATCCCGAAAATGGGGAAACACCTCATGACGTAACCAATGTTCCGTGTAGGCACAGAGGCCCGGCAACAAATCTGGTGCACCGGCCGACTGCTGACGAATCAGGGCGATCGCTTCCTGTTCTTGGCTTTGGCTCAAGTAGCGCGTGGCTTCCTCGGGCCGTCCCAACAGCAATGCACAAACCGCCTGCTCCAAGAACACGTCCTGACGATTGCCCAGCCGACGCAACAGCAAGCTCGCTTGCCGCACAAAGGCCGGCTGTCGTTGCCCAAATCCCCGGGCGATCGCCGCATAGGCCGTCAGGAAGGTGGCCACCGCTGAGGGGCGCTTAGCCTCCGCTTCAAACAGGGCGAGCTGTTCTTCCGTGGTCAAATACACCCGCAGTTGTTGCACAAAACGCAGAAAATCCTCAACGCCCAAGCCCGATCGGTCATCCCCCTGGCCATCAATGCCTTCGCGTTCTTTCAACATGCTGCGCAACAACTGCAAGCCCTGGCGATGTTGCACGCTGTTCTCGTCCGGATGGGCCAACAGCTCCAAAATGCGATAGGGCCGCAGTTTGTACAAATCCGCCTGAATTTCGCCCCGCAAGCTGGCAAACAGCCCATGGTGCAACAGCAACTCTTGGGCAATCTTGAGGGAGGTGGCGGCCGGTTCCGCCTGGCCTTGGTGCCACTGTTCGCGGCCCAGTTCTAGGTAGGCCAGCACCACGGTCAGCAGAATATCTGCCAAGGCCAATTGCGGTTCACCAAAGCGGCCCGCCTCGATCGTGCCCGGATTGCTCAGGTGTGGATAGCCCAGCTCCAGCACCAGTTCATATTCCCCCAGTTCCTGGAGCAGCAGCAGCGCCCCCACAAACTGGCGCTCATCGAGATCCAGCATGGGGGTTTCGGCGCGATCGGCCGGCGGCTTCGCCCGGCGACGGCCTTGAGCATCCAGCAACGGCGGAGCCGAACCACCCCCACCGGCCAAAAAGGTTTCATCATAAGCCTGCCGACTGGCGGCCTGACTCAGTTGGCGATAGGCCTCATCGATCAACTGCTGCCGCAGGGTAATGGCGGCCTGGGAATATTCCGGGCGCGGCAGTTGGTCACTCCGCTGGCGATAGGCCTGTTGCAGTTGCGGGGTGGTGGCCTGGATCGGCAAGCCCAAGATTCGATAATAGTCTAGGGGGATCAGCACAACTGCCACCCTCGCGGTCTAACAACAACAATCAATCGATACCACATTATTTTGCGAACTGACGGCTTTTTGGAGTCTGTATGGAACGGACAAGGGGGGGTTGAACGGTTCTGGTTTGATGGTTTCAGCACAATCGCCTTCAGCGCCGGCCCAATCTCGATCGAGCCTCGCCAGATCCTCACGATCATTCCGAAGGATTCAGAACAACGAGGCGTTATTTGGGCTACTCCAGTGACTGGTCAATCGGCGATCGATCAGACAATTCAGGCGAGCCATCGGTCATCAATCAGGCGATCGACCTTAGACGACAAAACCCTGCATTCCGCTTTTCAGTAGTCTAGACAGCGTAGCCGTTGATGCCCGTTTCGGGGATATTCTGTTAATTCAAGGCTTCCGGATTCGCTATGGGCAAACGGCACTCGTATGCTAGCCTTTGCGACAAGTATGGGGGATGTAATGGGACCCGTGGACTCGCCACCGCTAAATCTTGCACCAGAGGCCCTCGATAGTTGGGTGATGCGGGTTTTGAACTGGCCAGGCCTGCAAGTGCAAGTGCGCCTAGCGGGAACCCATTTGCACGTGCTTTGCGAAGGGTTGACCTGTCCCGATGCGGCAGTTTTGGAAGCCCGGTTTCGCCAAGGCTTGACCCGATCGCCCCTGCATCAGTTGTCTTGGGAAACCTTGCCCCGGCTGGTGTTGCTCTATGGTCGGCAACTGGGCCAAACCAAGCCGGCCTGGACACGCTACGTGGTGCTGGAGCCTTCCATGATGGCCACCGCTCCCACCGCAACCCCAATGCCAACTGTTGCCGATGTGATGCAGGCTGCGGATGCTTCGGAGGAATTTGCGGCCCTGCCGTTACCAGCAAACTCAGCACCCGACGCGCCGCCGATCCAAGCCGCTTGGGCCGGTTTGGCCCAGCGGGCCGCCCAGCAGGTGGGTGAAACCCTGAAGCGATCGGGCATTCAAGCCAAGGTGACGGTCAAAATCACCCCCAGCCCCCGGGTGATTCAGGGAGAGCCGAACGGGGCTACGGGCCATCGCCTTTGGGCCATTTGCCAGGTGGCGGAACCGGTGGATTGGGTTGCCCAGGGGCCGGCCATGGCCCTGGCCTTGCGGGAACTGAACCTAGAAGGCTTCCGGGATGGCTATGTGTTGGGCCAGGCCGTTGCGGAACCGGAACCCAATTGGATTTTGCGGGTGAACCTGACGGCTCCTCGCCAAATGTTGTTTGATTGGGCCCGCTGGGGGGATGTGCAGGCCCTCTCGCACTTGCTCGATCGCACCTTGGGCAGTCGTTTGGCCCAATCCGTGTCGGCGGTGTTGGAAGAGTCCACGCTGCATGTGTTCGCAAAACTTCAGGGATCGGCCCTGGCCACGCCCTTGGAGGTGATTAGCACCGTTTCCACCCTGGTGCGGGCGATCGCCCCGCAGGGCATCCATTCCTTGGTGCTCTATGGCTGTCCCGATCGCCCGGAGGCCACACCCCAGTGGGTGGAATGGATGGATTTGCCAGCGGCCAGCCGATCGGACTTGGCCGAGTCCACCCTCACCCTGGCCCAAAGTGATGATCATGCGGCCCAGGTGTTTTTGCTAGAGCGGCTGATTAATCCGCACTTGGATCAATGGATGGCTTCCGGAGGGCTGCGGGTGCAGCTCTGTCGGCGGGGCGATTTGCTGCATGTGATGTTGGATGGGCCCCGTTGCCCCGAGCAGGCCGCCGTAACGACCGCTGTGGCTAAGCTGATCCATGATCTGCAAGTGCCGGGTCTGTCTGGGGTGCGGATCTATGGCCGGGCCGCCGGCAGCAAACAGCCCCAATGGCAATTTGCCGAAGATTTCACCGCCCGCTCTGGCCGCCTCAGTTCCCATGATGCGGTTCCGGATTTTGTGGGCGCGGAGGCAGCCGTGGCCCGGGCGGCCGAAGCCTCCGCCACCGAATCCCATTCACCCCAAGGCTTCGATCGGGCCCGTTCCCCAGCGCATTCCCCAGCGTTCGATCCAGAGTTGGATCAGCCCATTGAGCGGGAATCGTTGCGGCCCCTGTCGTTGCCCGGTGCGGGGCGATCGGGCTGGTCTTGGTCTCAGCTTCGGGAACGGGCTTGGTTGGCAGCGCGATCGGCCCTCACGGCCACAGGCATTTGGACCACGGACGCGGAACCGCCCGAGTCAGCCACCGCCCATCCCAACACCCGCACCCGGGTTTGGTATTCCGATCGCCCGGAACCGGCCCCATGGCTCCCCCTCCTCAGCGCCGGGGCGATCGGGTGCAGCCTCGTTGTGGGATTGGATTGGATCGCAGCCCGGCCCGAATGGGCCCTGTCTTCGGCCGCCCAAGCCCGTCGTTCCGCCTCGGCCCTGCTGAACCTCTCCAGCGGCCCGGCCGAAGCGGCGGAGGTGCTGCCGGAACCGCCCCAGTTTCCCAGTTTCAATAGTCCCCAGTTCGATCGCCAACTTCTGCTCTATCAGCAGTTTGTGCTGCGGGAAGGCGTGCCCGATGTCTTGGTGGTGGGCAGTTCCCGGGCCCTGCGCGGCATCGACCCCGCCCGCCTGCGCGATCAGTTGGCTCGCCATGGCCATCCCAAGCTCAAAATCTTTAACTTTGGGATCAATGGGGCCACGGCCAAGGTGGTTCAGGCGATCGTGCAGGGAATTTTGCCGCCGGATCAATTGCCCAAGCTTATTCTCTGGGCCGATGGCACTCGCGCCTTTAACAGCGGGCGGGCCGATGCCACCTACCAAGCCATGGCCGCCTCACCCGCTTACCGGGCCCTTCAGCAGGGTAAATTTCCGCGTCCTGTCAGCCCGCTGGTCAGTGCCCCGAGCGGGTCAGCACCTCCACCGCCGAAACCGCCCGATCGCCCCAGCACCCTCACCAGCACCCGCGAAGCTCCGGCCCTGCTGCGTCAGTCCTGGTTAGGCTCCACCGTCGAAGCCATTCCCACCCCCGAAGACGTGGAAGCCTGGTTACAGGAGCGAACCACGGGACTATCCCAGGTGCATAGCCGCCGTGATAGTCTCAAGGCCACCCTGCGCGATCGGTGGCAAGGGTGGGATCTATTTGCGTTATTGGGTGCTCGTGAGACCCTCCGTCGGGGTCTCAGCCCTGCTCTGCCCGATTTGGTGCAGGGGGCCCGGGCCCACTTGGGGAAAGTGGCAGCCACGGCCGGTGCGGGGCGCGATGGGGTAGTGGATTTACATGGCTTCTTGCCCCTGTCTGTCAAGTTTGATCCTTCTACGTACTATCAAACCTACCCACGGGTTCCGGGGGATTTTGATAGCGATTACCGTAGTTTTTCCTTGGGGGGCGAGCAGTTTGATGCGCTGACGGGAATTCTGCAATATGCCCAACAGCGAGGAGTAAAGGTGGCTTTTGTGAATGTGCCCTTGACGGATGATTATTTAGATCCACCCCGATCGGCCTATGAGCAAAAGTTTCACCAATTCATGAATTCACAGCCGTTGTTGTATCTCAATCTTTCGCGGCTTTGGGTGAATCAGTATGATCGATTTTCGGATCCAAGCCACCTCAATCGCTATGGGGCCCAGGCCCTAACAGATGCGATCGCCCAGCAGAAAACCATCCCTTGGCCAAGCCCCTAGAGGGTGAAACCTCAGGGACTAGGGAGAACTCTCCGGGGTACGATCGCAAATGTTTGTATAACCAATCAATCTCTCCCCTGGGAAAAGACCGGTTGGGTGGATGCCCCCAAGCACGATCAAAGCTCCGTTACGGTTGCGCTAGGGTTGGATCCCTTGCGCTTGATTGGCTGAATTCACCGAATTAGCTAAATTAACTGAATTGCTTTGACTGACGGAAAACCGACGGTGGGGCAATTTCAACCCATCGGTGGCGAATTATCCCTCCTCGGTCTAACAATAAAGTGGGTTGCAAAGGGGCGTTGGGTGGGGAGCTAGCCCTTTGCGGTTAGGCTGAATTCTTGATTTGATTGGTTCCGTTTTGTGTTTGCGCCTCTGCTCCTTTGGGTTGCGCCATCGTCATGACTTTTGCTGGCACTGGCAGTTTTTTGGCATCGTTAACGCGACCCGATCGGGTGGGCTTGCTCACCCAACGGGTTAAGGATCTTCCGGTTGCGGAATTTGTTTGCCTCCTGGACTTCATCACAGCGGAGTTTCAGCAGTTTTTGCGCGCCTTTGATTTGGTCAATAATGCGGCGCTCGAAAGCATCTTGGAGCAAATTCTCGATGCCTTGACCCTCAAAATTGGGCTGATTTTGCAGGCGGAACGTACCACCATTTTTTTGTTGGATCCCGATCGCGCGGAACTGTGGGCCCGGCCCAATGGCGATCAAGTGCCTGAGTCCGATGAAATTCGGATTCCGCTGAATGTGGGCATTACGGGCCGATCGGCTGCCACGGGTGAAGTGGTGAACATGGCCAACGTGCAGCAGGCGGTGGGGTTTGAGCTGGCCTTTGATGGCCTGGGCGATCGCCCCACAGAGGCCTTGCTTTGTATGCCCATCCGCAGCACCGATGGGGCCGTGGTGGCCGTGGTGCAACTGCTGAACAAAACCACCGCGCCGGCCTTTGACCGCGAAGATGAGGCCCGCTTTCGAGAATTTGCGGAATCGATCGGGATCATTCTGGAAAGTTGCCAATCTTTTTATCAGGCGGCCCGCAATCAACGTGGGGTGGCGGCGCTGCTGAAGGTCACTACCCTATTTGCCCAAACGGGCCTGGAACTGGATCGGGTTTTGCAGGCGGTGATGGCGGAAGCCCGCGACTTTATGCAGGCGGAATATGGCACGCTGTACCGGCTCGATCGGGACACGGGCCGGCTGCGCACCACCTTTGAAGACGGGCGATCGTTGGAGGTGTCGAGCGATCGGGGTTTGGTGGGCCATGTGGTTCGCAAGGGACAGCCCCTGAACCTGAGCTATGCCCCTTCCCACGAGGATTTTGATGCCCTGCTCGATCGCCCCCATGGCCTGAACACTCGCAATGCCCTCTGCTTGCCGATCTTTGACCCCTCGGGGCAACTAATTGGCGTGAGTCAACTGCTCAACCGCAAACAGGGCAACTTCACCGCTTCCGATGAAGCCTTCATGCGGGCCTTTAACACCCAGGCCGGTATTGCCCTGGAAAACGCCCGTCTCTTTGACAGCGTACTCACGGAACAGCAGTACCAAAAAGACATCCTGCGCAGCCTATCCAATGGCGTGATTTCCACCGACCTGCAAGGGCGAGTGGTGACGATCAACGAAGCCGCCTTGGAACTGCTGGGTTGTCCGGTGCGGCGGGATGGGATGGCGGGCCGCCGCAGCATCCAAACCATTTGGGAACAGCAACTCCTGAAACGGCCCGTGTGGGAAATTATCCCGATCGAGTCCTTGGAAACACGCTTGAAAGACAGCCTCAGCACTGGCGCACGCCATCGGGTTCCTGAGCAGGCCCTGCGGGTCGGGCGCTACTTCAGCCCCCAAGAGGGAACCGTCTGGGTTGTGCCCCAGGGCAACAATCAAGTGCGGCTGTGGAACGATCCGGCCCGCCCGCTGGAGTATCTGAATCCCGATGATATGCAACTGTTCGATCGCAACGTCAACCTAGCCGTGAATCCCCTGACGGATTTGGATGGCAAAGTGCGGGGCGGTTTGGTGGTGTTAGAAGACATCAGCCGCGAACAACGACTCAAAGCCACCATGTCTCGCTACATGACCCCCGAAGTGGCCGAACGGGCCGTGGAACTGGGGGCAGACATGCTGACCGGTGAGCGCAAGGATGTGACGATCCTGTTTTGCGATATTCGGGGCTACACCAGCTTGGCCGAGGCCCTGGATGCCACGGAGGTGGTGGCCCTGCTGAATCAATACTTTGAAACCATGGTGGAGGCTATTTTCGATCGCAAGGGAACGCTCGATAAGTTCATTGGCGATGCCCTGATGGCAGTCTTTGGTGCGCCGTTGCCCCTCGAAGAGGATCACGCTTGGCTAGCGGTGCTGACGGCTTTGGATATGCGCGATCGCCTGAAAGTGTTTAACCGAGCCTTGGTGGCCACCGATCGACCGCCCCTTCGGGTTGGCATCGGCATCAGTTCCGGCGAAGTGATTGTGGGCAACATTGGTTCCCGACGGCGCATGGACTACACCGCGATCGGGGATGCCGTGAACGTCAGCTCCCGACTGGAAGGGCTGACCAAAGAATATGGCTGTGACATCATCCTCAGCGAAGCCACCTACGAGCGCTGTGCCGATCGGCTCTGGGTGCGCGAACTCGATCGGGTACGAGTGAAAGGCCGCACCAAACCGATTCGCATCTTTGAACTGATTGGCGATCGCGCCCGTCCCCTCTCCTTTGAAGATGAAACCTTCCTGGAGCAATACGAACTGGGCAAAGAAGCCTTTAACCGCTTCCATTTCCACAAAGCCATGGTGCATTTTGCCGCCGCCCAGCAACTGCGGCCCCATGATCACTCCGTGAAGCTCCACATAGAACGGGCAACCCAGTATCTGGATTGCCCGCCCCCGGAATATTGGGATGGGGTGTTTAATACCCCCAACATGTAGTCCACAAGATCTAGTCCACAAGATCGCCACGGTGGCATCAGGGTTTTGGGCGATTGAGCGATTTGGGCGATTGAACAACCAGCCCTCAGCGCCTTGCCCCCAGCGATCTCGTCACGCAGGTAGCACCGTCAGGTTAACCCACCCCAAGAACCGGTCGTGAGTAACCCGAATAACCGTCGTGCGACCAGTGCTACTAAGCGCAGCGTTCCTACTAAATGCGGTTGTCCAACAGTTTCTTCGTGGCTTCCACAATTTGGGCCGGCTGCACGATCGTCAAATTCTCCAACATCCCGTTATAGGGCGTGGGAATATCCTGCGAAGACAACCGTACCGGCGGCGCATCCAAATCGTCAAAGCATTGTTCAATGATTTGGGCCGTCAATTCTGCCGCAATGCCGCCCGTCTTCATGCACTCCTCCACAATCAGCACCCGATGGGTCTTGCGCACCGAAGCGGCGATCGTGGCCATATCCAACGGCTTCAAGGAAATCAGGTCAATCACTTCCGGATCGATCCCTTCCTTCTCCAGGGTTTTCACCGCCTGCATCACGTGGTGGCGCATCCGGGAGTAGGTGACGATCGTGATGTCTTCGCCCGATCGCACCATTTCCGCCTTGTCCAGCGGCAACAGATATTCCTCGTCCGGCAAATCTTCCTTCAGGTTGTAGAGCAGCACATGCTCAAAGAACAGCACCGGGTTGTTGTCACGAATTGCCGACTTCAACAGACCCTTAGCGTTGTAGGGCGTGGAGCAAGCCACAATCTTCAACCCCGGAACCGCTTGGAAATAGGCCTCTAGGCGCTGGGAATGTTCTGCCCCCAACTGGCGACCCACCCCGCCGGGGCCCCGGATCACCATCGGAATCGTGAAATTACCACCGGAGGTGTAGCGCAGCATCCCAGCGTTGTTGGAAATTTGGTTAAAGGCCAGCAACAAGAAGCCCATGTTCATGCCTTCCACGATCGGGCGAAGACCCGTCATGGCCGCACCCACAGCCATTCCCGTAAAGCTGTTTTCCGCGATCGGGGTATCCAGCAACCGCAGATCGCCGTATTTCTTATACAAATCCTTGGTGACCTTGTAGGAGCCGCCATAGTGACCCACATCTTCTCCCATCACCAACACCCGAGGGTCACGGGCCATTTCTTCGTCGGTTGCTTCACGAAGGGCGTTGAAGAAAATCGTTTCTGCCATCGGTTTGTTGTGGAATTCGTTGTGGAAGTTGAATCAAGGTTGGCTCAGCGGGGTTTATTGTACCGCCAAGGTTGCGCCCGATCGCGCCTAACTCCGGCCGTGGGGCCCCAAATCCCGTCACGGTTTGTTCAAAAATCAACCTTAACGATCGCCCCCAACCCACAGAAACCAAGCCACAATACGAGGCAACGCGCACCGCAAACCGCGCCACCGTAAATCGCGAAATCGCGCCACCGCAAACCACACCCCAAACCCCGCGCTCGCTAGGGTTTTGATTTCTAGGGTTTTGACTTTTTAAGGACGGATTCACTATGGGCCTACTCGACAGCGTGTTTCGGAAAGCAACTCCCGACGGGACGATCACCCTGTCCTCGCCCGAGGCGTTTGCGGCGATTTTGGTGATTGCCATGGCCGCCGACGGTTACGCCACCGATGAAGAAGTGCGCACCCTCCGCGACAGCCTCTATCGAATGCAACTATTCAAGCGCTTTGACGAAGAGCACATGGCCAAAATGATCGACAAACTCCTGGGCATCATGCAATCCCAAGGGCCCGATGCGCTGTTTCAAGGGGCCCAAGTGGCCTTGCCCGAAGACCTGCGCGAAACCGCCTACGCCGTGGCCGCTGACATGACCCTCACTGACGGAACCTTGGATGTTTCCGAGCAAGAATTTCTCACGGAACTGGCCAGCGCCCTCGCCATTTCCCCCCAAACCGCTGAGTTGTTGATCACCGCCATGACCATCAAAAATCGCGGCTAAGCAAAGATCGCGACTAAGCAAAGATCGCGGCTAAGGCTGAGGCCAGCAGGTCAGCAGCCCAAGAATCGCGATCGGGGGTAGGCCACCCCTAGAAGCGCAGCAGTTTTTGAGGGCTAATCCGAGGGCTAATCAACGGAGCGATTGACCACCGCCCCAGAAAGATTCCCCCAAAAGCTCGTTTGGGGAGCACCGTTTGCTAGGCTGGCTTTGCACCGAAATGCAATCTCCAACGTTCCTCAATGGGCGCGACTTTAGAACAAATTGCCAGCTACCTCGATCGCCGGGGTTGGACCTACGACATTGACCACGAGCGATCGTGGATTGTCACCGCCGTTCAGGCCGACAACCTCGATGACTTTCAATTGGTGGTGCAGCTCGAAGAAGAAGGGCGTTTTTTCAAGCTGTTTGCGCCCCAGGTCATCAGCGGCATTCAAAACCACCCCCACAAAGCCGCCATTTTGCAAACCATGCTGAGCATTTCCTGGGAAACCAAAATGCTCCAGTGGGAATATGACCCCTCCGATGGAGAAATTCGAGCCATCATTGAATTTCCCCTGGAAGATGCTCCCCTCACGGAAAAACAATTTAACCGCTGTTTGGTGGGGCTGATTCAAATTGTTGATGATTTCGCCATGCCGCGACTGATGGCGGTTATGGAAACAGGGCTGGACCCAAACGATGAGGAGGCTGGGGAGCGGCTGTTATTGGCCCTCCAGGAAGAAGCCCCCGGCCTGTTGGGCATGTTGGAACGGGCCATGGAGGCTCGCAAACGGCGCGGCTTGTTCCCTTGAAGAACCAACGGCGCGATCGATCCAACGATTGGTCTCCACCAGCGCTTAATCTCCAACCATGATCAGAGTGCTGACAAAGAGCTGCTGAGGGCAAGGGCATTACGCGAAGTCGAGATGCGAAGTCGAGATAAAGAGGGTCGTTTTGGGTTGAGTCTTTTACGGTTCCTCTGCGATCGGCGGTGGATTGATAGTTGATTGGGTTGCCGAGGCCTGCAAGGAGATGCTGAGGCCGGTGGCCAGGAATCGGCACAGGAGCGAGAGGAAAAGTGATGATCAACACGGCAAGGGGCGATCGGGTGGACATGGCTCCCGTCACGATCGCCATCATTGGTGCGGGCGTTTGGGGAGCGGCCTTGGCCCGGCTGGCGCGGCAAAATCCCCAGGCGATCGTGCGGCTGTGGTCGCGGCGAAGTCCCGAGAGTCTGGCGGAGGCGATCGGGGGAGCCAACTTTGTCCTGTCGGCGGTGTCGATGAAGGGGGTAAGCGACTCGATCACCCGGTTAGCGGCCACGGAGATGCCCCCCTCCACGGTGTTGATCACCGCCACCAAGGGGCTGGATGCCCAAAGCCACCAAACACCTTCCCAGATGTGGCACTCGGCTTTTCCCCAGAACCCGATCGTGGTGTTGTCGGGGCCCAATCTCTCCCAGGAAATTGAACATGGGTTGCCGGCCGCGACGGTGGTGGCCAGCTATGACCAAGGGGCGGCCGAAGCAGCCCAGCGGCTCTTTGCCTCTAATGTGTTGCGGGTTTATGCCAACCTCGACCCGATCGGGACGGAATTGGGCGGAACCCTCAAAAACGTAATGGCGATCGCGGCGGGCGTTTGTGACGGTTTGCAATTGGGAACCAACGCCAAGGCGGCCCTCCTGACCCGGGCCCTGCCGGAAATGATTCGGATTGGCACGCATTTGGGGGCCCAAGCGGAAACATTTTTTGGGCTGGCGGGCTTGGGCGACTTGCTGGCCACCTGCAACAGTGCGCTCTCGCGTAATTACCAGGTGGGCTATGGGTTGGCCCAAGGGAAACCCCTCGATCGCGTCCTGGCGGAAATTCACAGCACCGTGGAGGGAATCAACACCGTGGAAGTGTTGGTGGCCATTGCCCGCGAGCAACAAATTCCCGTCCCGATCGCCCGTCAAGTCCATCGCCTGCTGCATGGCCAAATCACGCCACAGCAGGCCGTGCGCGCCTTGATCGATCGCGACCTCAAGCAAGAATTTGAAGACGAGCTACTCTGAGCCAGCGGCCCGTTAATCTCTAACTCAGCCCCAACTCAGCCCCAACTCAGCCCAAGTCCCACAAGCCAACCGATCGCCCCGCCAAGCACTCGCCAAATTGCCCGTAAAATAAGGATTGGCTCATGGCTTCCAGGGCCGGCGTTTCCCAACTCAACGCCCCTTGCCCAGGCGATCGCCTTTCCCTCGCCGGTTGAAATCACCGTTGAAATTCCCATGCAAGACTTTTTGAATAATGTTTTACGCTATCCTCGCTTTCTGATTAGCTTCAGCCTGGGCGTGGTGCTCACGCTGCTCTCGCCCTTTACGGGATTAATGAAAGACCGGCGATCGGCCATTGCCGTGGGCTGCTTATTTGCCTCTGCCTTGGGATTTGTGTTCTTCACGCTGCGGGCCATGTTGGGTTTGGCGGAAGTTCAATAAAATTCAACGGCAAAATTCAGCGGCAAAATTCAACGGCCAGCGTTTTCGCGGCATTTCGACTGCATTTTTGGAGAATTGAGCAATGGCTACAAACCGGCGAGTCGCGCGGGTGGCGGAAATGATTCGGCGCGAAGTCAGCCAGATGCTGATGAATGATATCAAGGACGATCGGGTGGGGCTGGGGATGGTCAGCGTCACCGATGTGGATGTGTCCGGCGATTTGCAACATGCCAAGATTTTTGTCAGTGTCTATGGCACGACGGAAGCTCGCGAAGCCGCCATGGCTGGTTTGCGATCGGCTACTGGCTATGTGCGCAGTGAATTGGGGCAGCGGGTGCGGCTGCGACGAACCCCGGAAGTGATTTTTATCGAAGATAGTTCGATCGAGCGGGGAAGCCGCGTTCTCAGTCTTTTGGAACAGCTTGAACAACACCGCAAAGAACATCCCCTGGACTTGGAGACGGATCACCAAAATGGGGCCAATGCAGCCTTAGTTGATGATGAACTAGATGACGATCTAGATGATGAATTCGATGACGAGCTAGACGACGAATTTGAAGACGAGTTCGACGATGAAGACGATGATGAGCTAGACGACGAAGACGAACTTGATCATGAATTAAATGCAGGATCGGAGGCTGGCGAATTGCAATGAGTTACCTAGAAACTGCTGCTGATTTTTACCGAGCTGCCGCCGTTACCCCAGAAGTGGGGCTGTGTTGTGTTCAAGGCAGCACGGTGCAATTTCCAGGGCTGCGAATTCCCGCCCGCATGTCCAACATGAATTATGGTTGCGGCACAACCGTGCAGCCCACGGAACTCACTGGACAACCCACCGTGCTCTATGTGGGTGTGGGTGGCGGTTTGGAAGCTTTGCAATTTGCCTATTTTTCGCGGCGACCGGGCGCGGTGATTGCGGTGGAGCCGGTGGCAGAAATGCGATCGGCGGCGATCGAGAACTTACAGCAAGCTGCCCAGTTAAACGACTGGTTTGATTTGAGCTTTGTGCAAATCGTGGCCGGTGATGCCTTTGAATTGCCGATCGCCCCTGAGTCAGTGGATGTGATGGCCCAAAACTGCTTGTTCAATATTTTTGAACCGGCAGATCTCGATCGGGCCCTGGCGGAAGCGCACCGCGTTCTGAAGCCCGGCGGCCGGTTGATGATGAGCGACCCGATCGCCCAGCGACCCATCCCCGAACACCTGCGCCAGGATGAACGGCTGCGGGCCATGTGCCTTTCCGGGGCCCTCACCTACGAAGCCTATGTCGATCGAATTGTGGCCGCCGGATTTGGCCAAGTGGAAGTTCGGGCCCGCCGTCCCTATCGCCTTCTCGATCGCGCCACTTATCAAATTGAGAGTGACCTGCTGCTCGAAAGCCTCGATAGCGTTGCCTTTAAAGTCCCCATTCCTGAGGATGGCCCCTGTATTTTCACGGGCAAAACAGCCATTTACACCGGCCCCCAAGATCACTACAACGATGGCCAAGGCCATCAACTCGATCGGGGCGTACCGGCGGGTGTTTGCGACAAAACCGCCGCCCACTTGGGAGCCAAAGAACCCAAGCAAATCACCATCACCCCCTCCACTTGGCACTATCGCGGTGATGGTTGCTGTTAGGAATTGGCGCTGGCGCGGAGCCAAGCCGCTTCAGCACTGTTCCGGCTCAAATCCGGCTCAAACGGCCTCGGCACGCAGGGTGATCGGCAGCTCAATGCAGAATTCAGCCCCCGCTCCCTTGGCTGACTCAACGGTTAATTGCCCGTGGTGATGATTCACAATAATTTGATAGCTACTGGCCAAATTTAAGCCCACCCCTTGCCCGATCGGCTTTGTGGTGAAGAAGGGGTCAAATAATTGGCGCTGAACTTCTGGGGAAATTCCCACCCCGTTGTCCCGAATTCGCACCTGAATGGTGGTGGGGCTGGTGTGTTCGGTGCAAATCCAAATCGTTGGATCTTCTTGAAGTTGCTGTCTTTGCATCGCAGAACTCAACGCCTCGATCGCATTATTCAGAATATTCAAAAAAACCTGATTCACCTGGCCCGCATGGCACTTCACAGGCGGCAAATCTCCATAGGTTTTAATCACGCGGATTTTTAAATCGGCTAAGGGTTGATTCAGCAACAGCAAAGTGCTGTCCAGCCCGTCGTGCAAGTTCATCGACTTAATTTCGGCTTCTCCTAATCGCGAAAAAATGCGCAAAGCCAGAATAATTGACTGAATGCGATCGACTCCATTTTGCATCGCATCCACCAATGATTTAAAGTCCCGGGCAATGAACTCCAAATCGATTTCTTTCAGAATCCTTTGCACCGACTCCGGCGGATTAGGACAAGCCGCTTGATACTGATTCAGCAACTCAAATAGCGTGGCCAAATACTCCCTTGCAGGCGACAAATTACCCGCAATGAAACTCAGGGGATTATTAATTTCATGGGCCATTCCCGCAGCCAACTGACCAATGCTAGCCATTTTTTCCTGCTGCAACAGTCGCAAATGGGTTTGGCGTAATTCTTCCAAAACCCTTTGTAGGGTTAAGTTTTGGGCAAGGAGGCTCTCTTGAGCCCGCTTCAGAGCGAGCTGATTTTCAATGCGGGCAATGACTTCTTCTAATTGAAAAGGTTTGGTGATGTAGTCAGCGCCGCCCATTTGAAAGGCTTGCACTTTATCCTGGGCGCTATCCAGGGCACTCAAGAAAATAATCGGAATCTTTTTGAGTTGATCATTCTCCTTGAGGACTCGACAAACTTCATAGCCATTCATACCCGGCATGTTGATATCCAACAGAATCAGGCTAGGCGGATCGGCATGAATTGATTGCAAGGCCATGGGGCCATTAAGGGCCTTGCGAACCAAGTAACCCTGTTCTACTAGTAAAGAGGATAGGAATTGAATGTTGGCGATCGTGTCGTCAACAATCAGAATGTCCTCTTTTGTGTCCGATTGGGTAGACATCGCGGGTGCAACCGTGGCGTTCATCGGCAAAACTCAGGAAATGAATATCAATTCTGCTCGGGCCAGAATTTGATAGGATAGGCGCTCAAAAAATTCTCCATTTCGGCAACTGTGAGGGGTTTAGCCACCCAATAGCCTTGAATGAAATCACATTTAAAGTCTTGTAATTTCTGGAGTTGAGCGATCGTTTCAACGCCTTCTGCCACAATCTGTTTTTGCATGGTTTGGGCAATGTGGATGATGGCAGCTACGAGTTCACCCCGTTCGTGGGACTCATCCAGGGGCGTGATGAAGGAGCGATCGATCTTGAGAATGTCCACGGGCAGTTTTTGTAAATAACTCAGGGATGAGTAGCCCGTTCCAAAATCATCGACGCAAATTTGAATTTGTCGATCGCGCAAATTATTCAAAACGGCAATGTTTTGAGGAGTGTGGCCCATAAACACCCCTTCGGTAATTTCTAGCTTGAGACAGGAGAGATCTGCGGCCAAGTCTTGAGCAATTTGATTGAATTTTTCCAGAAAATCCTGTTGGTTAACTTGGCGAACCGAAAGATTCACGCTCACAAATAAAGGTCGATCGCGGGGTCGATCGCGATTCCACTGTTTGATCTGTTTCAGCGCTTCGGTTAACACAAATTCCCCAATCGCCACAATTAATCCTGTCTCTTCTGCGACGGGAATAAACATTGAAGGGGGCACATAACCATGAACGGGATGGGGCCAGCGCACTAGGGCTTCGCAACCGGCCAATTCTCCCGTGGCCAGGCAAACAATGGGCTGATAGGCCACTTGCAGCGCCTGGTTTTGGAGGGCATGACGCAGCTCGGTTTCCATCTCCAGGGTCTGGAGGGCGTAGCGATGCATGGCCTTGTTGAACTGTTGGTATTGACCCCGGCCCATGGTTTTGGCTTGGTACATGGCCGCATCGGCATCCCGCAACAGGTGTTCCGGATGGTTGTAGTTGTCGGAGTCTACGGCAATGCCAATGCTGGCGTTGGTGAAAATTTCATGGCCCTGGAGCTTAAACGATCGCTGCAAGGCTTCCATGACCCGATCGGCATAGGTTTGGGCCAAGGCAAGGGGATCGGGCCCCTGTAGCAGCAGGGTGAATTCATCGCCCCCGAATCGCGCCATGAGGTGGGGCGGCTCCAGCAGGGACTGAAGCCGTTGAGCCAGGCTAATCAATAATTGATCGCCCACAAAATGCCCCAAGGAATCGTTCACCACTTTGAAGCGATCGCAGTCAACAAACAGCACTGCCACCCGATCGGCTTGGGCTTGGCGAGCGGCTTGAAACCGTTCCGCCAACTCCCGCATGAAGGCGGTGCGATTGGGCAACCCCGTGAGGTCATCCCGCAGCACCAAATCCATCAGTTGTTCTTGTAGCCGCTGGCGCTCTTGAATTTCCGTATGCAGTGTCGCATTCGCCTGCTCCAGGGCCCAAGTGCGCTCCCGCACACGCCGTTCCAAGTCCAAGTTCAGCGCAGCCATTCGCTGTTGGGCCGATCGCGCCTGCAAGTGGGTGCGCACCCGGGCCAGCACTTCCTGGCCATGAAAGGGCTTGGTGATGTAGTCTGAGCCGCCCGTTTCAAAAGCCCGCACCTTGTCGAAAGTATCGCTGAGACCACTGAGAAAAATGACGGGAATGTCGGCCGTGCTGGGATCCGCCTTCAGGGCCTGGCAAACGCTGTAGCCGTCCATGTCCGGCATCATGATATCGAGCAGAATCAAATCTGGCGGATCGGCGGCCACAGACCGTAAGGCCATGGAACCGTTGATCGCCTTGCGGATGTGATAGTGCTCACCAGCTAAGAGGGCTGCTAAGAGCTTCAGGTTTTCGGGGGTATCGTCCACAATCAAGATATCGGCCGGCTGGAGATCCACCTGTTGAAAACCAGCTTGCTCGATATCGGTGTCAGCATTAATGTCAGCCATTACAGGGGTCGCGGCCCGATCGGGAGCGATCACCGCAGCGGCCGCGGGTCGATCGAGCGGTTGGTCAGCATGGGGCCAGCCGCTCGATCGATCCAGGCCAGACTCCTGGAATTCACTCACAACCCCGGGGAAATGTCCCGCAAGAGGCGTGTGAGTGGCGGGAGGCGAGTCCGATGACGGGTCGGACTGGGGAGCAGGGTGCGACATGGCAGGCAACAACTCAGACGGCATATTGAGATAAACGGACTGATCTAGGGGACGGATTGCGCTTCATCCAATAATTCCAACACCCGATCAAACCGCAAACCATCAATCCATTGGTTGAGGACTTGCCGCAGGGCGTTGGCACTGTCCGGCAGCGCTTCCAGAAGTTGCAAGGCTTGGCTATCGCTGCCTCGGGTGACGGCCGCTCGGAATTGCTGCTGCCAAGGGTCAGGCAAGCTCACCAGTTGGGTCAGCAAGGTACGAGGATCCGTATCGATCGGGGTGGTGTTGGGTTCCGACTCCGCAGGCGCTTGGTAAAGGTATTGCACCCCTAGTTTTTGACCCAGCAACTCCAGCAGATCAGTGAAGTTAAAAGGTTTACAAATCAAATCATCACAGCCGGCCGCCAAAATTGCCGCTCGATCTTGATCAAAGGCGCTGGCCGTTAAGGCAATGATCAGAGTTTGGTGGCCGCCGGGCTGGGATTTGATCAGGCGGCTGGCCGCATAACCATCCAAACCGGGCATTTTCATATCCATGAAGATGGCCTGGGGATGGTGCTGTTGCCACAGTTCAACGGCCATTTGACCATTGATGGCGGCGATGGTCTGAAAGCCCACTTGGTTCAGCAAGTCCGTTAGCAGGGCGCGGCTGTCCGCATGGTCATCGGCCACCAAAATCAAATAGGCCGGTTGCCCCGGAGCCAGCCGCAGGATGGGTTGCTGGGAAGCGGAGTCGATCGCGCCGCTGGTTTCTGCCCGCTGGGCTTGGATCGTGACCGTGAAGGTGGCTCCCGTTTGCGGTTGACTATAAACCGAGATGTCGCCCCCCAACAAGCGGGCAAATTCCCGAGAAATGGACAGGCCCAACCCGGTTCCCTGACCCGATCGCTGGCCAACGGCTGTTTGCTCAAAGGGCCGAAACAGTTGGGCAATTTCTTCGGCAGATAGGCCCGGCCCCGTGTCGCTGATGTTGAACTCCAGGCTAATGGCGGCGGGGTCGGTCTCGCAGGTGGGCGGGGTCTCGGTGATCAGTGACGATCGCTCCCCGATGGCAGTGGTTGGCAACTCCCGCGCCGTTAAAATCACCCGCCCCCGATCGGTAAATTTCAACGCATTGCCCAACAGATTCAGCAAAATTTGCCGCAATCGGTTCTGATCCGTGATCACAAATTGCGGCAGGGTGGCCGATCGCTCAAAAAGCAACACCAACCCCTTGTTTTCCGCCTTCACGGTCAACAGGTCTTGCAAGGTGTCTAGCAACCGATGCAGATCAAACCGCTCCAGTTGCAGCGTCATTTGGGCCGCTTCGATTTTGGACATATCCAAAATGCTGTTGATCAGGCCCAAGAGATGCTCGCCGCTACGGTTCACAATATTGGTCTGTTGGCGGTGGGTCAGGGAAAGGGACGGATCTCGCGCCATCAGTTGGGTAAAGCCCAAAATCGCATTCAGGGGGGTGCGGAGTTCATGGCTCATTTGGGCTAAAAAGTGACTTTTGGCCCGGTTGGCTCGATCGGCCTCTTCCTTGGCAGCCAACAGTTCGATCGTTTGCTGTTGGGTTTTGGCGAGCAATTCGGCCTGTTGCACGGCCACGCCAAATTGCTCGGCAATCCGCACCACGCTGGCCACTTCCACCTCCGTCCAACTGCGCGGCTGGTCATTTTGGTAGCAAGCCAACAGGCCCCACAACTGCTCCCGACAGAAAATCGGCACGATGATATAGGCCCTAGCCTCCAAGGCCTCTAACAATCGGAGATAGCAATCATCGAAACCGTAGGCATAGATATCACTGACACAGCGACAACTGCGGGTGGTTTGGTAGCTGCCCCCTTGGGTGTCTTGGAGGTAGGTGTCTTGAATCAACAGGTTTTGGCTATCGATCGTTTTGATAATGCATTCCGGGCGATCAACCGCAATTCGCTCAATGGTGGTGTTGTTATAAACCGGTGTCCAACCGGGAACCACGGCCTCTGAAACCACTCGCCCACTCCAGTTCGGCTCAAAGCGGTAGACCAAAACACGATCGCACTCAATGATTTGCTGAAGCTCGCTGGTGGTGGTATCGAGAATGGTTTGTAACTCCAGGGTGCGCCGCATCCGTTGAATCACGCGGGCGATGGTGGTTTCGCGGCGGGCAGTTTTTTGGAGGGCTAACTCAGCCAGCCGGCGATCGGTAATGTCCGTCAGGGAACAAACCACCCGCTCCACCTGCTGATCTGCATTCAGAATTGGATCCGCATTCACCAACAACCAGCGCCGTTGTTCGCCTTCGTTCAAGCTCAAGATGGTGTTGGCCAAGCGCCATTGGGGATTGGTGGCGCGATCGGCTGTCCAAGATTGTCCCGTCGATCGATTGGCGGCCCCACCGTTACCGGTTTCACCCCCATCCCAACCCAAACTGGCGCTGAAGCTGGAACTGAAGCCAGTGAAATTGGCTTTCAGCAGGTTGCCCACGCCTCGGTTCACCGTCGGGCGATCGGGCACGGTCGCATCCGGCTCCCCCAACGCCAAAATCTGCTGAAGCGGCATCAGATCTTGGCCAAGGGTGAAGTCATTCGGATTGAGGGTGGGCAACCCCGCATGGAAAATTTGCCCCTGAAGGGCCTCCACAGAAGTGCCCAACAGCTTGGCCGCCATGGGATTGCAAGACAAGATGCGCCCACCCGCATCCACCAGCAACACCCCCGTTGGCAGGCGATCGATCAGCAATCGAAACCGCATCTCACTTTCGCTGAGGGTTTGCTCTCGCACTCGCTGTCGATCGAGCATCCGCTCAAACGTTGAAATGGCCAGAGCAATCACCAAAATGACGATCGCCCCCAAGGCCACATCCACCGCCAACCCCGCCGAAGTGATGCTGGGCAAGTTGGAAGGCTGATTGAGACCCCCGCTCCCGATCGGGAAATCTGGGGCCTGCTCCGAAAACCCAAAAACCGAGTGATTCACCATCCAAAACTGCGTGCTGGCCATGGCGGTGTAGTGCATCCCCCCAATTCCACAGCCCATGATGATGGCGCTACTGAGGGACTGCCAGGTAAAGGGAATTCCACTGCCAGCCGCCTCTATGCCCGATCGCCCCAACCGCAAAGACAGCCAAGCCGCCCCATAGGCAGCCACCAGAGCAATCACCACAGAAGCACCAACCCCCGGCCAGGAATAATGCACTTCCCCGGGTAACTGCATCGCCGCCATGCCGGTATAGTGCATCGCCACGATCGCCAGCCCCATGCACAGCCCCCCCACCAACAGTGAAAAGCGCACTGTGCTGCGGCTCATGACATACAGGCCAATCCCCGAGGCAATCAGGGCCCAAAACAAGGACAGCAACGTGGTGTTGAGGTCGTAGTGAACGGCCATGGGCAACTGAAAGGCCAACATGCCCACAAAATGCATGGACCAAATGCCCACCCCCATGGCTAGGCTGCCACTGACCAACCACAGCGTCTGTTGGCGAACGGTTTGGGCCAGGCGCAACCGGCCCGCCACATCGAGGGCCGTGTAGGATGCGACGATCGCGATCGCCAGCGAAGCACTAACCAACGACCAGTCATACATCCCAAAAACGGGACTCAGCAGAGGCTCCATGGGCAATTGTTTAACAATTCAGGGCTGTAGTGGCGGGTAGCAATTACTTCGGGCAATTACTTCGGGCAATTAGAGCTTGTTTTGTATAGTTTTCCCAGCCTCACGGGGAATTTGGGCCCTGAGGAAACAACTGCGTTGCTGATCAGTGGTGTTGCTGATCAGTGGTGTTGCTGATCAGTGGCGTTGCTGATCAGTGGCGTTGCTGATCAGTGGTGTTGCTGATCAGTGGCGATCGGTCACGATGATTAGTCCCGATGATCAATACCGAATGATCAATACCGACAAGCACTATCGATCGATATCGATACCGAACCGAATATCGATAACTGAAACTGAATCCTGTTAACAGCCTGTCAACGTGCCTCTTTCAATGTGCCTCAATGAGCCAATTTGTGCATCTTGCACCTATGGATTTTCCTGTGGATCTGGTGGAGCTGATTGATCAAGTTATTGATCGAAGCTGACCCAGAGTCGGTAATTGGTGAAGCCACCCATCGTGCCCACGGAAATGTCATAGCGAGCATCCTCCAGGGCCCGGAAGCGTGTTTTGCTGACCTGGCGGGCCAGGACGCGGCCGTCATCATTGGTTAAATCGAACCTGGCGCGACCATTGTAAGAATCAAGCCGTACCTCAACCGACCCGGCCGGTAAATCCACCTGCCAGATATCTTGCTCGCCACTGGTCACCTCTCCTTGGGCCGTACCGTAGCGGCTGAGGGGGTCGATCGACAGGGCGTAGGTGTTGGAGCGACCGGCCAGGGCGGGGCCCGCCTGGAAAGGACGAGTCACCACCTCGCGCTCCCAAGGATTGCTCTCGTCGCGGTTGGTGGATTGGGGCCGCTGCTCGATCGGGGACAGTTCCACCGACAGTTCATAGGTTTCCGGGCCGCGCAAACTGCTGACCACCACTTGGTATTGGCCTTCGCTGGGAATTTCAATGAATGCTTCGCCTGTATTGGTGGCCAACCGAGACCCATCGGGCCCCAACACATCAAAGCGTGCATTGCTATTGCGGGAGGAAATCAACACCTGCATTCGCCCGGGCCGCCCATTCACCAACCACACATCACTGCGATCGCTCGTGACCGTGCCGGTGGCCAGGCCGGCCGTCCCGGCCGCGTTCAAAGACAGCACTTGCGGGCCACTGGCCGTTGGGGGCGAGGGCCGAAAATCAGAGCTGGAAAAGTCCACACAGCCCACGTTCGATCGCGCACCACTGGGAACGATCGCCCCGCAAAGGTTCGCCCCATCGAGGCGTGCTCCGGTTAAATCTGTACCCCACAGGTAAGCGCCCCGCAGATCCGCGCCGCTCAGGTCGGCTCCCCGCAAGTTGGCCCGAATAATCAGCGTTTCGCGCAGGTTGGCCCCTCGCAGGTTGGCCCCTCGCAGATCCAACCCATTCAAATCATTGCCCTGAAGGTTGCAACTGGGGCATTGGTTGCTTTGCACCAAGTTGCGCCGGTTGAAGGTGGTTTGGTTAAAGTCGCTGGCCTGGGCGGGAGTGGCAAATCCCATGGCCAGGGCGGCGATCGAGCCAGCTAACCCCCAGCGGCCGACGGCGGAAACGGCAGTAGCGGCCAGGGAACGATTGCGGAAGTGGGATTCGATCGCGGACATGGCAGGGAAATATTGTTGAAATGCTGGCTGAAATTCGGGTGGAAATTCGTTCTTGGCGAGGTCGTTTGGAGGCAAGATGCTCTTGCGTCCCTTCGTTTTTAGCATTCGTTGGCGAAGACGGCGAGCGATCGGGGGACGGCAAATGGATTCAGGAAGAATTGCCCCCAGGCCTCGATCGGATCTCGCTTGGTTGTTGATCGGCTCTCGCTTGGTTTTTGACCGGTTCCTCGATCGCTCCTTTGATCAAGATTGCTTCTTTGATCAACTGATCAGCGCAGGGTCAGCCCAGTGGCCGATCGCCCTGCTCAGTTTGGCCGCTGGAAGACTCGGCCGGCAACCAAATCAGCCAACGATCAAGCACCCGCACCACAGCCCCCTGAGGCAGGGAACGGGTTTGGCTGCCCTGGGGAGCGTTCACCAAAGCCAACACCGCCGCCACTTGGGCGTAGGTGGGCGATCGGGCGGTTTGTTGGGTTAACCAACGACGCAACACCCGCCGCTGAAGGGCGATCGGCTCCCGTTGCAGTTGAGCGCGATCGAGCCGATCGCCCCCATTGTCCCGACCTGGCCCAGCGCGATCGTGCCCATGGGTCTCCAGCCATTGGGCGGTGAGCTGTTCTAACCATTGAGTCTCATCCGCCAATAGTTCCGCCGTTTGGGCCAAGTGGCGTTCCACCTGGGGGTTAAACGCTGCTCGCAACAGGGGCAATACCTGCGATCGCAACCGGTTCCGAAAATAACGCTGATCCTGATTGGTGCTGTCTTCCCAGCGGGGTAACTGCCAAGTTTGGCAAAATTCTGCCGTTTCTGCCCTAGTCCAATCCAGCAGCGGACGCACCAATTGCAGCGACCCGAGCGATCGTTGCCAATCCAAAGACCCCAAGCCATCGCTCCCACTGCCGCGAATCAGGTGATGCAACAAGGTTTCTGCCCGATCGCTGGCCGTGTGTCCCGTCACGATCGTGCTGCAACGGTGCTGTTGGGCCAAGCTGCTCAAGGCATCGTACCGCCAGGCACGGGCGGCTGCCTCGTTGGCTTGGGGTGCGTCCCAAGTGGCCAGGGCAGCGGGCAACCCCCAATCGTTGGCTAATTGAATCACGAAGTCCCCATTGGCGGCCGCATCGGAGCGCCAACCGTGGTTGCAGTGCCCCACCACCAATTCCCAATGCCAAAGGCGGCGTAAATCTACCAACAACCGCAACAGGCCGATCGAATCTTGGCCGCCGGAAACCGCCACCAGCACCCTGGTTCCGATCGGGAGTAAGCCGCGCGATCGCAGGGTCTGATGAAAACGGGCATGTTGATCACTCCAGGGTTCCGCCATCCTTGCTGTTCCCCCTGCACCTCAAGGAGTGGAATCGCCTAGGACTATCACCGAGCGCCCTAGGACTATTGCCTAGAACTTGGGCAGCTCAACGGCGGCCAGCGAATCGCGCCGCTTGCGAGGCTTGGCCAAGGTGGGCGCGGGCCATTGGGGCAACGGTTCTGAGGTCGCCACTGGAGTCGATCGCGCCGGCCAATCCATCAACTCCGCCTCTAAGGACAGCACTTCCGCCAAAGGTGTCGCTAAATCTTCTCCATCAATGGGTTCAAGATCAATGGGGTCAATGGGTTCAATCGGATCCGGTTGCCGAGATCGATCGCTCCGATCCGGTCGATCAGGCTCCGACAGCGGATCGAAGTCCGGCGAATGGGAGTCAATGGGGTACAAGTTAATCGAAGGGCGGGCCGGGCGATCGAGCTGGGCCGATTCGGCTTCGATCGCCGCTGAAATCGCCATTGAATCCGCTAGTGACGGTGGCGAGCTACTGTGGTGCGATTCGGTCAAGGGTAGTTGGATTGATCGCCTCGGAGCGGGGGCCGGCATGGGGGAAACTGGGCTGGGCAGATCTGCTTGCTCTGTTTCCGCCAAGGCCATCAACCGGGCCAACACGTCACTTTGCTCCGTAGGACTGAGGGGACGGGGCCAATCACTCAACCACAGGGCATCCGCTAGATCATCGAGGCCATCACGATCCAGACCCGCGAGGCCATCGGTTGCAACCGCGTCCGGCAGGGATTCCCACTCGGAGGCCGCCCCATCGGCCTCGATCGGGGGTAAAGCCTTGGGCGTAATGTCTTGTGCCTGATTGGCGAGTGCGCGATCGGCTGTTACTGGATCGATCGCCGCCAATTGCGCTCGCTGCCGGATTTGATAGGACAAATTCGGTGCGGTTTGCTCTAAGTCCCAATTCAGCAAGGCCAAAATTTCTTCAGTCCGAATGGCATCGATCGGGTCAGCCGGCCGCTCCACAGGTGGCTCCGGTGCTTGGGGCAGGGTTGCCGTTGCCGCCCAATCCCCATCAGCCCAATCCCCATCAACCCAGTCTTGATCAACCCATTGATCCTCTTGATGATCAGTCAAGTCACATTGATCATCCGTCAAGTCACCGGAGGACGGCTCAGATTGCGTCAGGGCCGCTGGATGCGCCAGCGATCGGGGTTCCGTTTCGTTCAGGGGCGGCAACACCGATCGCCCATATTCCTGCTCCAGGCATTGTTCCAAGGCGGTTCGCAGTTGCAGGGTTTGCCGTTGTTGGCGCTTGAGTCGCTCCTGCAAGTCCTGTTGCCGCCCTTGCAGTTGCATCAGCTCATCGGCTTGCTTCAAGCACTGTTCTTGCAGCAATGCGCAGGCCCGTTCCAGTTGGGCAATGCGTCCCCGATCGCAGGCTTCCTGCTGCACCCATTCCGCCCGTTCCTGATCCTGTTGGGCCAACTGGGTTTGGGCCGCTGCCAAGGCTTCAGCCAAGCGCGTCGCTTCCTGTTTGGTGCTCTCAAAATCTCGCGATCGCGCGTCGTAGAGGGCCTGTTGGGTTTGGGCCCGCATTTGTTGCAAATCCAGCGTGGCCCGGCATTCCGCCACCGCCGTTTCCAACCGGGCCACCTGTTGCCGCAATTGCTCGTTTTCTTGATTCAGGGTCTCCGCCACTGCTACCAATTGGGCCACATCCGTGGGCCCGGCGGGCAACCCGCCTGAGGATCGATCGCCCCTGAGTCGGGAGTCACCCAATCGGGAACCACTCAAGGCGGCATCATTAAGCCGAGAACCCCTCAACCGAGAGCCGCCGTGGTTGGGTTCCTCGCGCTGGAATGGTAACTCCGCAGGCGATCGGGCTGGCCGATTACCTGACCAATAGGGTTGCAAAACATCCGTGCCCGATCGCGCCGGTCCCGTTGCTGCTGGGTTGGTGCTGGTCGGATGGGTGATTGGGGGGGCGACCATCTCCGAACTCGGATTCACCCCCGCTTCCATACGATCGCCCTGATCAGCCAGGTGATCCATGGCCGAGTCCGCTCCGTCATCCGCTCCATCCTCGACCAATGCTTCCAAAGACAGTGCTCCCGGAAAATTAACCGTCGTCCAGTCTTGGTCAGAATCAGGGCAAGGGGGCGTTAAATCCATAGTCGCTGCTCGGGCCGTTTCGCAAGCGTCCCAAAAAAGGGTGGCTTTCTCAGTAACGCATACAATTTTCTGGAGTGCAATTTTTTCTGGAGTGCAATCCACAAAACGCTAATCTGACGTTTTGATAATGGGATTAATGATGGGCCGCTCCCTGATTTTGCTTCCTGATTTTAAGGTTGCCACCCCCACCAGAGCCGCGCCCCAGCGACCAACAACAGCACCCCAATCGCCACCCCATCCCGGGCCCGCAGCCGAGGCACAGACAGGGGCAAAGAATGACGATCGGGAGTGGTGAACCCACGTACTTGCATGGCGGTGGCCATCTGTTCCGCCCGCATTAGCAGATTTTCCAGCAAGCGTTCTGCCAAAATCAGCCAAATTTTGACCGTGCCACGCCAGCCCAGCCGCCGCCAGTTGATGGCGCGGGTGCGAATCGATCGCACCAAATTTTGCACCTCTTCCAACACCAGCGGAATGAACCGCAGGGAGAGGGTCAACGTCAAGGTCACTTCTGCCACGGGCAGGCCTAAGCGTCCCAAAGGAGCCATCAAACTTTCCAAACCGGCTGCAATTTCCTCGGGAGCCGTGGTCAGCAAAAACAGCGTGGTGCTGTAAATCAGAATAAAGACCAAAGTGCCAACCCGTACGCCCAAGCCCAGCGATCGCCGGGACACCTTCAACCAGCCCTGTTGCACCAGCCAGTATCGATATTGGGTTGGTTGGGGCAAGACCAAGGATTCAGAGGCGATTGCCTGGCCCACTGGGGCTGAACCGCTAGCCGGGTCTTGAGCATTTGACGAATTCAAACTTGACCAATTCAAGTCCGCAGGCGATCGGGGTTGATATTTCAGGCCATAGCCATCGGGAGACAAGGCCGTGAGCAAGGTGGCAAAAAAGCCCACCAGCAACAACCAAACCAACTGCTGTCGCCAAACTCGCCAGGGAATTCCGGCCCCCACGGTCAACAGCACCAACAGGGCCACTAACCCCAACCGGGCCACCCCGCTGGCCAAAACGGGCATCAGCAGGAAAGCCAGCAGCCAACCCAGCTTCACCCGAGAATCCAGGCGATGGAGCCAAGTTACCGGTTGTTCAAGGTACAGCCCCAAGGGGAGCGATCGCATTAAGTCCATGAACGGCAGCGCCTAGGACAGCACTAGTTGGCGAGCGTATCAAACCGCACGAGAGATTGGCGCTGCTCGATCGGCTGGTACGATGCCTCATGTTCACCCGTGTAGATTTGGGTGGGTCGGAAGATGCGATTGGTGGACAGTTGTTCGCGCCAGTGGGCTAACCAACCAGCCACGCGGGCGATCGCAAAAACCGGCGTGAACAGATCCGTCGGAATGCCCAGGCGACGATAAACCAAGCCCGAGTAGAAGTCCACGTTGGGGTAAATGCCCTTGTGACCCAGGCGATCGGACACGACGCGCTCCACTTCCAAGGCCAAGTCGTAATATTGGTCGCGGCCCAAGTTGTCAAATAGTTCTTCTGCGAGGCTTTGCAGCACCGTAGCCCTTGGGTCTTTGACCTTATAAACCCGGTGGCCAAAGCCCATGATTTTTTGCTTTTCCGCGATGCACCGATCGATGTAGGGAACCACATTCTCGATCGAGCCGATCGCCTCCAGCATATCGATCACTTCCTCATTAGCCCCGCCGTGGAGCGGCCCCGCCAATGTGCCCACCGCCGAAGCCACCACCGCGTAAGGGTCGGTCATGGTGGAAGCGGTCACCATGGCCGAGAAGGTAGATGCATTGATCGTATGCTCCGCATGGAGGATCAAGCAGGTGTCAAACACCCGGGCCGCCAGGGGATCTGGCTCGCGCTCATTGAGCATGTACAGGAAGTTGGCCGCATAGCCCAAATCATCCCGGGGTTGAATGGGGTCATTGCCCTTGCGGATCGATTGGAAGGCCGCCACCATCGTTGGAATCTTGGCCAGCAACCGAATAGCCGCTTGACGAATATAAGCCGGGTTGGGCAGGGCCCGCCGCGAATAAAACAGCCCCAGGGCCGCCGCTGAAGCTTGCAGTGCATCCATCGGGTGACCGCTTTCCGGGAAGCATTTCATCATGTCCCGAATCCGGAACTTCACCCGCCGGTGATAGCGAATGTCATGCTCAAATTCTTCCAACTCCTCCCGGGTGGGCAAACAGCCCCAAATCAACAGAAAGGTGGTTTCCAGGAAGGTGCTATGCCGCGCCAACTCCTCGATCGCCATCCCTCGATATTCCAAAATGCCGTTTTTGCCATCCACATAACTGATGGCCGATTGGGTTGCGGGAACACCTTCGAGACCCGGCCGGAATTCACAGGCAGGGGCAGCCGTTTTGGCTGAGTCGCCAGTGCTTTCGTTGACGCGATCGGAAGTCGCTGGTGTAGCCATAGGGCAAGGGCAGAAAACTATAGGAATAATCGGGGAGGGGTCAGCCAAAAGAGCTGGCTGCAACCAAGAGGAGAACCCATGGGGGGCAAAATCAAACCAATAATACCTGCTTTTTTCAGCACGATTGTGTCCCGTGCGTCATTGATCGGGTTTCCATCGCCCCAGATCAGTTGGTTGGCCCACTGGCTGAGGGTGGGTTCGTGGCCCACCAGGGCCAGCCGCAGCCGGGGAGAGGGCTTGGCGGGAAAGGCGGCTTGGGCCAGGTGCTGAGTTCGCCACTGATCGTAGCGCTCTAACCAGGGGTCGATCGCCCGATCGGGTGTCAGTTCGGGCCAAATCTCCACTTGGGCAGCCAAACCCACTCCTTGCAGGATGGCGGCGGTTTCCCGGGCCCGCACGAGGGGACTGGTGACCAGGGTGTCAAAGAACAGTTTCTGTTCCCGCAGCCGATCGGCCATGGCACGGGTTTTGGTTTGGCCCACAGGGGTGAGGGGGCGATCGTCATCGTTAACATAAGTGCCGCGTTCGGCGGCAATGCCATGGCGAATTAGATATAGCTCAATGGCAGAAATCACGGAAGACATGAAAGTTTTAGCCAAACCGGTAGCCAAACCAGGTTAGCCAACTCCGGGGTTCTCATCAAATTTCCAAAAGTTTCCAAAAATTTCCAAAAATTTCCAATTTCCGCCGTGGCTAGACCGCTGCTTGCCCGATCGAGGGGTGATTGGCTCGCACACAATAGCGATCGCGCCCGGCCTGCTTGGCGCAGTAGAGCGCTGAATCGGCCATGGCAATCAGGGTAGCGGGTTTGCAGTCACTGCTGGGCACGAGGCAAGACACGCCTATGCTGACCGTCACAAAGGGGGCCACAATCGATCGCTCATGGGGCAGTTGACGACCACGGATCCGGGTGCGGACTTGGTGGGCAATGGCGATCGCCCCTTCCAAGGGAGTCTCCGGCAAGATAATGGCAAACTCCTCTCCCCCGTAGCGAGCCACCAGATCCGCCGGCCGGCAAATCATGTCTGCCAACACTCGCGCCACTTGAATCAGGCAGTCATCGCCGGAGGGATGACCATAGCAATCGTTGTAGGCCTTGAAGCAGTCCACATCCAACAACAACAGACTCAGGGGACGGCCCGATCGCGCCAAGCGGGCCCACTCCCGGGCCAGGTGTTCATCGAACCCACGTCGATTGGCCACTTGGGTTAGCCCATCCAGTTGGGCCAAGCGGGTCAGTTCTTGGTTGGCCCGCTGGAGTGCCTGTTCAGCCCGTTGCCGCTCCAAAATTTGGATTTCGAGCTGACGATTCGCCTCAATCAGGGCTGCGGTGCGATTAGCCACTTCCGCTTCCAGCGATCGGGAATAGTTGGCCAGAATGGTGGCGGTTTTTTGGCGTTCGGTGATGTCTTGAAAGGTGACCACCGCATAGGCAACCTGCCCCGCTTCATCGGTAATAGGCACAGCCCGCATTTCAAAGGGAATGCGCCTGCTGCCTCGATCGAGTTCAATGGTTTCCGTAACGGCGGCTTGGCCCGTTGCACCCAACTGCACCGGGATCTGAGCCAGCTCAATCGGTTGATCGGTTCCGGCCCGATACAGGCGATCGGCTAGCGACACCGACAAGGGCGCAGCCGAATTTAAACTTGGGTCTAAGCTCGGATCTAAGTTCGGATCTAAATTGAGCAATTGTCGTCCCAAGCTGTTCAGGTAGAGCAGGTCACCCCCCGCTTGATAGACCGCCACCCCCACGGGCAACGCATCCAAAAACAGGGCAATTTTGCGCTCATGCTCGGCGGCCACTCGCTGTTGTTGCAGTTGCAGTTGGCGCACTTGCAAATGGGCCCGGGTGCGGGCAATCAGTTCGCCGGCCGTCACCGGCTTGGTGAGGTGATCGTTGGCTCCCGCCGCCAAGCCGGCCACAATTTCCTGGGGACAGGCTCGCTCGCTTAACAGGACGATCGGCAAGGTCTGGGGTGACCAGGTTTGACGCAACTGAGCAATCACCTCGTAGCCCGTGAGGTCGGGCATTCGCAAATCCAGCAACAGCAAGTCAGGCACAGGGCCTTGCTGAATTTGGGCCAGGGCCGATCGCCCACTGAGGGCCACAGACACCCGAAACCCCGGTTCCAGCGCTAACCAGTTGGCCAACCCTTGCAAAATCAACGGATCATCATCCACCACCAGAATGTGAGACGGCAGCAAATCGGGATCGGTGGTGGTTGGGGGCTGGGGCTGGGGCGCTGCCCAATGGTCGCTGGGGGCGATCTGGAGGGTAGGGGGTTCCCTTGTCCAGGCGATCGGGATTGTGAAACTGATGCGCTCCCACAACCCGGGAGCAGCAGCCGTTGTGTAATCTCCCGGGGAATTCTCCGAATGATTCTCCGAGTGATGCCCCCGGCCATGGCCGCAGGAATCGCCCAAAGCCAACGTTCCCCCATGTAACTCCACCAGGCGCTTGGTGATGGTTAAACTCAGACCACCGATGGAGTCTAACTGAGCCGGTTCTAGGACTAGGGGCGGGAGAGGATCAGCCACCATGGGCAGAACCACACCCCCCTGAGCAAGGGCCGACTCTTGCCCCCAAGACCCGATCGCCGGTTCCGGGCCCCGATCGAGCGTTGAAACCCGCACCATATCTTGCTCAGACAAAAATTCAGCCGTAATCAGAATCTGTTGGCCCGCAGCTTGTTGAATGGCATAGTCCAATAGATTCAGCAAAATTTGCTGGAGCCGATCAGGGTCAGCCATCACTGGCGGCAACTGGTCAGGAATTTGCATCACCAGGGTCAGATGTCGTCGATCGGCCAGGGGCTGCAACATTGTGATCGCCACCTGCACCGCCGATCGCAAATCGATCGCCTGCGGATCCAAACGCACATCCCCGTAGCGCAACCGCGCCACATCCAGCAAATCATTCACCAAGTTTTGCAGGCGCTGATTACTGGTCAACAACAGTTCCAAATTTGTTTTTTGCAGGGAAGTCAGCGGGCCGCCCGTCCCCCGCAACAGAGACTCCACAATGGCAATCATCCCCGCCAAGGGCGATCGCAGGGCGTGGGAGGTACTGGCCAAGAACTCATCCTTGAGCCGATCGATCCGCCGTAGCTCCTGATTTTGGGCCGTTAGTTGAATAAAAGCCCCCTCCACGCAATTGGCCATGAAGTTAAAAGCCCGGGCCAACTCCCCCAGGCGATCGGGGCGATCGTCCCCCGTCACCCGTCGCTGCCACTGGCCACTGGCCAGCGCTTGGGCCGCCTCATGCACCTCCATCAATGGCCGCGTCACCCAATGGGCCAATCCCCAACCCGTAAACCCCGCCAGCACCATTGCACCGCCGCACAACCCCAAAATTAGCCATAGATTGTGCTCCAGGGGACTGCTATAGACCTGATGAGGAGTCACCACCACCAACCACCAGTCCAAACCGCTGGCATCGTTAAACGGCCGCAAAAAAACGGCGTATTGTTCCTCACTCACCGTGATCGTGGTTTGGCGATCCTGAAGCGGTTGCTGACCCTGAATTAACCGCACTGCAGCCCGGGCAGCCTCCGCCGTCACGGGATTTTCGCTGCGGGTGGCCGTCAGGCGCTGGCGACCCCCTCCAGACAAGGACAGCACCGCCGGCTTTTCCCCCGTGGAGGCAGCAATTAGATGGCCGCTTCGTTCCAAGATCAGAAGTTGCCCCGGTTTTCCGGCCTGCATTGTGGCCAGCCGTTGCCCCAGATGCGAAAGCCGCAACCCCGCCATCAACACACCCAGCGGATGCCCCCGATCGCCCCACAACGGCTGAATTACACTTAAATAAGTCGTGGTTTTCTGAAATGGGGGATCAATAATACTCCAAGTGGGTTCCCCTGTCCCGACCGCCATTCGATACCAAGGCTGCTGTCGCAAATCTGGATGGGGAACATCGGGCAAACAATCAACCTGGGCCTGGCGATCGCCCCGATGGTTCACGAGATACCGACAAAGCCTTCCGTTGTCAGTGGTGCTGCTGATCCGCAGCTTGCCCTGATGGTTACGCTCAACCCCCGTGAATTCCCCGGTCGCCGTCGCAAACCCCACCAAGTCCACATCATCACTGGTAATCACCTGATTCCACAGGTAGCGATCGAGTTGAACCCCTTGCGGCATGGTGTTGGTTTGTTGAGTCCGCTGGCCAGCGATCGGGCGCAAATTATTCGCATTTCGTTGGTTCGCGTCTTGCAACCCGCGCAAAACCTCCTGCAACAGGTCATCGGCGCGATCGGCCGTATCCCGCTGCATTTGCGCCAACACACCCACAATGGACGATTTGCCGCCGGCATAGGACAAATATCCCACCAAGCTCACGATTACCAAGATCTGCGCCATGAATGGCACAACCAACACGATCGGGAGTGGCAAGCGTCGCAACTGCTGAATCATGAAAACAGTTTTCTGATCAAGGTTTTCTTCACAATTGAGGTTGCGGCATCATCCGGCTTGCCAAGCAGCGACCAAACTCAACCTCGATCCCATCCCAACCACAGCAACGGTTCACGACAAATAAAACAGCTCCTAGCGATAGCTATCTATTCCCACCTGACGATTGACCGAATTTTGCTGCACCACGGCACTGACCGCGAGTGATCGATTATCTGAACCCTGTCATTTTAGTGATTTGTGATTAATCTAAACTGACGCAACAGTCATGGTTCCAGAACCAGATCGCTCGATCGCGGAGTTCCCGTGAGCTAATTTCTTTGAGAATAATCCACCCTGATCAAGGTTTTTCATTCATTGTTTGTCTAAATATTTTCAAAAGTGTGAACGATACCCGAAAATCGCAATTTTTTTGAAATTATTGTGAATTTTGGTTTGTTTTTGGCGATTTCTGCAAAGCAAGCCTTGAGAAAATCAATTTTTCTCAGACAAGGATCTCGAAGGAGTCTTTAGAGTTCCTCAAGATTACGATAGACCAAATTTGAAAAATCGGGGGCCGCCGCCACTCCCTGCGCCGGGGGCAATTAGGTTAATGGCTCACTCTACAAAGATGAATTGATACAAAAAAATTTACAAAAACAATCGAAGTTCCCCAAATTAGTTCACTCAACTCAAGTTTGATCATCATCTCCCAGGCCAGCTCCCTGCAGTCCACTGTTATTCAAGGCTTCTTCCAGGGCAACGGTGCGCTGATCGGATAAGCGAATAACACAACGATCGCCCGTTGATTGCAGACTTTGTTCAAAGGCACAGGCGCGATCACGAAACCGAATCCAGGCTTCTTCGGCCGCAATCAGGCGCGATCGCTGGCTGCCCGACTGGGCTTGCAACAGGGCTTGGTAGGCCCGATTTAAAGCCGCATCCGAAGCGGGTTGGCTGAGGCGGCCGGCGGGAGGAGTTGTGCCTCGGCGATAGGCCTGCAAATCGTTCAGCCGCTCCTGGGTCACGATCTCCTTGCAGCTCCATTCGATCAACGGTTGCATGGAGCCGCCCTCAAACTCGCCAGACGCAAAAGCACAGTGGCGATCGCGGAAAACGATCCAAGCCTGCTGGGCGCTCACCAGTTGTTGCTGTTGGGGGGCACTGAGCCGGACGATCGCCCGTTGGTAGGTTTGATTTAAGGCGCGATCGACCCGTTCCCAGCTTTCATAGGCACAGCGATTCATGGTGGTTTGATCTTGCGGATCCCGACAATCAGAAGCCTGGGCCACAGCGGGCAAAACCCCCACCCCAACAGCCATTCCCACCCCAGCGATCGACCCAACGAGCCATAGCCCCAACCATCCGGCGGCCCATCGTTGGATTCGCGGCTGAATCCAAGTTTGGGAATGATTGTGCGAATTCATCTCTGAATTCATCTCTAAGTCCATCTGCGAACTCATTTGCGAACTCATTTGCGAACCAGTTTTTACCAATGATTGCGCCAGTGGGTGGTGCAACATGATTCGATCCCCATATTTGCTGACTTGTTCAATGCTGATGAGATTCGTTGTCCAGTTGATGCCTATTCAATCACTTGGGATTCACGTGGGATTTGAGGGGATTGGATTTTGAGGGAATGGGATTATCGAATCTTCAAATCGAATCCTTCAGTTAAATCCATTAATCGAATCTGTGGCTCAGATCCAGGATCATGGTCTAGCGATCAATACTTAGTAATAAATACTTAGCAATGTCAGATTGCTGATCAACTATTTTGATCAGTTCTGATCAGTCACGATCGCCCGTTGCCATCCGCCTCATAGTCCTTATACAGCCCCACAGCGCGATCATCCTCCGGATCATTGACCCAAAACTCTTGATTGGCCCTCGCGATTGGCCCTCAAGGGGATCCTCAAATGTCAGGGATTAGCAATAAGCCATACTTAGACCCTTCATCGGAGTTTCCAAGCATTTGCTTATAGATTTTCCCTTTTGAACCCAGTAATCTTAAAAACAACTAAAGCATTCTTAAACTTGCATAACAGGATTGCATTGCTGCATTGTCTGTTTCAGACTCCGCGGCCCAAAATTCTGCGCCCGAAACCCGCTATTCGTACCCTGATTCCCATGGAAAACGCCTATGGATCGCTGGATTATCGATAACCTTTGGCTGGTGCCAACCTACGCCCTCTTTGGCGGGTTGTTGGCCCTGCTTTGGTCGCCGGCCTTCATTCGGCGCACTGGCCCACGACCAGCGGGCTATTTCAACATCCTGTCTACGGGCCTGGCGTTTTTACATAGCGCGATCGCCCTGCCCCTGATCTGGAACCAACCGGAAGCCACCATTTCCTTTAACTGGCTGGATGCGGCGGGGCTGAATGTGGATCTTGACCTCAAGGCTTCCGTGGTGAACGTGGGCACGATGGCCCTGATTTCCGGGATTACCTTCCTGGCACAACTGTTCGCCGTCGGCTACATGGAAATGGACTGGGGGTGGGCCCGGTTTTATTCCTTGCTGGGCTTGTTTGAAGGCGGCATGAGCCTGCTGGTGCTCTGCGACTCGGCATTCTTCAGCTACATCGTGCTGGAAATCCTGACCCTGGGCACTTACCTGCTGGTGGGACTGTGGTTCAGCCAGCCGCTGGTGGTGACCGGGGCGCGTGATGCGTTCTTGACCAAGCGGGTTGGGGACTTGGTGCTGCTGATGGGCGTGGTGGCGCTGCTGCCGATCGCCGGGACTTGGAACTTTACGAACTTGGCCGCGTGGGCGCAGACGGCGGAACTCGATCCCACCGTGGCGACCCTGTTGGGCCTGGCCCTGGTAGCGGGCCCCCTCGGGAAATGTGCCCAAATCCCGCTGCACCTGTGGCTGGATGAGGCGATGGAAGGGCCGCTGCCCGCGTCGATTTTGCGAAATGCGGTGGTTGTCCCGATCGGGGCTTGGGTGTTGGTGAAATTCCAGCCGGTGATTGCCCTGTCGCCCGTGGCGGTGACGGTGGAATGGTCGGTGGGCTTGGTGACGGCCCTGCTGTGCAGTGCGATCGCGATCGCCCAAATCGATATCAAGCGCGTGCTGTCCTACGCCACCAGCGCCTATATGGGCTTGGTGTTCGTGGCGATCGGCTTTGGCCAGTCTGACCTGGCCCTGCTGCTCTGCTTGACCTATTCCGTGGCCATGGTGTTGTTGACCATGAGCGCTGGCTGCGTGATTTCCAACTGTGTCACCCAGGACGTGACCCAACTGGGTGGCCTGTGGCCCAAGCGACCAGCGGCCGGCCCGGGCTTCTTGGTAGGGATGCTGGGCTTGGTGGCTGTGCCGCCCTTGGGCTGCTTCTGGTCGCTGTCGGCCCTGGGTGGTGCGTTGTTGGCAGCCAATCAGCCGTTGATTTTTGCGGCCCTGCTGCTGATTAACGCCATGACGGGCTTCAGCCTGATGCGGACTTTCGGGCTGGTGTTCTTTGGCCCCGAGTCGCCCATGACCCAGCGCGCCCCGGAAGTGCTCTGGCCCATGAGCTTCCCGACGCTGGTGATGGTGGGGGTGGTGTTGCATACGCCGCTGTTGCTGATCCAATGGCAGATTTTGCCGAGCCTGGGCATGACGGAGGCGATCGCCCTGGCAACCTCGTCTCTGATTGGGTTGGGGTCGGCGGCGGCGCTGTACCTGAATCCGCAGGTGGCTAAGCCGGTGCATTCGATTCCGGCTCCGATTCGCGATTTCTTTGCCTATGACCTCTATACGGCCAAGCTCTATCGCAACACGATCGTGCTGGTGGTGGGCGCTGTGTCCGGCGTGCTGTTCTGGATCGATCGGTTCATTGTCGATGGCTTTGTGAATGCGGTGGGGGCCCTGACGGTGGTAGGCGGCCAAGGCTTGCGCTACAACACCACGGGTCAAGTGCAGTTCTATGCCCTGTCGATTCTGTTGGGGGTGGTGCTGTTTGGGGCGCTGGTCGCTTGGCCGATTCTGGCCCCGGCGGTTCCCTAGGTTCCGATCGGCCTCGATTGCCGTGGGGCCAACCTATGGGGGCGCACGGCGGTGCGCTCCTGCCCGGAACCCAACTCAGTTTCGTAGGTTGGGTTGAGCCTTGCGAAACCCAACGCGATCAACCGAAGCTTTACAGATGTTGGGTTTCGTGCCTCAACCCAACCTACAATTTGCCCCCTCGGGATCCGGGTTTAGACCGTCGCTTCATTACGAGCCGTCAATCGCAGCAGTATCACAGTAAACGCCTATGTTGAGCGCATTGATTTTAATTCCGGCGATCGGGGCGGCCCTGGTGGGTCTGTGGCCCGGTCAGCCCAACTCTGCCCTACTGAAAAAGGTGAGCCTGGCCATTGCCAGCGCGATCGCCCTGTGGACGTTGTATTTATTTGCCAAGGTCGATGTGAATGCGATCGGGGCGCAAATGACCGAATATTTGCCCTGGGTTCCGCAACTGGGCTTGAGCTACAGCCTGGGTGTGGATGGGTTGTCGCTGCCGTTGGTGGGCTTGACCGCCCTGCTGGCTTGGATTGCCATTTGCAGCAGCGATCGGGATTTGCAGCGGCCCCGGCTCTACTACGCCATGATTTTGCTGGCGATCGCCGGGATTAACGGCGCATTCCTGGCTCAGAACCTGCTGCTGTTTATCCTGTTCTACGAGCTAGAACTGATTCCCTTCTATTTATTGATCGCAATTTGGGGCAGCGAACAAAAACGCAGCTACGCCGCCACCAAATTTCTGATCTACACCGCCATCTCCGGGATTCTTGTCCTGGCGGGCTTCCTGGCCCTGACCTGGCTCAGTGGTTCCACCAGCTTTGACCTAGGCCAGATCAACATCAATAATCTGTCCGAAAATGCCCAACTGATTTGCCTGCTGCTGTTGGTGGTTGGCTTCGGCATCAAGATTCCCCTCGTGCCGCTGCACACCTGGCTGCCCGATGCCTACGTGGAATCGTCGCCCGCCACCACGGTGTTGCTGGGCGGTGTGCTGGCCAAACTGGGCACCTACGGCTTGCTGCGCTACGGCTTGGGTCTGCTGCCCGACGCTTGGGGGACGATCGCCCCGGGTCTGGCGCTGGTGGGCGTGGTCAGCGTCATGTATGGCGCATTGACTGCGATCGCCCAAAAGGACATTAAGCGAATGGTGGCCTACAGCTCGATCGGGCACATGGGCTACATCATCGTGGCCGCCGCCGCCCTCAACCCCCTGTCGTTGCTGGGTTCTGTGGCCCAAATGGTCAGCCACGGCTTGATCCTGGCGATTTTGTTCTACCTGGTGGGTGTGATTGAAAAGAAAGTCGGCACCCGCGACCTGGACAAGCTGAACGGGTTGATGAGTCCGATTCGCGGCTTGCCCCTGACCAGCGGCCTGTTGGTGCTGGCGGGCATGGCCAGCGCGGGCATCCCCGGGATGGTCGGCTTTGTGGCGGAATACATGGTGTTCCAAGGCAGCTTCACCACCTATCCCGTGATTTCGCTGCTCTGCATCCTGGCTTCCGGGCTGACGGCGGTGTACTTCGTGATTTTGCTGAATCGCACCTGCTTTGGCCGCCTGGACAACGCCACCGCCTACTACCCCGCCGTGCGGTTTGATGAGCACTTGCCAGGTCTGATTTTGACCGGGCTGATCCTCTGGCTGGGGATTCAACCGAGCTGGCTGGTGAAGTGGATCGAGCCGACCACGGACGCGATGATCGCCGCGATTCCTACGGTGAACCAACCGGTGGCGATCGCCCCGACCAAACCAGCCCGAAAGGCCCCCGCGATCGATTAATCGGTTACTCGGCGACTCAACCAGACAAGGGGCTTAAGCCCCTTGCCCCCGCTTTACCGACCGGGTGCAACGCTTGCGCCCCTCCCGAAACGTCTCTGAAACCTTGGAAATTTCCCCACAACATCATGGTTCAGACCCCAATCAAACCGGACACCGCCCCCAAAATCCCCCCGTCGCAGCATGAATTTGCGGAAGTCATCCATCGCCTGGAAGCGGGCGGCGCAATGTTGCCCGACACGCCGGAAAACCTGATGCAAATCATCGGGATTTACAAGGCCTATGCCGTGCCGATGGACTTCTATTGGCGGGACTTGCTCTACATCGCCGAAGAAGTTTTCCTGAATCCGTTTCCCTTCTTTAAATATTTCCTACCCCAGAAATATTTAGACTTACCAAACCACTACGCAGGCGACACCGCCGACCTGCGAATTTGGCGCGGCATTGCCACAGCCCACCCGGAATTGCTCGAATTTATGAGCAAGGGTGAAACGATTAAAATGCCGAAGCTGTTCCATCACCTGTGGCACGATCGGGTGAACATGGAATTCGCCGAAGCCTGCATGAACGCCATGCTCTGGCATCGCAAAATGTATGCGGGCGTGAATCGGTTTGATGACTTTCTGAACACCGAGGAATATCGCCAAAACTGCGATCGCGCCATCAAAGCCTACTTCAAAGGCAATCCGATCATGTTGGGGATGTATAAACTCTTCCCCGAAGCCTTCATTGAACAATGCCGAATGATGTCCTACTACAGCAATTTGGGGCTGTTCTGGGAAATCATGGCTCCGGTGTTCTTTGAAATGTCAGACATCTACGATGAAGGCGGTTTCAAGGGTGTGCCCGATGCCATGAACTTCCTGATTAATGGCATCTTTGCGATCTCCGGTCGCCCCATCTATCACCGGGTGAATATTCGCGGCGAATGGTTTGATTTGGTGCCCAAAGATAAGGGCTTCATGTGGCTCTATGATGCTGCATTGCCCTACGTGGAAGCGGTGTTTTATCGCACGGCTCCGTTCCGGGGAACCAAGTCTTACAACGCCCAGGCGGGTCAAGTACCCAGCGAGCAAGCGGACTTCCATTACGGCATTCTGTACGCTGACGTATTCCCCGTCGGAACCGCCGGGATTCCGCCCACACAGTTGATGCAGGATATGTTGCATTTCCTGCCGCAATACCTGTTGGATTACTATCACCAACATTGCCGGGGCGAGGACGATATGTTGATTCAGCTCGGGATTACTTTCCAGCGATCGATGTATTGCGTCACCTCCGCCGTGATCCAAGCGCTGCGGGCAGCGTTGCTCTACCCATTGGATGACGAAAACCCAGAACACCTGATGGCAAACCGCAAATTCTTTGAGGCACAAATGGATCGCTTCAAGCGCCCCGAGGCTCGTCTGCGCGACATCCAAAATCGCGATTACCGCTAAGTTTCCTTCCTAAGAGTTGCTTGCTCTACTTGAGCAGCCAGGCGATCGGGTTAGTGTGTCCCACTAGCCCGATTTTTTATCTGTTTGAATTCTGTTTAAATCTAGATACAGCTAAATGTGGGTCTTAGCCAACGATCGCTCTGCTGTTTCACTCCCTTGGCGGTTTAGGGCTTGCCAATTGGCGGCGATCGGCTCGAATGCACAATAGCAAGTAATCACTTCGCGCCCGCTATTGCTTATAAACTGTTCCACTTCAATCACAACCCAATCGCCGTCCCGACCATGGGTTACGCCATTACCCGGATCGGTCAAGTTGCTGTAGTCCCGTAGGCGATCGCCCGGCTTCGGCAATCGGTTAGCGCCGTAGTCCAGCTCCTGCGCCAACAAATCCGTTAAGCTGCCCCGAGGCATCAATCGCCGTTCTTCCCAGCCAGGTGCATCGGCCGCAGCTACATACAAAATCCGCCGATTTGGAATTAGTTCAGTCATCGCCTTTTTCCTCCTGCCAAGTTTCATCCATAAAACTGGTTTGTGGCCCTTCAAAAACGCAATCTACACCCAAGGCCATGCCTCCAGCAGCCTTCACAATATCTTTGAGTTTCCATTTATTTCGCTGGGCCATTTTTCGACAATCGGCAGGAGTAGCAGCCCCATGAACATTTTCGGTTTCTGGGTCGTATTCCCAACTTTTCTTGCTCACCAGCGATCGCCTCGCACGATTTCTGTTAATGGCTATTGAATGCTATCTACTATAGCGATTTTGAGAGTGTATACAGCCTTGATTTCAAACGATTGGCACGCTGTATCACAGATGCAATGAAGGGTAAGACTGATTTGCTAGGTGCTACCACTGTGCTTACTGAGCGAGGTAAAGGCTGTATCAACCTTGGAATACACTGGGAATTGTCTTTAAGTCGGTGGTTTATGCTGAGATCATTCATCCTTCGTCAATCGGCGATCGTTCTAGCTGGATTAGCCTTGGTTGCAACTCCCATGTCAGCGCAAACAGTTAATTGGGAACAATTGCGGCGAGCTTGTCCCCAAAATCCCCGAGCTTATGTGGGTTCAGCGGCTCAAACAGCATCTATGAAAGAAGCGGTTCGACGCTATCTTGGCGCAACTGCTGATAGTTTGGAGCACATGTCTGACCCAACAATTTATCGAGGTTGGGGTGATATATCTTTTTTGTCTGGTGAGATGTCTAACGCTCGCCAATTTTTGATTAACCCTAACGGTCGTGTCACTGAGTTGTCATTTTCACTGGACTTTGCTTCCGGCCAACATGACAATTACCGTTCATTGGAGCGAATGCGTAATTTAGGCGTTTCGCCCCAGGTAACAGCTTGTTTGCATGAAGGAGCAATGCTTTTTCATTTTTAGTGCTGTGGTTGGAGATGAATTGCAATGACTAGACCAAGCATTCTGCGTCCGGGGCAATCCTATAGCTTTCGGCAATATTTTGAGATGGCCTATGAGCCGGACGATATTTTGGCGGAGTTTGGTTATACATTGCAGCGATCGCGCCTGGTTTTGCCCCACAGCAATGCACCGCTCGATCGCCTGGAGGATCTGAAAACGCGCATTCAAGAGAGCTTGCCTTACATTAGCCTCAGCAGTGAAGCGGCTCGGCGGGAATTGTTAATTGCACCATTGTTGTTGGATGTGGTGCATTACACGCGGGCGCAACTGCGAATTGAATATCCCTTAATGGTTAATGAGCAACTGAAAGGCTCTCTTGATTATTATCTTTATGCGGCGCAAAAGCTGCTGGTGATTGAGGCGAAGAATGCTGATTTAGCGCGTGGGTTTACGCAGTTGGCGGTGGAGTTAATTGCGCTGGATCAATGGACGGATAGTGATCAAGATTATTTGTTGGGTGCGGTGTCTACGGGTGATGTTTGGCAATTTGGCCGCTTGAATCGATCGCAGAAGCAAGTGGAGCAAAGCCTAATTCTTTATCGTGTGCCTGATGATTTGGAGAGCTTGCTCCGAATTTTGGTCAAGATCTTGGAGCCTTGATATCCTAAGCCTCAGATATAAATTGCGTCGCGATCGATCCGGCGTTTCAGATAGGGATTCATGCGCGGGCGATAGCGAATGAGGTTGATCGAGCGTTGAAAAATCTGCCCTAAATCCGCTTTGATATCCACCATCGTGAATAGGTCAGGCACAGTCAATTCCAAAACGATATCGATATCGCTATTGGGAGTAGCCTCGTTACGAGCAACCGAACCAAAAATACCAAGCCGGGTTACACCATATTTTTGGTGAAGATTGGGAGCGAGTTGCCGAAGGGTAGCGAGGATGCGATCGCGATCGGGAGGGCTGTTAGGTAAGGTTGATATTGGTTCGGTCATTGTTGACTGGTTAACCTTTTATTCAACTCAAGTTTCCGGCTCTGGAGATCGAGAGCATCGATATTCTACTCATTCAATAATTGCTGTTGGCGATGCCAGGCCACGGAGAGGGCGCGGATTGCAGCCATTTCTTCGGCGGGGATTTTTTCCAGATGTTTCAAAATCAGGCTCATGCGCCCCTGCGATCGCAGTTTGCTCTCGTGCCGTGCCAGGAAATCCCAATAGAAAAAGTTAAACGGACAAGCTTTCGGGCCGGTGCGATCGCGTGGGTTATAGCGGCAACCTTTGCAATAGTCGCTCATCCGATTGATGTAGTTCGCTGAGGCGGCGTAGGGCTTGGAAGCCAGCACCCCACCATCGGCAAATAGCCCCATGCCAATCACATTGGTTTGCATCACCCAATCGTAGGCATCAATAAAAACCGCGTGGAACCAGTTTTCAACTTCCTGGGGATTCAGACCAGCAATCAGGGCGAAATTCGACAGCACCATGAGCCGTTGAATGTGGTGGGCATAGCCGGTGCGATCGACCTGTTGCAGCACCTGGCGCAGGCAGTTCAGATCGGTGTTGCCGTCCCAAAACCACTGGGGCAGGGCATGTTGGTGGTTAAACCAGTTGCGATCGGGGTAGGGCGGTTCCTCGTCAGCCTTCAGCACTTGCAGGTAAATGCCGCGCATATATTCCCGCCAGCCCAGCACTTGGCGAATGAAGCCTTCGACGCTGGCGATCGGCAGGCCCCGATCGTGCCAGGCCTTTTCGGCGGCAAAGATTACCTCACGGGGGTGCAGCAAGCCGAGGTTGAGATAGGGCGAGAGCAGGGCGTGCCACAGGGTGTCCTGGCCCGTCACCATCGCGTCTTGGTAGGGGCCAAAAGTGCGGAGCCGGTGGGCGATGAAGTGGTCGAGTACGTCGAGGGCACGCGATCGGGTGGTGGCCCAGCGGAACGAGTCGATCGATCCATAGGTGGGCAAATCAAGCGATCGCACCTTTTCAATCACCGTCAGCACAATTTCATTGGGCGCGAACTCCGGCGGCGCGGGCGGATGTAGCGGCCCCTTGGGTGGTTGGCGGTTGTCCTTGTCGAAATTCCACTGGCCGCCGACGGGTTTGGAACCCTCCATCAAGATTTGGAACCGTTTGCGCCCTTCCCGATAGAAATCTTCCATCAGGAAACGTTTTCGGCTGCCAAACCAGTTCGCTAGCTCTGTCTCGCTCCAGAGGAATTGATTATTGGGAATTTGCTCCAGTTTGCAGGGTAAATCGAGCTGATTCAGGCTTTGCTGAAAGGGCCGATCGACCGGAGCCATCACCAACAGCCGATCAATTTGGTGTTTGATCACCCAGGCACGCAGAGGCGTGGCGAAATCTTCTGCCTCGGCCCAGGTGGCTGGCCAGCCCATATCCTGCAACTCCCGCACAAAGTGGCGCATGGCCGACCAAACCAGCACCAACTTTTGGGCATGGTAGGGCCGTTGGCGCACGTGGGCCAGGGACTCGATCGCGATTACCGGAACCCGTGCCCGATCGCCCGCACAGGCCACCAACGCCGCCTGCTCGTGCCACAGTTGATCGCCCAAAATCCACACCCCCGTTTTCATGGGGATGCTCAATTGCTGGAGTTCCGCACCCATTACGCCCTACCGATTTCTGACGGATTCTCGACCGATTTCTATTGCTTGACTGATTTCTACTGCTTGTGCGCCTAAGCAGGTGCTCCTAAGCATCGGTGGGCCGATCGCCCCGGTTCCCCTGCACCCAAAGCTGCACCATCAGCGCCAACAACCCCAGGGCCACAAAGCTAAAGACACAGGTTCCCAGGGTTCCCACCCCGACCACCAAGGTACGCACCGCACCGCCAATGCTGAGGGTGAGGCGGTTGGTGCTGGTGATGGGGTGGGCGGCAAAGGTTTGGGCAATTTTATAGGTCAGTGCGCCGGCTCCCACCGCGATCGCCGCCGAAATTCCGGAACCCCCCAGGCAATCCAGGGGTGAGGGCATTTTCTTGGCGGGAGGTTTGGGGGTGGTTTTGCTGGTTGTGGGGTTGGGTTTGGAGGTCATGGCAAGGCGGCGCTAAACGCTGACTCCCCTTAATTTACAGCCGATCGGGTCGTTCCCACCGCGCAAAGGCAAATCCCGGGGTGATCGGGGGGATTTCCCTTTCAGTCGCGTCAGTGCAGAGTGAATCGGGGTGAATCGGGGTGAATTAGAGGCCATTGGGGGGCAGTCGGAAACCCATCATCCCCCTGATTGCGGAATCACTTCCCATAGCTCGTTACAAATCAGTTGCAGAACTTCATGAAGAAATTCAAAAACTTCATCAAGTTTTCTGTGAGATTAAAAAGAGGTTCCATCTCCATTTTGAGCTTTTCAAAATCAAGTTCCAGCACAATCAAACACCTTGGGCATTTGATCCCTATTTTTGCCTAGTGATTCCCTAAAGATGTTCTTAAGAATTGCTGGAATAAAGTCAGTGCAAAATCCTTTCCTCTGATGAAGTGGTTTTGACCATGATTGTTTTCCTTCAAAGAAAGAAAAAAGCTTGTCTTTAAAGGCGATGAGCGCTCTCCAGAAAGCCTGTGAAATTGCAACAAGTTCCTTTAGCCAAGTTGTTATAAATGTCATCACTCGATCGCGCGATCGATAAGACAAGTTGAAAATTCCGATCGCAACCGGGGGATCGGCCTAGGATGCAAGCAGTTGCGCGGAAGCGAACGCGTATGAAAGTTGCGGTTGTGAAAGAAGTGGCGCTGGATGAACGGCGCGTGGCCCTGGTTCCCGACGTGGTAGCTCGTTGGGTCAAAAAAGGGCTAGCGATTGCCGTGGAAACCGGCGCGGGAGAACGCGCAGGATTTACGGATTCGGCCTATGAAGCGGCGGGCGCAACAGTGACGAGCGATCGCGCTCAACTGTGGCAAACGTCGGATTTGGTAACGAAGGTTTTGCCCCCCACCGATGAGGAACTGGGTTGGCTGAAGTCGGGATCGATGTTGATGGGCTTTTTGGAGCCGCTCGATCGCCCTCAGTCCATCAAAACCCTGGCAGAACGGGGCATCACAGCGATTTCCCTAGAATTCGTGCCCCGCAGCACCCGTGCTCAGGTGGCGGATGCCCTTTCGTCTCAGGCCAACGCAGCCGGCTACAAGGCTGTGCTGTTGGCGGCGGCGGCCCTGCCCAAATATTTCCCCATGTTGACCACAGCGGCGGGAACCATTCCGCCGGCCAAGGTGCTGGTGTTGGGTGTGGGTGTGGCCGGGTTGCAGGCGATCGCCACCGCCCGCCGATTGGGGGCCGTGGTGGAAGCCTTTGACATCCGCCCGGAAACCCGCGACGAGGTGCAAAGCCTCGGGGCCCGGTTTGTGGAAATGATGATCGAGGAAGAAACCAGCGGGCAAAACGGTTATGCCAAAGCGGTTTCCGATAATTTGCAAGCTCGGATTCAAGCCACCGTGGCTGAACGGGCGATCGGGGCTGACGTGGTGATCACCACCGCCAAAATTCCCGGCCGCCGCGCTCCCATCATGATCACCGCCGATGCCGTGGCCCAAATGAAGCCCGGTTCCGTGATTGTGGACTTGGCCGCAGAACAGGGTGGTAACTGTGAATGCAGTCAACCGGGCCATGACCATGTGGTGAATGGGGTGCAAATTTTGGCCCCGATGCATTTGGCCGGCACGGTCACCACCCACGCCAGTATGCAATACGCCAAAAACTGTTCGTCCCTGTTGGACTGGTTGATCAAAGATGGGCAACCGGTGTTCAACTTTGCTGATGACATTTTGGATGCGGTTTGCATTACTCACGGCGGTGAAATTCGCAACGATCGGGTGCGAAGTTTGGTCGCCACCCTCTCAGAAACCCCTTCGGCTGAATCAATGGTGTTGGCCTCATGAGTGAAACCTTGGTAACGGGTTTGGTGGTGTTTGTTTTGGCCTCCTTTGTGGGGTTTGAAATCATCAACAAAGTGCCTCCCACGCTCCATACCCCTTTGATGTCCGGTGCGAATGCCATTTCTGGAATTGCCGTGGTGGGGGCAATTTTGGCCGGCGGCGCAGCACAGCTCAGCGGCCCCACCATTCTGGGCTTGGTGGCCATTGTGCTGGCCATGGTGAACGTGGTTGGTGGCTTTTGGGTAACCGATCGAATGCTGCAAATGTTTAAGAAATAGCCTGACAGCCACTTGAAGCAGCCACTTGAAAAGGCCTGAAAAAGGCTTGAACTTGAAAAGGCTTGAAGACAACCTGAGAAGCAATCTCCAAGCTCCCCAGCAATGACCCTTTCCTAAACCGATCGCCTGACTCGATTGCCCAACCGTTCCATCGCCCAATGGCTATGTTTCATCTTCAAAATGGGCAAGCGATGGGAGCAGAGGTCAATCGAAGTCAGTCGATACAAAGTCAGGATGCAATTGAGGGTTTGATGCAGGGGATCAGCAAGGGTTGAATTCCGGGGTTCAATTCAAGACTTAACTCAACGCTTCGTTCAACGCTTGGCTCAATGAAAGGCTGGAATTTTGAAGCATCCTGAGACCAAAGGGCGAGGACATAAGGAATGATCGATGGACTTGTATCGGGTGTTTTGCCCGCTGAATGGTGGACAACGATCGCCCGGCTAAGCAACTTGGCCGCGGCGGCCCTGTTCATTGTGGGGATCAAAATGTTGGGATCGCCCGCCACCGCTCGCCGGGGCAACTGGCTGGCGGCCGTGGGCATGGCCATGGCGATCGGGGTGACCCTGCTCGATCGCTCCGCCGTGAACTACGGCGCACTCTTGGCCACCCTGGTGGCGGGATCGGTGGTTGGTCTGATTGCCGCCAAGCGCGTTGCCATGACCGACATGCCCCAGATGGTGGGCTTGTTGAACGGGTTGGGCGGCGCGGCCTCGGCCCTGGTGGCAGCGGCGGAATATTGGCGGATTGTGAACACGGGCGCACCGGTTCCCACCGACACAGCCGTGACCGTCATTGCCGGGCTGCTGATTGGGGGCGTGACCCTCACGGGCAGTTTCATGGCCTTTGCCAAGCTGCAAGGACTGGTGACCGGCGCACCCATCACTTTCCCCCTGCAACAACCGGTGAATTTCGGCTTGCTGGTGGGCTTTTTGGCCAGCGGTGCTTATTTGCTGATTCACCCGGGCGATTTGACGGTTTTGTGGCTGCTGACGGGCATTTCCCTGGTGCAGGGGGTGTTGGTGGTGTTGCCGATCGGGGGTGCTGATACGCCGGTCGTGATTTCGCTGCTGAACTCCCTGTCCGGGCTGGCGGCCAGTGCGGCGGGTTTTGTGTTGGGCAATGAAATGCTGGTGATTGCCGGGGCGCTGGTAGGCGCTTCGGGGCTGATCTTGACCCAAATCATGTGCAAGGCCATGAACCGATCGCTAACCAATGTGCTCTTTGGGGCCTTTGGCAGCGTCAGCACGGCCACGGGCGGCGGCGGTAGCGGCGATGCGGGTTCCCACACGGTGCGCTCGATCGACCCGGAAGAATGCGCCATGATGTTGGGCTATGCCCGATCGGTGGCGATTGTGCCCGGCTATGGCATGGCGGTGGCCCAAGCCCAGCACGCCGTGCGGGAATTGGCCGATCAGCTCGAACGGTTGGGTGTTGATGTGCGCTATGCCATTCACCCAGTGGCGGGTCGGATGCCGGGCCACATGAACGTGTTGCTGGCGGAAGCCAACGTGCCCTATTCCCAACTGTGCGACCTGGACGACATTAACCCGGACTTTGAACGGGTGGATGTGGCGCTGGTGATTGGGGCCAATGATGTGGTGAACCCGGATGCCCGGGACAATCCCCAAAGCCCGATCTACGGAATGCCGATTCTGGAGGTCGATCGCGCCAAACACACGATCGTGATTAAACGCAGCATGAACCCCGGATTTGCCGGTTTGGATAATGCGCTCTTCTATGAAGACAAGACGATGATGCTGTTTGGCAGTGCAAAAGAAAAAGTGTCTGAGCTGGTGGCCAGCGTTAAGGAACTGAGCTAGGAATTAAACAGACCATCATCCCCGATCGGGATTGAAAAGCAGGTTCGGAGTGTGGGTTGGCTGTGCGGGCTTGTTGTGTCAACTGCAACCTGCGCTCCGGATGAGCCTTCGCAATCATTCAAGGCTTGAATCATTCAAGGCTTGCAACCCAAGGGTGCGGGGATGAGTCTTTTAATTCAATCAGTGCATGGACCAATCAACATATGGGGGCGATCGCCGTTCCCATCATGAGCCGAACTGGTTTGGAGAGCTTGAGCGATCAATCACGATCCCGCAACTTTCCCGATCGTTCGGCTTGACCTATGCAAAGGTTGAAATCGACTGAGGGTAGCTTTGCTCAGGCCCGTTAGTACCGTCTTGCGAGATGGGCTAGCGGTGTGGGCTGTGGGCTGCTGATTTCAAACAACCACGACACTATGAAACGTAACTTTCCGACCCAGGCGCTGCAATCGTTGACCATCGTAGGAAGCTTTGTGGCTCTGGGCCTTGCGTCCGGTTTGAGTGCCCAAGCCGCAGAACCGATCGAGACCGATCGCCCGTCGATCGGGAGCCTGACCCAGCGCAATGCTTACCCGCCAGAATTTTCGCGCGCCTTTTTGCAAAGCTGCACCCGATCGGCTCAACAATCGGGCCAGTTTAACCAACAGCAGGCTACGCAATATTGCCAATGCTCCTTGGCGGAATTCCAATCGCGCTATACCTTGCAGCAAACCATGAATCTTTACCAACGGATGCAGCAATCGAACAGCAATGAGCTGCCGCCGGAAATGATGCAAATTGCGCGTACCTGTGTGCAGCGGGTGTTTGGTACTCGCTAACCAGACTGAGCCAGCCAGACTGAGCCAGTTAGACTAAGCCAGCCAGACTGAGCCAGTTAGACTAAGCCAGCCAGACTGAGCCAGTTAGACTAAGCCAGCCAGACTGAGCCAGTTAGACTAAGCCAGCCAGACTGAGCCAGTTAGACTAAGCCAGCCAGGTTGATCCCGTGAGCAGCCACTCGCTCCTCAACTTCCTCCCTCGTTAGCCGGGGCCCCAAGCGTGAACCGATCGAACGGTTGAGCGGGTTGCTCCGGCTTTCTTGGGTCAAACACATAGCTGGTGACAGTTCCGGCGGCCGTGTCCAAAATGCTGAAGGCGGTGATTTCGTTGCTGGCCAAGTAGGGCTGAGGGGTTTGATCCAAGGGATCAATCAAAGGAGCAATCGAGGGCACAATTGGGGGCAATCCATTGGGATCCCCGATCGCCACATAGTCCGATCGCTCAAACCCGCTACCCTCCAGCGGAATGCCCGATCGACCCCGATCGCCCCAGGCCGCCCCATAGCTATTGCCCACGTTAGACGTTTCCAGGTAGTGGGTGCGGCCGCGGCGGAACCGATTCCACAGGTGCGAGTGGCCATACAACACCAAGTCCACCTCCGCCGATTCCAGCAGGGGGGACAAATATTGGGCAATGACATCTTGGTCGCGCGGATAGGCATATTTCACCGCCATCACCTGGCCCAGGTCATCCCGCTCGATCGTCTGGATTGGATCCGTGAAGGGCGGCACACTGTTATCCCCCAAGGTGTGGGGCGGGTGGTGAAACATAACCACACGATATTTGGCTTGGCGAAACGGCTCGCTGGCTAATTCCGCCTGGAGCCATTGAAATTGCGGACTCCCCGGGGCGATCGACTCAAAAATATGCTGGCCCCAACCCCAATCGATCGGACTTTGGGGCTGGCCTTCGTGGAAGCGGCCACCAAACTTCGCCGTCAAAATGGGCGATCGCCAAGCTTGGGTCACGTTCAACACCACCAACCGCAGATCTCCAAAGCTGACGGCGTAGTAATTGCCCTCGCCCCGATCGTTAGTCGGCAAGGTCCAAATTTCCTCATAGGTGCGCGTGTTGAACGATTGATCCGCCAAGGCGGCCGGGCTGATTGCTGCCCCTGGTGTTTCCCCTGGCGTTGCCCCTGGAACCTCGCCGGAAGCGGGATCTAAGACCCGATCGCCCGCCCCCTGTTGCGCAGTCCCCTGTTGCGCGGCCCACTGCTTCGCGACCCAGCGAGGCACAGTGTCATAAAATTCCCGGTTGAGATCTCGGGCCCGTCCCACCCGACCCATCACCTCATGGTTGCCTAGGGCCGCGAACAGGGGAGCCTCCTGCAAAATAGCCCCGCCTTGGTAGGTGTGACCTTGGAGCGATCGATTGGCTCGTCCTTGCAAACAGGGAAAAAACGCCCCACCACCCACATCGTCAAACCATTCCGAAGCGCGATCGGGCACATTCACCAAGTCCCCCGCAAACAACACCCCATCCACCCGGCCCACCGTGGCCACCACCTGTTGCAAGTTGGCCGCCACCATCGGTTTCAGTTGATGATCCGAAGTCAACAGCAGTTGCAGCGGTTGACCCGGCAGCGGCCGGGGCGACAGGCGAAACACTCCGCTACTGACGGCGTGATCGCCCCCTTGACTCGTCACCCGATAGGGAACCGACTGGCCCGGCAGCAACCCCGAAACGATCGCCTCATGTCGCCAAATGGGCCGTTCCCAAACCTTCACCCCCTCGGGCCGTTGGGCCGCCACCCGCTCCGGCAGTCGCGATTGGCCATCTTCACGGGTACGAGTCAAGCGGCGGGTTTGGGCCAAGGCCTGCCGATCGAGCCGATCGCCCCAATCCACCCAATGGCGATCGCCCGGCCATTCCGTGAACCAAACCACATGCACCGAGTCCGGCCCCGGCAACTGCAAAAACGGATCCGTCAAAAGCTCCATAGCATCCCCCTCGGATAACTGGGCCGACCACTGGGAAAGCGGTTGCAGGGCTGCGGATCCCGAAGCGGTCGGCATTTTCAGCGCCAACATCCCCCCGATCGCCAGCAACACCAACAGCAGCCCCCAAACGCCACCGCCCCGCACCATTCTCGGGAATTGCCGGATCCATTGCCACCGGCCAAGCTCCCGGGCGCGATCGTTCAACCACCGTCTCCCGAGCTGTCTCATTGCCCTAAGCAAACAAATCCAAGGGTAAATGGCCATACATCGCATTCAGTTCCTCATCCACGGAGGACTGACAGGACACCAAAACCCCTCGATTTTCACCCTGGTAGGGTTCCGCATAAAACAACAGGGAGTTGGTGTTGCACTTGATATAAATCGGCTGTTCCGGATGGGCCACCCCCCGCTGTTCCGGCTCCGGTGGCACTTCACGATCCAAACCAGCCCCATAGGCCCGCACAGCCGCCAACCCTTGGGCAATCGAATCCGCACAAACTCCAAAAATCACGCAGTCCGCCTCGCGAACCACCGTCCGCAAAGCCGATCGAATAATCGCCTGCTGACTCTCCGAGAGACTGGGCGCTTCTTCCAAACAGTTAAACACCGCCAAAACCTTTTGGGCTTCCAGCAACGACAGGGGAGCCGTTCCCGCCCCATTAGTCCCTAACGCATCCGATCGACGAGTTGAGTTGTCCATAGCAATCCAGAGTTTCCCTTGTCCACAAACTTCACCGCAAACTTCACCGCAAGCAATCAAGACTGCAAGCAATCCGGGATTCGATCCGCTTAAAGTTGCCCAAAAAAGTTGCCCAAATAATGACCCCACCTGCAAACGAAGCCACCCGATCGCTCCCTGATGGTTGCTCCCCCCCATCTGTCGCAATCCATTCCGGGATCCCAAATCGTAGCGTAGGGCCGGAAATCAACTAGAGCCAATCTTGATCAAATTCTGGCCAATTCTCATCCCCATTTCCATCTTGCCCCACCCAGTTAGCAACAACCCCATGAAGAATTGTGCTGAAACCTCCACTGAGAAATGGAGCCTTAGCGTGATTTTTCAATTCTGATTCCGGAAATGTGACGGTTAAAAATCCGGCAACAATCAATGTGTTTTCCTGGCACAAGTAACAAGAGATACATATCCCTTGAAGCAGCAAAGAATCGCTAAAATACGGAAAATTCAAGCTAAAACAGCATTTTCTCGCATCAGCAATCAAAATCGCCTGATTGCTCAATGAAGCAAATCATACCAACTTCAATCGTCTTCAGCAGCTATCAAGCGTGATGCACAGCGCGATCGGGCAGAGCAATTCGACAGAGTAATTCGACAGGGCAAAAATTTTTTTTAGAAAAGCTGGAACTTTTTCCCCTTTCAAGGCAACAATATAGGCAAGAGTAGTGGAGAGATGTGTCACCGCTGCGGAGACCTGGCAGATTCGTCTGCCGGATCTCTGCATTTTTTTTGGGAATTTTTTGAGCCGCCACCTGCTCCCACTGTCGTTACGAAGTGACCGCATAAGGGTTCCAGCCATGGAAAGTCGTCCGCCCCTGCCGCCGTTTACCTACGAAACCGCGATCGCCAAGGTGCAAGCCGCCGAAGATGCTTGGAACACCCGCGACCCGGAGCGCGTATCGCTGGCTTACACGGAAGATTCGGTTTGGCGCAATCGATCGGAATTCTTGGCGGGACGGGACAAAATCCGCGAGTTCCTGACCCGCAAGTGGAGTCATGAGCTGGACTATCGCCTCAAGAAGGAACTTTGGAGCTTCACCGATAACCGAATCTCCGTGAAGTTCGAGTATGAATACCACACGGACTCGGGGCAGTGGTATCGCGCCTATGGCAACGAGCAATGGGAATTTGCACCCAACGGCTTGATGCAGCGCCGGGAAGCCAGCATTAACGATGTGCCGATCGCCGAGGCCGATCGCAAGTTCCGCTGGGAACGATCGGGCTGATGTTGCCCTGTCCAAAAATCTTGCAAAACCCACCCATCCCCCAACCTTTTGGCCTGACGGTCGATCGGCTGCGGCGCGCATCTGTTTCCTCGCAGGGCGATCGCGCATAATTGATGTAGCCAATCATCCTTTGTGAGACTCCGATGGTGGACTGGTTAGTAATCTGGGGCGTGACGCAGACGGTGGGGTTTGTCTTTGGCGCGGTGATGAAAGACCTGGCCAAGGACACGCTCAAAGATTACGTCAAGGATTTTTTTAAGGGGCGGTTGCAAGGACTAGTCGATCGCTTTGGGCCCGACTCGCTGGAGACGGCGACGGGCAAAGCGATTAAGGGCTTTTTGGACTTGGTGCAGCGAGAGCTTGAAGATTGCTTTGATGATGAGTTGGAGCGGGTTCAGGCTTATACCGAATCGTTAAAACGGTTGATTGCTGATCCGGCGGTAGCGGGGGCGTTGGGGAGCGTGTTCACGGATGGGGGGCAAGTCGATCCGGTGGTTTGGGCCGATCGCTGGTTAGCCCTGAGGCTCAAGCCCTTGCCCCCAGAATTCAATTGGCAAAAAATCGCCAAACGCTATCAGAAATACACCCATGATTTGATTGGGGCGGATGCGGAGTTGCGGGCGATCGCCCAGTTCGAGCGGGTGGCGGAAACCCGTGATTTGGTTCGCGGCTCGCTGGGGCCGATCGTGGATTTTGACCTGTTGGCCTATGCGCGATCGCTCCAAACCGACCATGAGGTTTTGCCGCTCGATCAGTTGGCCACCGATGGAGGAGCCTATTCGGTGAAGCTGTGGCAAGTGTTTTTGCCGCAACGGGCGCGGGAATGTGGAGAATATTTGCCGCAACTGGACAAAGCGCCCAAGGAATTGCTGCGGCAATATGGCTTGCTGAAGGAAGAACCCGACGAAAACCAGCAGGAGAAATTGCGGGATCTCTATCGCAACCAAGCGCCGCAATCTGTGGTGGAATTGGTCAAGAATTCGGACATTAACTTATTTGTGATTTTGGGCGATCCGGGGTCAGGAAAATCCACGTTGCTCAAATATTTGGCGCTGGATTGGGCGACCTATGAAAACGAGCTATTTAAAACCAATCACACCCAGCCTTCGGATCAGTTGCTGTTGCGGCCGTTGCCCTTGTTTGTGGAGTTACGGAAATTATCGCGCCAAGTGCCCTTGGATGTTTTGGACTATTTCCATGCAGGCAATGTCTTGGATCGGTTGAATAAATCCCAGTTGCATGACTGGTTGAGCGCTGGGCGGGTGCTGCTGCTCTTTGATGGGTTGGATGAGGTGTTTGAACCGGCCAAGCGGGAGGAAGTGATTCGGGAAATTTGTCGATTGGCGCATGACTATCCTGCGGCCAAAATCATTGTGACATCGCGGGTTTATGGCTACCAAAACTATGCGCGATCGCTCACGAATCACGGGTTTCGGCATTGGTTACTTGAAGAATTCGATGATCAGCAAATCAAGGATTTTTGCGATCGCTGGCATCAGGAAACCTTTGGAGACGGCCAACAAGCCGATCGCGATCGCTGTCGAGACCGGATGAGCGCTGCGATCGCCCGAGGGCGCACGATTCGGGAGTTGGCGGGCAATCCGTTGATGCTGACGATGATGTGTATTTTGAATCGCAAATCGCGGCTCCCGGATGAGCGACTGGAGTTCTATCGCCAAGCCACTGATCTGTTGCTGCGGGACTGGGATGTGGAGCACAAAAAGCTACCCGATCGCTGTCAGGATATTCAGCTCACCCTGAATCAAAAGCAAAAAATTGTGCGGCAGGTGGCGTTCTTTTTGCAGAATACCGATGGCGGCTTGAAGGGTAATTTAATTGCTCAAGCGGATTTGCAAGCGATCGTGGCGGATTATTTACGCACCTTGTCGCTGCCCAATCCCGAGGGTTGGGCCGAAGCGTTGATTGATGCCTTGCGGGTGCGAAATTTCACGCTCTGTTCAGCGGGGACGGGCTATTACGCTTTTGTGCATCGCACCTTTTTGGAATATTTCTGTGCGACAGAGATTTGGGAGCGGTTTAATCAACGGGATTCGGGCAGCCAAAACGCCATTTCAACGGATGATTTGATTCACACCATCTTTGGGCAGCACTGGAATGATGATGCCTGGCGAGAAGTGTTGATTTTGTTGGCGAGTCAGTTGCCCATTGGGTTTGCGAAACAGGCGATCGCCTCATTAGTTCAACTGGATCACGCGACTAGTGAAGAAGCTTACTTCACTAATCTCTTTTTGGCGGCGGATTGTTTGGCGGAGTTACCGGAGCGATCGGCGATCGCTGAGTTGGATCGGGATCTGTTGCAACGGTTGCGATCGCTGACTGCCTGGGGAGCACTGCGTGAGATTCGTTCCCTGGAAGATTTGGAGTTCAATCAGCGCATTGAGAAGGTACGAGAGCGAGCCTTGCGCTGCGTTGCTCAACATTGGCAAGACGACCCCGACACCTTGCCCTGGCTCAAAGACCGCGCGCGATCCGATGAGCACCCGGTTGTGCGGTATGCAGCGGTGCAGGAGTTGGCTCGGGGCTGGAAAGACGACCCCGACACCTTGCCCTGGCTCAAAGACCGCGCGCGATCCGATGAGGACTGGTATGTGCGGCAAGCAGCGGTACAGGAGTTGGCTCGGGGCTGGAAAGACGACCCCGACACCTTGCCCTGGCTCAAAGACCGCGCGCGATCCGATGGGCATTGGCGTGTGCAGCAAGCAGCGGTGCAGGAGTTGGCGCGGGGCTGGAAAGACGACACCGACATCTTGCCCTGGCTCAAAGACCGCGCGCGATCCGATGAGCACTGGGCTGTGCGGCAAGCAGCGGTGCAGGAGTTGGCTCGGGGCTGGAAAGACGACCCCAACATCTTGCCCTGGCTCAAAGACCGCGCGCGATCCGATGAGGACTGGCCTGTGCGGCAAGCAGCGGTGCAGGAGTTGGCTCGGGGCTGGAAAGACGACCCCGACACCTTGCCCTGGCTCAAAGACCGCGCGCGATCCGATGAGGACTGGCCTGTGCGGCAAGCAGCGGTGCAGGAGTTGGCTCGGGGCTGGAAAGACGACACCGATACGGTCAATTTGCTGTGCGAAGTTACCACCCAAGATCCGTTTCAGCGCTCAGATAGCGAATATCGCGAATTTGAAAGCAACCCGCGTCAAACAGCCCTTGAGGGATTGGTAGAAATTGCGCCCGAGAATCCGCTGGTGATTGATTTGTTACGCGATCGCGCTGCCAATGACCCCGACGATCTCTTACGCAAATGGGCAACCGAACAACTCGCTGAAATTGATTCGCAATCGCACGGAGCATAATGACAATCGATCAACAAAACCTCATTCATCCTGGTGAAGTTTTGCTAGAGGAATTTTTGCGGCCGCTGAAAATTTCCTACACCAAACTGGCTGCTGAAACTGGGATTTCGGTACGAATCATTGGGGCGATCGCCCGTGGGAAGCGATCAATTTCGCCTGAAGTTGCCCTGCGTCTGTCCCGCTACTTTGGTCTCTCCGAACGATTTTGGCTGAACCTACAAATTCACTACGATCTCGAAACCCTGAAACAAACCCTCCGCGATCGCCTAGAAACCGAAGTCAAAGTCTTCGCCCCCATTTCTGGCAGCTAGCACGTTAGCAGTCAAACTGACCACCCTACAAGATGACTAATTGAGATCGATGAGGTAAAGAGACGATCATCCCCCAGAGAATCCGTGCCCCGTCGAGACCTGTATCACTTCGCTGTTCGCACCGCCCTTGAAAAAGATGGCTGGCTTGTGACCGATGATCCCTTTCTGCTGAAAGTTGGCAAAAAGCGACTCGCCGCCGACCTGGGAGCTGAACGGGCGATCGCGGCCCAGCGAGGATTAGATAAAATTATTGTAGAAATCAAGAGCTTCACAGGTGTTTCCGATATTGATGACCTTGAAAAAGCCCTTGGGCAATACACACTGTATCAACGAATCATAGAAGCTCAGAAAATTGATCGACGACTCTATTTAGCCTTGCCCCAAGCTGCTTACTTGGGATTGTTTACAATTGAAATTGGTCAGATTTTGCTAGATAGCCAAGCTCTTCAGTTATTGGTTTTCGATCCTGACTCTGAGGTGATTTTGCAATGGATACCCCACTAAACTACCGCACCATTATTCAAGCCATCTTGCAAGAACACGCCGACTATCGCAACAGCGCCAATAGCCCCTATCGATCGCGCATCCTTGTGGATGAAACCCGCGACAACTACGCCCTCATCGACAGCGGATGGGAGGGCGATCGCTACTTTCACAGCACCCCGATCCATATCGAAATCATTGACGGTTTGATTTGGATTCAAAACGATGAAACCGAATCTGGTGTGGCCCGAGATTTACTCGATCGCGGCATTGTTCAACAGGCGATCGTGCTTGGATTCCGCCACCCCAAAGTTCGTCCCCACACTGGCTTTGCGATCGCGTCCTAATCTATGAGAAAGCTGTCATGACGAATCATCAATCGATGCAACTACAACTCGAAGCAAAAGCACAGGCCTGGAGAGAAGCAGGACAAGACCCCAACCTGCTGCCCCAAGGTCTTGAGTTGTTTCGGGTTCTCTGCTGGTCAGGAAGCATTGGCGGAACAGAAAGTACCAATAACAATGCGGACTTGGCAGCCTACCTGCAAGCCAGCAGGGATAACGGTGGCGGAGCAGAGGGATGGGATTTAATGCTCAGACAACGAGAACGTTGCTTGGAATGCTCTGAAACCTATCGCCTTGAAAACCTCAGCGTTTGCACCCAATGCAAGTGCTTGACCTGTTATCGCTGCACTCGCCCCTTCGGAGTTCACGACAACGGCAACTCCCGCTGTGAATGCGGCGGAGAACTCGTGGGATAGCAACCCAATAATAGTCAGTGCTGGATTGATCATGTTGAGTTTCGTAAGACTCAACCCAACCTACACAACTAAATTGGGTTTATCCCGTCTTATCTCGATCTAAAAAACTATGCCTACGATTGCCCGTTTTCAAGGCATTATTATGTATATCAACTACAACGACCATCAACCACCCCACTTCCACGCCCGCTATCAAGACCAAGAGGTTTTAATTGAGCTAGACAGCGGTTTAGTCCAAGGGAAAATGAATAAACAAGCTCTGCGGATGGTACTGGAGTGGGCAGATCAGCATGATGCGGAACTTCGAGACAATTGGCAGCGGGCCCGCGATCGCAAGCCACTTTTGTTTATCGAGTCCTAAAGATTTCTCTAGCATTAAGTACTCTAGCCATGTTGATAGCATCTCAATCTCTAGTAATTACAAAAGTCAGCTACTTGCAAGGTTATGAATTAGAGCTGATTTTCAATAACCAAGAAATGGTACGGGTTGACCTAGACGCTGAACTCCACGGGGAAATTTTTGAACCCCTCAAATCCCTAGCTGTTTTTCAGCAAGTGACGATCGACCCAGAAACCCACACGATCGCCTGGCCCAATGGTGCAGATTTTGCCCCGGAATTCCTGTACCAAATCGGTCAAAAAATAAGCGCAACACCACCAACCGCCACCAACAGCTATCGCGTTGTCTTCCACGACAATTACTATCAAATCTGCCCGGTTTTTGACGATGGCATGGGCAACCTTCAGATCGATACCACTGCGGTGATTCAACCCAAAGCCAATAGCCTGGATGAACTTCAAGCCTTGGCGCGATCGCTTCAAGTAGCTCTTGAACAACCCGTTCTACTGCCCGACGGTTCACCGTTGCCCATCACCCCCGCCACGTCTCACGCGGCTTAATTCGTAATCCCTTGCAGGGTACGCGGGAGACTGATTTGCCCCCGCGCCCCTGATCAGGTTTAGCGGTTATGCCTTGAAGGTTTCCACGATCCGGCGGGTTGCTTCTTCCACATTCGCCCGGCTGTTGAATGCCGAAATGCGGAAATAGCCTTCGCCCGCCGCGCCGAAGCCCGAACCCGGCGTGCCCACCACATTGCAGGTGTGCAGCAACTTATCAAAGAAATCCCAGCTCGACAGACCGTTCGGCGTTTGCACCCACACGTAGGGCGCGTTGATGCCGCCATAGACCGCCAAACCTGCCTCGGTCAGCTTCTCGCGGATGATTTGGGCATTTTCCAGATAGAAGCTCACCAGGGCCTTGGTTTGGGCTTGCCCCTCGGGTGAGTAGACCGCCTCGGCCCCGCGCTGGACAATGTAGGACACACCGTTGAACTTGGTGGATTGGCGACGGTTCCACAGGCTCCAGAGATCCACGCCCGTGCCGTCGGCGGTTTGGCCCTTCAGGGTTTTGGGCACAACGGTCAAGGCGCAACGGGTTCCGGTGAAGCCGGCATTTTTGGAGAAGGAACGGAACTCGATCGCGCAGTCGCGGGCCCCTTCAATCTCAAAAATCGAGTGGGGAATCGCCGGATCGGTGATGAAGGCTTCGTAGGCGGCATCGAAGAAGATGATCGAGCCGTGGCTGCGGGCGTAATCCACCCAGGCTTGCAGATGCTCGCGGGTGGCGACGGATCCGGTGGGGTTGTTGGGGAAGCAGAGATAAATCAGATCGACTTTTTCGCTGGGGATTTGGGCGGTGAAGTCGTTTTCAGCGGAAATCGGCAGGTAAACCAAGCCGCCGTATTCGCCCCGATCGTTTGCGTCGCCCGTGTGACCCGCCATCACGTTGGTGTCCACATAGACGGGATAGACCGGATCGGTGACGGCGATCGTGTTGTCGTTGCCGAAGATGTCCAGAATGTTGCCGCAGTCGCACTTGGAACCGTCGGAAATGAAGATTTCCGAGGCATCAATATCGCAACCACGGGCTTGGAAGTCGTGCTGGGCGATCGCCTCGCGCAACCATGCGTAGCCCTGCTCGGGGCCGTAGCCCTTGAAGCTGCCCCGATCGCCCATGTCGTTCACCGCGTTGATCATGGCGGTGCGGCAGGCTTCCGGCAGCGGCTCGGTCACGTCGCCAATGCCCAAGCGAATAATCGGCGCATCGGGATGCTCGGCGGCGAAGGCATTAACCCGGCGGGCGATTTCGGGAAACAGATAACCGGCTTTTAGCTTCAGGTAGTTGTCGTTAATTCTGGCCATGGTTTGCCCCTGGGGGTTGCGATCGGGAACCTTCACCACTCACTCGCCGGTTCCCTAGCCCGATCAACCGACCAGACAAGGGGCTTAAGCCCCTTGCCCCACCGCGATCGCCAGTTACCGGTTAGACGGGGTGAAATATTCCCGGAGTTGTAGTGTCTAACCAGCCTACGGCCCTGGCGGGATCTTCTGGCGATCGGGGGCAGAAAATCCCGCCGAAACCCCGCTCCATAAGCAAAGCGCTACAATGCCAAGGGTTTGATCAACAGAACGAACGTGGGCGATCGATGGCGGGACAGGCAGCACAGTGGCGTGAATTAAACGGAGCTTGGGTGCTGATCCCGGCGAATCCGCTAGGGGTGATTCATTTCTTGGGCGGGGCCTTTGTGGGCGCGGCTCCCCAGTTCACCTACCGCTGGTTGCTGGAGCGGCTGGCCAATCGCGGCTACGGAACGATCGCCACGCCCTTTGTCAATTCTGGGTTTGACCATGAGGCGATCGCGGAGGATGCGCTGATTCGGTTCGATCGCGCCATCGATTGGCTTTATCGGCATGGTCAACTGCGACGGCGATCGATCCCGGTCTATGGTCTGGGCCACAGCATGGGCTGCAAGCTGCATCTATTAATCGGCAGCATCTTTGAGGTGGAGCGGGCCGGCAATGCGCTGATGGCCTTCAATAACTATTCGGCGCAACGGGCGATTCCCCTGTTCGATCGCTTCGGCCCCGTTCTGGAGTCGATTAACCGCGCTGTGCCTGGGGCTGTTCCGGCTGATGTGTTTGATAAGCGACTGAATGCGGAATTCACCCCCTCGCCCACGGAAACGGAGCAACTGATCGCCGCCCAATACGGGATTCGCCGAAATTTGCTCATTCGTTTTGCCACCGATGATCTGGATCAGTCGAGCCGGTTAGCTCCCATTTTGCAACGACGCTTTCCCGGTTGGTTAGCTTTGCAGGAGCTACCGGGAAATCACCTCACCCCTTTGGGCCAGGATATTCAGTGGCAAACCGGCGGCGCGTTCAGCCCCCTCGACGCGATCGGGCAATGGGCCAAGCAGGAAATTTTTTATCGCGATCTGAATCGTCTCAGCCAAGAATTGCTGCGTTGGCTGAATCCGTTTGAATCGGCCTGAGTCAGATTGAATCAGATTGAATCGGTTTAGGATGAGCAGCCGCTTATCCCCGGCCTTGGCACGAGGACGGGCTGAGGATGGGCAGCCAGCGATCGAGGATCTCCGGCTCAGGCCGCTAGCCGGTTGAAAACTGAAATATTGCAAGTTGAAATATCAAGTTGAGATATTTTGAACGCTGAAATATTAAAAGCTGCAATGTTGCAAGTTGCGATGTTGCAAGTTGCAGCGTAAAGGATGGCGCTTTGCGTTGGGTGGTTCAACGGCTTGCGAGGGTGCTTTCGCTCAGTCTGGTAGGATATGGGTGAAACCCGCTCCTGAGCTTGCAGTTAACCCATTGGCTTGGGCCAGAGCAAGGGGAGAGCGAAAGGGACAGGGCCCTTGTTTGGAGCAATTGGCGGCCCATCGGGGCCCAAGTAAAGGACTCAAGCAAAGGTACGAGAAGTTAATGAGCGATCGGGAGCGGTTGCTGAAACGTTGGATGGTGACAGCCAAGGTGCGCAGTTGGCGAGCCTTGGCAGATGCCGCACAAGTTTCTATGTATCAGGTGCGACTGTTGCGGCAAGGCAATTTAGATCGCTTGCGCCTCGATGCGATCGGGCGGATTGCCAAGGCCTTAAATGTCACCCCGATCGACCTATTGGGCATGGCGAACAATGCCGACAACAGCAAGCCCGCCTCCGACCAATCCCCGGCCCAGCGGTTGGCTCCTGATGTTCATGCGGCCGAGTTGGTGCAGCTTCAGCAGGAATATCACCGACTGAAAACCCGCCTGGAAAGCGAACGAGAGCAACTGTTGGCGGAGTTCCAGCGATCGAGCTTGCAAATCCTGGAGCCTTGGCTACTGAATTGGTACAAGGCCGTTGCCGCCGCCCAGCACAATCCCCACATCCCCGCCACCAACCTCTTGCCCCTGTTGCGGCCGCTGGATCAGTTACTGGAGCATTGGGCCGTTGAACAAATTGCCCCGATCGGGGAAGAAGTGGTCTACGACCCCCAATGGCATCAATTGGCCTGGGGTCATGCTCAACCGGGCGATCGCGTAAAAGTAACCATGCCCGGTTTTCGTCATCAGGGCCGATTGCTTCATCGGGCCCAGGTCAGCATCGTGCAGTGATCCCATACCCGATCGTTAGCTGATCACAAATTCATTACAGGCTGATCCCAGGGCTATTTTGCTCTGGTCTAGTGGGCATTTAGCAATGATCCCAGTACCATTTTTGAGTGACCTCATCGTGACCCCGTGGTGATCCAAAGCACTCTAAATCGTCCCAACTATCCGCATTACCGGCACTCGATCGCGCTCCTGCTGCCCCCTGGTCACTTATCGGAAGCCCTCGGAGGCTGCTTCCAATCAGCGCGAATCTGCGTTAGAGTTTGACTGTCAGGGTGTCAGTCTTTTGATGTTCGTGCAATGTTTGGTATCTCAGCGGCTGAGCAGGTATGCCGATTGTCATGGGCTGGCTAAGAAATGCTGATGAATAATTCACTTAGTGAGCTTGACAACCCGCATACCTGCTAGCCTGAGTTTCCAGAATCGGGTGCTGCCGTGGAGCTGTTATCGCTCCCGCTCAATCAGCGTCAGTTCCATCCCCTGGCCTCCAATTCATGGAACTCTTATTCATTCGCTGTTAACAATGCATACCTTGGGTGATTGCCCCGGGAATTGTCTGTGGTGGTTTACCCGGGCCTAGGGGGCGGTTGTGGGGAAATGAGTGCAACCGGATGGTCACGACACCAGCAACGACCGGTGACCCATAGGCGACCGGTAACCTCTAAATTATCCAGAGGATTCACTGGGTGGATTGCTATTAATGCGATTAATCTCTAATCCCCATCTGCTCTTGGTACAACGACTGAAGTGGCAAATTCTGAGGGCGCTCTCGCGTGGCTGACTCCCTTCAACCTTCCTATGGTTCCGTGTCTCCAGGAAATAACCATCGGTTTGAGTCTTTGCTGGCCAATGCCAGTGACATCATCGTCATCCTTGATCAGCAAGGGACGTTTTGCTACGTTAGCCCTTCGGCCGAGCGAATTTTAGGATATTCCCCCCAGGAGGCAGTTAACCATCACCTCAGCACCTTCGTTCATGAGGATGATGTGCAAGTGGTGTTGCAAACCCTGTTGCGCTCCCTGGCGGAACCGGGGTTGAGTCAGCCCCCCGTTCGTTACCGTGTGCGCCACCGCAATGGGGACTGGAATTTGCTGGAGGCGGTCACAACCAATTTGTTAGATGATCCGTCGGTCCGGGGGGTGGTGGTGAACTGTCACGACATCACAGCCCATGAGCAGGCGGAAAGCTGGTTGCGATATCACGCGCTCTATGACCCATTGACGGCGCTGCCCAATCGGCGGGCTTTGGCGGAGCGGGTGCAGTCATTGCTCGATCGAGAGCAATTGGACTTTGCACTGTTGTTGCTGGATGTGGATCGCTTCAAGCTGGTGAACAGCAGCCATGGCCACGGCACGGGCGATCGCCTGTTGCAAATGATTGCTCGGCGGCTGGTTTCGGCCTTGCCTCAGCAGGGGATGGTGGCCCGGTTGGGCGGGGATGAGTTTGTGGTGTTGGCGGAGCAGGTACGGCAGTTGGAAACGGCGGAGGCCGTGACCCAGCGGGTTCATGCGGCGCTCAGTGATCCGTTCACGATCGATGAGATGGAGATCTTTGCCAGCGCCAGTGTGGGGGTGGTGTTTAGCCGCACGGGGCCGGGCAAGCCGGCCTATCGCCACGCGGAGGAACTGCTGCGCGATGCGGATATTGCGATGTATCGGGCAAAGACCTTACGCCAGAGCCACTCGGTGGTGTTTGATCCCAGTATGCGCGATCGGGCGGTGGCACGCCTGCAACTGGAAAATCAACTTTGGCGGGCGATCGAGCGGGGGGAACTGGAACCCTACTATCAACCGATCATTTGCTTGGCAACCGGGGAAGTGAAGGCCTTTGAGGCGCTGATCCGGTGGCATCACCCGCAACGGGGCCTGATTTCTCCAGCGGAGTTTGTGCCGATCGCGGAAGAAAGCGGGGTGATCAGCCAAATTGGGGAATGGGTGCTGGAAATGACCTGTCGCCACCTGCGCTACTGGAATTCGGGCTTGCGGGCCGGGCGACCAATTACCGTGGCAGTGAACCTGTCGGTGCAACAGTTGGCCCAACCCAACCTGGCCCAGCACATGCGATCGATCTGTGTCCGAGAGGAAATTGATCCCAGTTGGATTGGGTTTGAGATTACCGAAAGTATGATGCTCGATCGCGAAGATACGATCGCCGCCACCTTGGCCGAGTTTCGGGAATTGGGCTTTCGACTCAGCATTGATGACTTTGGCACGGGCTATTCATCCCTGAGTCGTTTGCATCAACTGCCGATCGATACGCTGAAGATTGATCGCGCTTTTGTGGCCCCGATCGAGTCCGATGGGCGCAACGTGGCGATCGCCCGCACCATTTTGGCCCTGGCAGAGAGCCTGAACATGAACGTGGTAGCCGAGGGCATCGAAACTTCCGCCCAAGCCCGTGAGCTACGCGCCTTGGGTTGCCAATATGGCCAGGGCTATTGGTTTTCGCCGCCGGTCAGCGGTTCCGGAGTGGCCAGCTTGCTGAATCATCGATTCAACCTCGTTGAAGGAATCGCCGCGCCCCCCATCTCTCGCCTTGGCGCGGCTCCAGATTACCCGAACTATGGCGACTACCGGCAAGATTATTCAGAAAACTGCGAAAACTGCGAAGACTGTGAAGACTACAGGGACGATTATGCAGAGGATTATTCGGATTATCCGGTGAACTCCCAAGCCCCTTAGGCCAACTCTCTAGGCTAAAACCCCTAGGCCACCAACCCCGGAGTTGTCGTTTCCGGCACATGGTTCACCTGGGCCCAACCGCTAAATACCAATTGTTGGCCGCGGGTTTCGATCGTGTTAATGCGCAGGGTCACCCCATCTAGATTGAAGCGCTCGAGATCCACCAACTGATCCAAAACTTTGCCTAGTCGCTCACTGGCCGAGGCCGCCAGGGCGATCGCTTCTTCGCTCAGAGCCGCGCGATCGGGCAGGCCATCGGGATCAAATTGGCAATTCAAAAACCGCAACCGACGACGGCGCTCAATGCCCAAGGTCGCTTGCAGGGCGATCGGCACCAGTTGATCGGCCCCAAAACAAGCCTGGGCGCTGAGGGCAATTCGATTGCTGGCCAACAAGCGCACCTGAATCGATTGAAACGAAACGCTTTCAGCCTTGGCCAGCCCGCCCCCGGGCAAGTCCTGCCAATCCTGGAGCGGCAAATTTTCCAAATGTTGAACCACCAAGGGAGCCGTGAAAGCCCGGTTAATATCTTCCTCTAGCAACACCACCTTCGCGATCGCCTGGGTGGGTTGACGCAGCAATAATCGCCCCTGCAACAGGCCCGCAAAGTCGATCGACACCGCATCAGTCTCGAATTCCATGGCCTCTGTGCGGAAGGCATGGCGAATCACCAGACCCGAGCCGGACATCTGGAAGCGATCAACCTGGCCTTGCAGCAGCTTGATCTGAGGTGTACATTCCACCCGCACCTCCACCCGATCGCTCGCAGTGAACAGGTGGCGGATGACCTGAGTAGCCACAACACTCAGCAACTGTTCGCCCCAGTCGGCACTTGGCATACTCGAAAACCTAGTTATCGATCCAAACATCATTTCAGCCAGCGATCAGTCGTTGGGATCTTGCACCGGGAGACTGCCATCAACCACGCATCACCCATGGCATTTTTCAGTTTCCTGCCCGATTCGCAGACCACCTGGGGTTGATTACTTGGATTCAGCGGTCTTTGTTAAGAATCTTTTAAAATTATTATGACAGAACATGACGAAAAACAACACATCCCTTAAATTGCCCAATCAAAAATACTGGCGCTGACCGTTCTTACGGCTCAAGATTTTTGCAATTATTTCAATATTTGGTATTCCAGTTAACAATTATTTTGTTAACCCTTGATTATCTCATTTGCTTTGAGTTTTGCCTTGAATTTGGATTTTATTTCAGAAATTCTTGAATTGTCACTCGCTTCAGGCTTGATTCAGTGCTCGTTCTCCGATGGCCAAAATTTTGAACAAAATCCTGAGATCGAGTTTTTTCGATTGCAATCATGGAATTTCGTCTTGGACTTGATATCAGAAAAATCAATTAATCACATCATCAAAAGCAATATTATAAAATCTCGCAAAATCCCAAAAAAGCGACTCAGGTAGCTCGCTTTGGCACAGTCAAGGGCGAGCCATGCCTTAATAACCTAGCCCCAGTCAGGGGACAGATTTGCGTTTTCAACTTTCAGCTTTCAACGGGGAGCCAACGGGCCGCCACAGCCTCGCTCACAACTGCTCCAAACGGGGCCATAAGATACGGCACAAATTCAGCCCCATGCAGCACAAGCTCAGCAAATTCCAAACTCGATCGCCCTTGAAGCATGAGCAATTAGGCAGGAAGCTGCTCAAAGAAGGTGGCGATTTCCTGAAATGCCTGATCGCGATCATAGTCCAGTGTCAGGATATGGTCTGATTTTTCCAGCCAGCAGAGACGCTTGGACGAGGAACCCAGGGATTGGAAAAGATACAGCGCGCCTTGAGGATTCACCACCCGATCGCGCTTCGGTTGCACAATCAGCGTCGGAACCGTAATTTCCCCTAACCGGGGCCGCACTTGTTGAATCAGTGCCAACGCACTCTGCACAGCGCCCAGGTGGAAGGAGCGATAGGGCGCTACCCGATCGGCCGCTGCCCGTCCTTCTGGATCCGCAATGGCCAAGGCCGATCGGGGCACTTCCTTCAACAGCGGATAAACCCAAGGCAACAACTGTTCCGCCGAGGGCAACCAGGCCGCAGGGCGAACAATTTCCATAAACGGACTCAGCAGCACCAACCCCCCAATCGATCGCTGGAGAGCTAACCACAACGCCAAGGGACAGCCCGTAGAAAATCCGATCACCACCACCTGAGCATGGGACTGAGCCAGGCGATCGAACGCGGTCTCCGCCGTCTGATACCAATCTTCCCAGCGAGAATTGGGCATTTTCGGGCCTGGTTGGTCATGGCCCGGATAGGCGATCGCCTCCACCGTCCATCCCAAATTCAACAACAATGGTGCTAACGGCCGCATTTCATAGGGCCCACCCCCCAAGCCATGCAAACAGAGCACCGCCCGCGAGCGATCGGATGTGGCAACCACTTGAAAGGGCTGATTATCTAACGTTGCCAACGAAAAGGGGGAAATCAACTGATTCGACATGGCTAAAGTTTGACCGTTAGCAGCAGGCTGGAACTACCATTCTCGGGACTGATTAACTTTTGTCCCCAAGATAGTTAGTTTGCCTCAAAATTGGACTGCCCCTCCGAAGCAGCAACAGGCCCACCGCCTGAGCCTCATCAATATCCAAGACCCGATTCAAACCGAGGGAACCTCTGAATTGAGGTAATTTCGGATCAAAGTTTGATCGAATACCAAATCAAGGCTTGATCCATATTCAATTCAATGCATGTTGAATCGATTTCTAGTTAATCTGGAATAGACGTTTAATTGATCTTTGGTCAATGTTCAATCAACCTTAAAGCAATTGTGATTCACGAAATCTGATTGCAAAATTAATCAAGTCTTGATAGAATACTGGCATAAATATCATAAATTTCAAGTAAAGATCTGAAAAAAGTTCAATAAGAATTCAATAAAAACTCAATAAAAACAAAAAAATATCATAATTGCGTTACCATAAAAGATTAATCTGGGACATCAAAATCGGATAGACTATTTCGAGATTTTTGTTGATCTCAGTATTTTTTTCTGAAGTAGTCAAGATTTTTTGTTGATCTTACTTAGGATCCCTCTACTCATGAGCCATCCAAAGTCATAATCCCAATTGATCAACCATGCCCCTTGAATTAGGAGCGTAACGCTCCGCTACCAAAAAGACAATCCTGATTGGAGACTGAATAAACAGAAGATCTATTTCAGCCTATTAACCATGATCATTAAAAGATTCACAGGGTTTTAGACTAGGCTTTAGCAAACAGGACGACACCCTAAGATACTTTCATGTTGAAAAGTGGCTTAGGTGTGACCTGATTGTAATCGACTGACCCGATCAAATGATCAAGTGGTCGCTTTCGGTATGGGGGAAGCGACTTGGGATGGGCTGGAGGCTCTTTGCGGGAACGTTTGGAGGAGCGTGGCGTGAATCAATGGGTTAACGAAAGGGACGATCGCGCGGCCGCCTTTTCCTGAATTAGGTTTGTCGATTACGATCGCATCAAAATCGTTACTCTCAAACCACCATTACCCTCACCCAGCCCCAGTGCCCCCTAAGACATCGGTTGCGTTAGCCGGGCCCGGACTCTCCCTCTCAACTCTGGAGAGGAGACTGGCTCCCAGCTAGCCGTCACAAACCCTAGACAGCCTTTGATCCATCATTACCATGGCTCAAAAATCATTCGCTATCCTGCGCCCGAAGACACTGAGCTGAGGTTTCAACAACACCCTTTCGTTAGGATCACCATCGAACACTCATCAAGGTTGGGTGGTGGCTACTGTCATGATTTTGTCAGGCGATCGCCCGCTAATGCTCAAAACAGAACCAATTTGAGCAGTTTAATCAAACGTTTAACTCAATGAAGACTGGGTAGGATGTGACCGATCGAATGGAGGCGGAAGTCGAGCTACAGCGTCAATACTGGCGATCAAAACTGTTCGCAGAAATCGCCCTCAAAATTCACCAGTCATCGCGGGTGGATACGATCCTGCAAACCATGGTCACGGAAGTGCAGCGGATGTTGCAGTGTGATCGAGTCCTGGTTTACCAATTCGATGCACAGCGGCAAGGCTCCTTTGTGGTGGAGGCCACTGGCAATGGCCCCTATTCTCTGTTGGGCAAAACCGTTTCCGACCCCTGCTTCACGACCCACTATCACCAGAAATATCTTGAAGGGCGCACCTCGGCCATTGACGATGTGGAAACCGCTCGGATTTCGGTTTGCCATCGCCAACTGCTGCGCCAGTTCGGCGTGCAGGCTAATTTGGTCGTACCAATTTTGCAGCCGGTGATTGAGCCAGATCGCTCTCAAAACCGATTGTGGGGACTGCTGTTGGCTCACCACTGCCAGGGACCGCGCCAGTGGCAACCCTTTGAGCAGGACTTGTTGCAACAAATTGCGGTGCAGGCGGGGGTGGCCTTGGGTCAATCTCAATTGGTGTCGGCTTTGCGGGAAAGTGAGGCGCGGTATGCCTTGGCTGTGCGGGGGGCCAATGACGGGCTGTGGGATTGGGATTTTTTGACCAATCGGGTTTATTTTTCGCCCCGCTGGAAGGCGTTGTTGGGTTACCGCGATTCGGAGGTGGGTGACCAGCCCCAGGAATGGCTCGATCGCGTTTATGTGGATGATCAAGCCCAATTGCGAGCAGAGCTAGATGCCCATTTGCAGGGCCGCAGTGACCACTTTGAAAGTGAGCATCGCATTCGCCATGCGGATGGTTCCGTGCGTTGGGTGCTCTGTCGGGGGTTGGCGATTCGGGATGGGCGGGGCCATGTGTTGCGGATGGCGGGATCCTTGGCGGATATCCATGAGCGTAAGTTGGTGGAGTCGCGGTTGCTGCATGACGCGCTCCATGATGCGCTGACGGGGCTGCCCAATCGGGCCCTGTTTATCGATCGGTTGGGCCAAACCATGGCGATCGCCCGTCGCCAGCGCAATCACCATTTTGCGGTGCTGTTTTTAGATCTCGATCGCTTCAAGGTGGTGAACGATAGTTTGGGTCACCTCTGTGGCGATCGGCTCTTGGTGGAACTGGCGAACCGGTTGCGCACCTGTGTGCGGCCCCAGGATACGGTGGCGCGGCTGGGGGGCGATGAATTTGCCATTTTGCTGACGGATTTGGATCAGCCGGAAATTGCCACCCGCGCCGCCGAGCGGGTGCAGTTGGCCCTGAAGGCTCCCTTTGATGTGGATGGCCACGAATTCACCATCACCACCAGCATTGGCATTGCTTTCGGCACGCCGGAATATGCCCGGCCGGGGGATGTGCTGCGGGATGCGGATTTGGCCATGTATCGGGCGAAGGAGTTGGGCCGCAATTGCTACGCGGCGTTCGATCGCTCCTTCCGCGAGCGGGTGATTGCGCAACTGCACCTGGAGCGCGATTTGCGCCGAGCCATGGAGCGGCAAGAATTTTTCCTGACCTATCAACCGATCGTGGATCTGGCTACGGGCCGGGTTACCAGCCTGGAAGCCCTAGTGCGTTGGCATCATCCCGATCGGGGGTTGGTGAGTCCGGCGGAATTTATCCCCATGGCGGAAGAAACCGGCACGATTATTCCCCTGGGCGAATGGATTTTGCGGGAAGCTTGCCAGCAAATGATGGTTTGGTTACAGGCCATTCCCAGCCTGCGATCGGCCCATGGGTGGGCCGGGCTAAGTGTGAGTGTGAACCTGTCGGCGCGGCAGTTTACCCAGCCCAATTTGGCCCAGTCCATTGAGGGCATTGTGGCGGAAACGGGACTGCCTCCGCAGCACCTGAAGTTGGAAATTACCGAAAGTGTGGTGATGGCGGATGCCAAGACGGCGGAGGCCCTGTTGCGGAAACTGCGCGATCGGGGCATTCAACTGAGTATTGATGACTTTGGCACGGGCTATTCATCCCTCAGCTATTTGCAACGCTTCCCGATCGACACAATCAAGATCGATCGCTCCTTTGTCACCCGCAGTCCAGACCAGGAAAGCAATTGGGCCATTGTCCGGGCAATTATTGCCCTTGCGGAATCCCTGGGGATGGATACGGTAGCGGAAGGGATTGAGACGATCGAGCAGTTGCGACAGTTGCAATCGATGGACTGTTCCTATGGTCAGGGCTATTGGTTTTCCCGCCCGATCGATGGGGAAGCGACGGGGCAATTGCTGCTGAAAACCTTTGAGTTACCCCGATCGCCCTTGGCCTTGCGGGGCGACGATCGCTAGCCCCCAAAACTAGCCCCCAAAACTCAACCGGGCCCTGCTCCTCAATGGGGATCCAAGATGGGGGATCCAAGATGGAGATCCAAGATGGAGATCCGATTCGTTGAGCAGTGGGTTCAAGGTGAACTTTGCCCACCCCCTTGGCCCCTTGACTGACATGCTGGGCACAATTGCCTAGCTCAAGAGTTCCAACGTGCCCGCCTCCCCATCCAACCGGGCCAGCGTGCCCACGGGCAAGGCCGCATTCGGGGATTCATGGCCAAAGGGCAACCCGGAAACGATCGGCAGGCCCAAATCTCCCAGCCGATCGCGCAACACTTCCGCCATGGAGCAACTGGGCCGGTTGGGCGGCGGATCGCAGGCGGTGAAATGGCCGATCGCAATGCCCCCGATCGCCCGCAACAGACCGCTCAAGCGCCACTGGGTCAACAGCCGATCGATCCGGTAGGGATATTCCGTCACGTCCTCGATCGCCAAAATCGCCCCTTCCAAAGCGGGCTGCAAGGGCGTATTGAGCAAATTAGCAATCACCGTCAGGTTCCCCGGAAACAGGCGACCCACCACAGCTCCGCCGCCCCAACCCTGACCCTGAAGCGGTTCCAGGGACTGACCGGCCAACAGATTAAACAGGCGATCGACCGTCCAGGCCGGTTCCTGGCCCAAGGTGGTGAGCAGGGGCCCATGCACACCCGCCACCCCTTGCCGGGCCAAACTCCACAGCAGAGCCGTAATGTCTGAAAACCCAATCAACCACAGGGGCGATCGCGCTGGATCCACCATTAACCCCGCCCCCCGTCCGGCAAACAGCGGCCAATCCCAATCCTCCAGCAGTCGGGCCGAACCATAGCCCCCCCGCGCACAGACGATCGCTCGGCAACCGGGATCCGCCAAGGCCGCCGCCAGTTGCGATCGACGTTGGGCATCAGTGCCCGCCAAAAAGCCCGTTTGCGCATCCCAACCGGCGGCAAACTGCACCCGAAAGCCCCGGTCTTGCCAAATTTCCACTCCCCGGGCGATCGCCGCCGGATCCAAAACCGGCCCGCTGGGGGCAATCACCCACACCCGATCGCCCGGCTCCAGCGGCATCGGAAATTGCGTGGCCCTCGGGCCGCCAAATGCCTGCATTCTCCTAATTTCTCCCCAAGTGCTTCAACTTGCTGACGGCTAGACCGGCTAGACCGGCTGGCGGCGACGACCGCATAACCCTGAGTCTGCGGGGCGATCGGGCCGCTACACCCACCGAGCGATTTCGTCCACACCCATCCTGAGTCGGAAATCCGCATAATCGTTAATAGCAGCCATGGCGACGGACTGGAAGCCATTGCGTTAACATTAGTTAACAACCAGTTAATTTTTGAGCTACGGCAAGTACAGCCCTGGCATAACAAACGCCCTGGCAGAACGCCTTTTAGGAGGATGCACCAGTGAATAAACGGTGGAGAAATGCCGGACTCTATGCCCTGTTGGCGATCGTAATCATCGCCCTGGGTACAGCGTTCTTCGATCGACAGCCCCAAACCCGCGAAACCTGGCGCTACAGCCAATTCGTGCAGGAAGTGCAATCTAAAAAGGTCGATCGGGTGCGAATTAGCGCCGATCGCTCTCGGGCCTTGGCCACCACCGAAGACGGCAGCACCGTGTTGGTGAACCTGCCCAACGACCCGGAAATCATCAACATTCTGACCAGCAACAACGTTGATATTTCCGTGCAACCGCCCAGCGACGAAGGCTTCTGGTTCCGGGCCCTGAGCAGCCTGTTCCTGCCGATTCTGCTGTTGGTGGGTTTGTTCTTCCTGTTGCGGCGGGCCCAAGGCGGCGCGGGTAACCCGGCCATGAACTTTGGCAAATCGCGGGCCCGGGTGCAAATGGAACCCCAAACTCAAATCACCTTCAACGACGTGGCCGGCATTGAGCAAGCCAAGTTGGAGCTGACGGAAGTGGTGGACTTCCTGAAAAATGCCGATCGCTTCACCGCCGTGGGTGCAAAGATTCCCAAGGGCGTGCTGCTGGTGGGCCCTCCGGGAACCGGTAAAACCCTGCTGGCGCGGGCGGTGGCTGGCGAAGCGGGTGTGCCCTTCTTCAGCATCTCCGGTTCGGAATTTGTGGAAATGTTCGTGGGTGTGGGTGCGTCCCGCGTGCGCGACCTGTTTGAGCAGGCCAAACAAAACGCCCCTTGCATTGTGTTCATCGATGAAATCGACGCAGTGGGTCGTCAGCGGGGCGCAGGTCTCGGCGGCGGCAACGACGAGCGCGAACAAACCCTGAACCAATTGCTGACCGAAATGGACGGCTTTGAGGGCAACACGGGGATTATTGTGATTGCGGCCACCAACCGCCCCGACGTGTTGGATGCGGCGCTGATGCGTCCCGGCCGGTTCGATCGCCAAGTGGTGGTCGATCGCCCCGACTTCAACGGCCGCCTGGAAATTCTGGGTGTCCACGCGCGCGGCAAGTCCCTCTCGAAGGATATGGATCTGGAGCGGATTGCGCGTCGTACCCCCGGCTTTACCGGTGCAGATCTGTCGAACTTGCTGAACGAAGCGGCAATTTTGGCCGCCCGTCGCAACTTGACGGAAATTTCGATGGACGAAATCAACGACGCGATCGACCGGATTTTGGCCGGCCCCGAAAAGAAAGATCGCGTGATGAGCGAAAAGCGCAAGACCCTGGTGGCCTACCACGAAGCCGGCCACGCCCTGGTGGGTGCGCTGATGCCCGACTACGACCCCGTGCAAAAAATCAGCATCATCCCGCGCGGTCAGGCCGGCGGTTTGACCTGGTTTGCGCCTAGCGAAGATCGAATGGATTCGGGTCTCTATTCCCGTTCCTATCTGGAAAACCAAATGGCGGTGGCCCTGGGCGGTCGCCTGGCGGAAGAAATCATCTTCGGCGAAGAGGAAGTGACCACGGGCGCTTCCAACGACTTGCAACAGGTGACCCGTGTGGCACGCCAAATGGTGACCCGCTTTGGCATGAGCGATCGCCTGGGCCCGGTGGCCCTGGGTCGCCAACAAGGCAATATGTTCCTGGGTCGCGACATTGCCTCCGAGCGCGACTTCTCGGAAGAGACGGCCGCCGCGATCGATGAGGAAGTCCGCAACCTGGTGGATCAAGCCTACCGCCGCGCTAAGCAAGTGCTGCAAGAAAACCGCTCCGTGCTCGATCGCCTGGCCCAAATGCTGGTGGAAAAAGAGACCGTTGATGCCCAGGAATTGCAAGACCTGCTGAACGAAAGCGATGTGAAAATGGCCGCGATCGCCTAGATTGCAACCTGCCCTGAAGCGCTGCAATTCAAGGGGGGTGATCACAGGAAATTGACCTGGAAATCACCCCCAAAGTTCAGAATCAGTGTTAAACTTCATGGCCTGAATTCAGCAAAGCTTTCATCTTCAAGCAAAATCCCCCACAGTCGATCGATTGCGGGGGATTTTTTCTTAGCTCAAAATGCGATCGAGAAACGAGACCCAAAAACCCGATCAAAAGGTTTGATCGAAACCTCAGCGATCACTCAACCACAACGGATGACAACCGATCGCCATTCAAGCTCAATTTGGCCCTTGATTTGGCTCTAAGTTGGCTCAAATTTCAAGGAAGCGGAGTTCATGCAATAGCGCAGGCCGGTGGGCGGCGGGCCATCTTCAAACACATGGCCCAAGTGGGCCCCACAGTTGGCGCAATGCACCTCGGTGCGGGTCATCCACAGGGTGCGATCGACCTGAGTTTCAATATTTTCCGGGGTGATCGGCTGCCAAAAACTGGGCCAACCAGTTCCCGAATCGTACTTGGTATCTGAAATAAAAAGGGGCGTTCCACAGCAAACGCAGTTGTAGGTTCCGGGAGCTTTGTTATCCCAATGTTCTCCCGTGAACGCGCGTTCCGTACCATGTTTGCGCGTCACTCGAAACTGTTCCGGAGTCAGTTGCGATTGCCATTCGGCATCGGTTTTTTGAATCTTAAAAGCCATGATCGAGAACGGAATGGGGGGGGTAAAAACGGCGGCTGTTTTGCGCCAAAATCCCCTCTATTGTGACAGATTTCTCGGAACGAGCTGACCCGATCGAAGAAGCCAAATACCGCGCCTGAAATTCCAGGAAAATTGGGATTTTTGACTCAGCACCTGGTGGCCATTCAACTGCACCGATCGACCGCGCCGATCAATTACGCCTAGAGCGTGGGAGCGCTGCGGAACATCAGCCAGGACAAAAAGAAATTGGCAATCAAAATCGCCAGCAAAGAGGTGACCACGGCGGAGGTGGTGGCTTGGCCCACGCCCTTGGCCCCGCCGCTGGTGGTGAGACCCCAACCACAGCCGATCGCGGCGATTAGCCCCCCAAAGCAAGCGCCTTTGATGGCAGCGCAAAACAGATCCCGCACTTCTAAAAAGGTTTTCACGGAATCAAGAAACTCGTAGCGGGTGATGCCAAAGCCCAGTTCCGAAATGGTCAGTCCCGCCAGCATGGCCGCCAGCAACCCCAATTCCGTGAGCAGGGGCAGCATGGTGCAACAGGCCAAAACCCGAGGCACGACTAAATAGTCGATCGGGTCGGTGCGCAACACATAAAGCGCATCGATTTGCTCCGTCACACGCATCGTGCCAATTTCCGCCGCAAAGGCCGACCCCACCCGCCCGGCCAAAATCACGGCGGCAAAGACCGGCGACAGTTCCCGCGCCATGGCCACTGCCATCACACCCCCGATCGCGGAGGTGGCTCCATATTTGATAAATTCGCGAGCCACTTGGATCGTAAACACCGCCCCGATCGACACGCCGGCCAGCAGCACAATGCCCAACGAGTCGGGCCCCACCAGGTGCATTTGTTCGATCGTGTTGCGGCGGTGAATTTTGCCACGGCTGAGGTGAACCAGGGTTTGACCACCAATGAGGGCGGCCGCTTGCACGCGCTGGGCCCACCGTCCTAATCGAGAATCCGCAAGATTGGCCATGGGAACGGGCTGGGGAATGGGCGAACTCTTCCTAGTTTAGGGCGACTGTCTGGCTTGGCCATCGATCGCCCGGCCACGCTGCTCTCAGGGCGATCGGCTGGGGGCATTGCCTGCAATCAAGTGGCTAGATTGAGTTGTCAATCAGGGGGCCGAACGAGGAGCTGAACCTGATGTTGATTTAGCAGCTAGTTGACGGCGACGGCGATCAGCCCGCAGTATCTTGAGGCGATATGGGTCAAGATTTTTACGTTCAATGAGTCGATGTCCTGATACCATCGCTCCACAATCTTGCAAGCGACGCTCCCAACCCTGCAATGTTCCAATAGATTGTGGGCTATCTAATAATCCCCAGATTTCCTCTTGGCGCGTTAATTTCGCGAATTTTTCATACTGAGGGTGATCAGTAGCCAGAAACGTTTCCTTTCGATGCAAAATCGGAGGATTATCGCGATTGTCGTAGTCTCGATAAATAACCTGTAAGTTGCGTAAGTCAATTGTCATAGAAGTTTTAAGAGCTGGATGAGGATCAGCTTCAAATTTGGGATAATGTAGGTAGGAAATTTTAGGCTTGTCAAAAGAAAATTTAATTAAGTTTGCTTCATCTAGTCGCCCTACAGTGCGGGAAGCACATCCTTCATAAAGGCGAAGTTGTGGATCAAGTTGATCAAGAGCAGATAAATGGACATAAAGAGCTTTTGGGAGCTTTTTACCAATTAAGCTTGCTTGAGCTACTTTCCACAGACGATCAAGATCACCTAAATTGATTAGTAGTAGATCGGCTGCAATACAAGCTTGTTGATATGAGCCAAAGAAAACTTTAAAGTCTTGTTGTAAGTCAAGAGAAAGTTCACTAAACCGTGGACGGCCAGTAAACTTAGTTAAGGCAAGGTAGAGTAGAGCATCTTGGCGACGGCGATCAGTTATAGCGTCCCATTCCGTAGAGTTCGTAGCTTTTAATACAACTCGAAATGCGGATTTAAAGCTGCCAAATATCTCTAACAAGCTAACTTCTATAGCCATATCTCCTGCATAACATCCCAACTCTCCAGGACTCGGCAAGCGGCCGCGATCACTGATGAAAGACATGAATGGTGTCAATAGATTCTGGTGTTCATCAAACTGGCGAATCGCTGTGCAAATTCGTGGAGTCGTAATACGAGATCGCCAACGCTTCGCTCTAAAACTTTGAGCATGAGCTTCATCACGAAAAACAAAGTAGATACCCAGGGCAACTGGAATTGAGTCAACTCCAAGTACTTGATCGATATAACTCTTCAGTTCTTCCTGCTCATAATATTTCTGAAATGTATTGTGGCTAGTAACAATGCCGTCACCATAAATTGTGTAGCCGTTGCCTTCCAAAATTGCTACTTGAGCCGCTACGATTAAGACCTGCTCTGTCAGATTCCAGGCAGATACGAGTACTTGGCGGCGCTCTTCAGGACATTCAATGACGTTAATAACATAACCTAGGTTCACCACTGAGGCGGATGTTTGGGAGGTATCTGGTCGGTAATGAGGGTCGTAGCCAGCACAGTGCTTGAACCCACGATCGCGTAGCCGCCTCAGATCGCCTCCACGTCCACACCCGTAGTCAAAAAAACTAGTGACTGGTGTGAGCAATCCAGCTTCAAGCGCTAAGCGGACGGGCTTCGAGAGATCAGCTCGGGTGATTGCAGCTCGATGGCGAGCAATTGTCGGACTGGCAGCAGTATTAGACATAAACATGGCTACTTCGGACAAACGATGTAGAGAGTAACAGCTAGGTGCGTAAGTCTTACGGGAAGCTCCCATAGGGAGCCTTAAGAATGTATGAGTGGTGTGGCAGGCAGTGTCATAATGTGTTGCTCTGGCACTCAAGGACAAATCGATGGTACGGCAAACGCACTTAGCTTTTGAGATTGTTTCTGAAGCAACACCAGTCTTTGCACGGCATGAAACCTTTCATCCACGCTTTGGTTGGTTGAAAAAAGGATTTGACCGAGCCAGCCAAGACTCATCCGTCTTTTTGCGTGAAGATGCAACTGTGCGCCTAGGCGTGGGAAAGAATATGGTGAGATCAATCCGCTATTGGTGTGAAGCATTCAAGTTACTCGATAACGATTTACCTACTGAGTTTGGGCAAAATCTCCTGAGAAGTGGAGGGTGGGATCCTTACCTAGAAGATCCCGCATCCTTGTGGCTACTGCACTGGCAGTTACTCCAACCAAACTGCTTAGCGACAGCATGGCATTTCACATTTAACTGCTTCCATCGCTTGGAATTCAAGCCAGATGATTTATTTAGCGAACTTAAGGATTATGTGGGTCGTCTTTCTGGACGTGCAGCAGACTCTTCCTTGCAAAAGGATATTTCTTGCTTGCTGCGCATGTACGCACGTCTTAGCTCTTTAAAAAATACAGCGGAGGATTCTTTGGATTGTCCCTTTTCAGAATTGGGCTTAATTCATCAAAGATCTGATGGAAATTATCATTTTCGAGTTGGGAAAAAACATAATTTACCTGCTGAGATTATAATTTATGCTAGCTTGATTTATGCAGTGAGTATTTCAAAGAATGTACGCACAATTCCTGTCTCAAAATTACTTTATGATCCATGTAGCCCCGGTGTAATATTCAAATTAGATGAGTCGTCGGTTTGCGAAGCCATTGAGCAGGTAATTAAGAAGAAAGAATCCTTACATCTGACTGATACGGCTGGTAAACTACAGTTTGTTTTTGATGGCAGCCCAGAGCAACTGGCTTCAGAAATTCTAGAGAGCTACTATCAAACAAGCTTTGCTTGATTCCATTCGGCGAGTTTAAACAAAACCAATAATTTAGGGAGCACCCTAAATATTGAAATTCTTGGCTAACTGTGCGCTTGAATTACCATTTATTAATCTCGGAGTGAAGCATGAATTCCAAAGTTTTGGGTCACTACTTTCATTTACATCGTCGTTATTCAAGGTCTATTAATTTAGAGCGAGATTTTGATCACCTAGAGACTTTAGAAGGTTATGTTTTAACTGAACGAGCTGAGAGTACTCTACAAAGAATCGTAATGGCTTGGGGGCAAAGCTCTGATAGCCGAGCTTGGACATTGACAGGTAACTATGGTACTGGAAAGTCAGCATTTGCACAGTACCTAGCAGCTTTAAGTCGCCCCCAGAATAGTCCTGAACGTGAAATAGCTCTGGCAATTGCTCGCCAATGTCTGGGGACGAATACTAATGAATTGAAAAATCTAGAACAAAACTTGCCACTTGATGGCTTGTGGCTAGGGATTGCTACAGGTCGGCGTGAGCCACTCAGTCATACGATTATCCGTGCACTTTCTCAAGGAGCAGATCTCTGTTGGGCAAATAGTAATCGGCCATCTGTTGCGCTTGAGTTGACTGATTGGGCTGTGGAAATAGACACTAGCCGATCAATTCAACAGAAGGTTGAAATTTCAGATAAGCAAGTTCTTGATCTATTACGTCGAGTCTTAGAAGAAAGTCAAAAAGATTTATTTTTAGTAATAGATGAACTAGGAAAAAATTTAGAATTTACAGCTCAACATCAAGGAACCAGGGATTTATATCTTCTTCAGCAGATTGCCGAGTTTAAAGCCAAGCCTAAATCGTCAAAGAACAAGAGTTCCAGGATTTTTTTATTAGGTCTATTACACCAATCTTTTGCAGGTTACAGTGATCGACTTGCAACAATTGAGCAAAGTGAATGGGCAAAAGTTCAAGGGCGCTTTGAAGATATTTCCTTCACTGAATCACCAAACCAAATGACGCGATTAATTGGTCAAGCAATTGATCGATCAAAAGCAGATCCAATTTTATGTGCTGTTCGTGAACAGGCGAGTACTTGGCAGTCAACTTTAAAAACTGCTTTAGGAGAGTATGACCTCAGTGAATCCATGATTGCTGAGGCTTATCCTTTACACCCAATTACGGCGATTGTTCTACCATTGTTATGTACAAGATATGCCCAAAATGATCGATCTTTATTCACATTTTTGACTGGCGACGAACCGCACGGATTCTGCGAATTTTTGCGACAAACAGTTGTTTTCAACTACTCCCTTCCAACATTCACCCTAGACCGACTTTACGATTATTTTGTGGAGTCTGTGTCTGGTTTAGCTTCACGGGTTAACTTACAACGCTGGGTGGAAGTTCAAAGCCTAATTCAGGATGCCCGTGATCGAGATCCAGATTTGCTGAAATTGTTAAAAACCATCGGGGTCTTAAACCTAGCTACTACGACCGGGACACTACGCGCCCGCCCAGAACTGGTCGCGCTGGCATTGTGCGATCGACCTGATGACTCAAGCGAGCAAGCCATATGGCTAGAACGCATTAATCGCCTACAAGAACAGGGCATCATTACCTATCGCCGACAGTTAGATGAGCTGAGAATTTGGCAGGGATCAGATTTTGATGTTGAAGGTGCAATCTATAAACAAGTTGAGCAAGATCGCCTCCCACTGGCCAAGAGTCTAGCAACAGTACGTCCTTTGAAACCCGTTGTTGCTCAACGACATTTACACGACACTGGAAACCTACGTTATTTTGAGCAGTGCTATGGCGATACCACAACGAATTGGCAGCGACTAGGATGCTCATTTTCTACGAGTGATGGCTTAGTGCTCTATTGGATTGATGAAACACTGCCACAGAATGTACCAGCCAAAACAGCCGATGGGAAACCACTCATTGTGGTGGAAGTTGCGAAAGTTGATTTGCTGCGCACACGCGCTAGAGAAGTAAAGGCTTTGCAGCAAGTCAATAAAGCGCCGGAGCTAACAAGTGATAGTGTTGCCCGTCACGAGGTTCGTTATCGCTTGCAGGAAGCTGAGCGGTTATTAGATGACACGATGTTGCTGGCATTAGGCTGGGCAGGCGAGCAATTAGCCTGTTGGATTTTGGGTGAACGTAAGCAGGTACAACACATTCAGGCTTTCCGCGCGGCAGTCTCGGATGTGTGCGATCGCACCTATGACCAAGCTTGGCAACTGGACAACGAGTTAATCAATCGGCGGGAGTTAACCACTCAAGGCGCAAAGGCACGACGGTTACTTATCGAGGCAATGTTGAGCCATGCGAGTGCGCCACGCTTGGGGCTAACCGGCTACGGGCCGGAAGTAGCCATGTATTACTCGGTGCTGGATTCTACTGGCATCCATCGCCAGGAACAAGGCTTATGGGGATTTTTTCCACCCCTTGAAAATTCAGGCTTAGTGACTGTTTGGAAAGCGATCGAGCAGTTTTGCTGTGCAGCGGTTACAGAACGACGCTCCCTAGCAGATCTCTATATCCAGCTAGAGCAGCCTCCCTATGGCTTGAAGCGGGGGGCGATCCCTGTCGTCTTAGCAGCTATACTTCTGCACCGGGCCGAAGATTTTGCTGTTTACAAAGATGATGGCTTTGTTGCAGTTCTGGGGCCAGAGCACTTTGAACTATTAGTAAAAGACCCTGCCCGATTCTCCGTCAAATACTTTGAGTTACTGGGCTTACGATCTGTTGTCTTTCGTGAACTCGAAGTGGCTTTGCGCTCAAAACGTGCAGAACCGTTGCCGGGCGTGCGCAACTTCAGCTTGCTAGCGATTGCTAAGCCTCTGTTTAGCTTTGTGAAGCAATTGAACAAGTATGTTTTGCAAACAAGGCACATTAGCCCCGAAGCACAGCAAGTTTTGCAAGTTCTGCAACAGGCTCAAGAACCTGATGAAGTCCTCTTCACGGCACTACCCAAGGCCTGTGGACTACAGCCCATTGCGGCAGGCGTTGCCGCAGATGAAGACATGGCCCGAGAGTTTAAGCGGGCCTTGGTAGCTTGCCTTCGAGAGCTGAATGTTGCTTACGATCGACTATTGGAGCGCTGCCAGACCTGCCTACTGGAGGCCTTGGGAGTTCGAGGCGAGGCGAGGTATTTGCGGGAGGATATCCGCGTGCGATCGCGTCACCTGCTGCCGGGATGCTTGGAGCCGACGCTGAAGCGATTCTTAAAAGCGGCGGTTGATGAGTCTCTTGATGATCGAGCTTGGTTAGAGGCCTTGACGATGGTTGTGGCTGATAAGCCGCCGCGTTCTTGGACGGATGACGATGCTGTGCAGTTCGAGGTAAAACTTAGTGATCTCGCGCGACGATTCAAAAATCTGGAGGCGGTTCAGTCGAGCACCGAAGCTCAGCGAGAAGGCTTTGAGGCGGTTCGCCTAACGATAACGCGCACGGATGGGCGAGAAGTCAACCAAGTAGTGTGGGTTGACCGTAGAGAAAGCGAGGTACTTGATCGTTTGATTGCAGAAATTCTGCAAAATTCTGGCTTATCCGACAATTCTCGTCTACAACAGGCGTTGTTGGCTCGCTTAGGCGAGAGAGTGCTATCCCCTGAGGAGAATGATCAGGTTGCCAAAGCTCGAAAAAAGCGTCACAATCTTCCTCATGAGCAATCAGAAACCAGTTAGACATATCCTCGGTTTGTCGGGGGGCAAAGACAGTACAGCCCTAGCGGTATTCATGAGCCAGCATCACCCAGAGCTGGAGATTGAGTACTTTTTCTGTGATACCCATAAGGAACTACCTGAAACCTACGAGTACTTGGATCGGATCGAAGCACGGCTAGGGATTACGATCCAGAGGTTGGAGTCTGAAAGGGGGTTTGATCACTGGCTCGATATCTATGGTGGAATGTTGCCCTCGCCAAAGGCTCGCTGGTGTACAAAGCAGATGAAAATTCTGCCCCTAGAGAAATTTGTGGGTGAAGACGAGGCAGTTAGCTATATTGCAATTCGTGCTGATGAGAATCGTGAGGGCTATGTTTCAACCAAGCCCAATATCACCCCTGTTTTTCCATTCAGAGAGCATGGCTTAAAAAAAGCTGATGTTTTTCAGATGCTTGAAGAAAGCGGTATCGGTATTCCTGACTATTACCGTTGGCGCAGCAGATCGGGATGTTTTTTCTGTTTCTTTCAGCGAAAGTACGAGTGGGTTAAGCTTGCTGAGGAGCATCCTGACCTGTTTGCTGAAGCTGTCCGCTATGAGCAAGAGCATAGCGATGGTAGGAATTACTCTTGGACAGAGGGCGAAACGTTATTAGATCTCTTAAATCGACGTGATGAAATTATAAATCAGCACCTGAAATCTAAGCTTGCAACAACTAATGGTGGATCTTCATTTCCAGGTAATAAAGCCTTGGCAGATATGCTCGAAGAAGCCTTAGAGGAAAATAATGAGATTCCCTGCCTGGCATGTCACCTATAAAACCTGAAGAAACTGACAGGAGATTGAAGAAATGTCCATGGTTGAACTTAAAAATATTCTCAAAGTTGAAGATCCTTCGGGCCGAGTTTACTATCTAGGGACTCTCAAACCTCTAGAAATCAAGCAATTAACCTTTGTTCCTGTTGTTTCGGGTACGGAAGAGCCTACTGAAGATTCATCTGAGTCTTTAAACTCTAAGGCTGGAGGCTATCAGCGTGCAGGTGACTCTAAACGGATGCGAGACATAAAAAGGTTTATTCTTGATAGACCTAGTTGTCTTATTCCACCTGTTCTGCTTTGTGCTCGGGGAAAGTGGAGCTTTACACCACAGAGTAATAGTACGAAGAATTTTGGAACTATTCAAGCATCGGACTTAGCAGCTATCATTGACGGTCAGCACCGACTAGGTGGTCTATGGAAGCTAGCGATCGACCAAGAAGTTGATGAAACGGTTAAATCTCGCCCAATTCCCTTCATGGCTATTGATGACATGCAAGAGGACGAAGAGAAACAAGAGTTTGTTGATATCAATGGAAATCAAAAGGGTGTTAAAAAATCCCTACTTGTCTATTTAGATCGTGAAGGTGATTTTGCCAGCAAAGTCGCTGATGCACTGCGCGAAGACGAAGAATCTGTCTTTCGCGGCAGGATTGGTCTAGAGAAGCGTCATGACTGGCAGCTCATTCTATTTGGGGCAGCGAAAGAATGCGTTGATCTAATGTTTAGTAAAAACTTTACAGTAACGAAGGACTTTAATCCCAAAGATGATCTCAAGCTGCAAGCATCTGCAATCAGTTTTGTTCTGAGCTACTGGAAAGCTGTTAAAAGCTCCATGCATGAGTACTGGTCAGACATAGACAAAATGCCAGCTATTGATGCGAAGAAAAGCCCTGACAAACCTGGAACCAGTGGCTTTCAATACCGTCTTTTGGAAGAAACTGGCATTAGAGCTTTTTCTAAACTTGCAGCGAAGCTTTTTAGCGCCAGATGGATGGCAAGTTCCAAAGCGCCATCTTTTGATTCAATTACAAGTGATCTAGAGTCCCTGGCAAAGCGAGATCGAGTGAAACTAGTCCTAACAAAGCCAAAGTTCAATGCTGAGGTGTTGAAGCTGAATTCAGACCTAAAAAGTACTGGAAAAGCGGGAGTAGAAGCAATTTACCTATATCTTGAAGCAGAATGCGATCAAATTATTCAAGGAAATTAGTTGCCCAATAGCTCTAAGTTGTCATGTCGATTAGCAAGCTTCTAGTATCTGTTCTTCTCAATGAAGTTAAAAGCGGACTTGAGTTAGAGCAAGTCGAGATTCCTTTGATACAAGACAACCATGTTCAATGGTTGGTCTTATATTTTGATGATCAGAAAGCTTCACAAGTAGAGTATGCTACGCAAAAATTGATTACTTCTCTTTTGAAGCTTATGGAAGAGGGCGGAGTGATCGGTGGATCTGATTCAGATACTGTTTTGTGTTTGGATAGAGATCTTGGACTAGAATCAGTTAGTAAAGATGTGTTTATTAATGACTCTTCTAAGTATGTTGTTCCATCATTCATTCTTCAATTGATTTCTAATCATTCGCATGATCAAGAAAAATCAAGATCTCCATATATTTTTATATCTAGACCCAAAGATTTAAATGTTGTTGATCTCGATAAAATTGAAATGGATCTTAGAAACTGTACATGGCTAGGCTCTTGCGCACTGCCATCTAGTCTCTTGCACAGAAAAATAACTATTAAGCTCGGAGCAAATCAAAGAAGTATTGTTCCCAAGCAGAGGTCTGTACTATCCTATTGCGAAACAAAGAACTCTCTATACACAATCTATAGATATGAGAATGACTTGAAATCATCGAACCTATGCCTAATAATAAACATTTATCAAAGAAACCAAGGCACTAGAACAGAAGAGGTTGCTTTTGGTGAACTATTGCAAAGTCTGTCTATCGCGTCCAATTATCACGGAATTTCGGGATCTATTGAACTGGTAGTAGATGCATTTTGCCAGAAATTCAACAGCATAGATCTCAAACAAGATTTTCTGCAACTTATCTCTGATAGCTCGAACCCTATATCGTTAGTCTTAAAAAAACTGGTTATGAAGAAAATCAATGAGCAAAGAGAGAAATCAATTCAAAAGATCGAAAGTAGAAAACAAAAATTACAACAAAAACCAAGAATTTCTATAACTACTGAAATAGGTAATTTTGACCTTGGCTTGGTTCCCACCAATGAGCAAGAGACGATTATTTTAGCTGCTAGAGCTGAACCTTATATTCAGAGAATTTTAGGTGATTTTAAGATACTTGATCACACAAGCAACTCAGGTATTGACAGCCTAATTAAAATCCGAAAATCTCTTGAGTCTCCTACTCTAGATATGGCAGTTACAGAGTTTGAATATCGTCTGGATAACTTTTTCAAGCATGATCACCCTGTTATGCAAGTTGAGTTTATCATATGCTGGACTCTAGGAGGCTATTCTAGTAATGGATGTTTTGAAATTCCACACTCAAAAGTAAGGCGCAAAATAATACAATTTGAAATTTCTGATTTTGATTCATGGATAAAAATCTTAAACTTTTCCAATCATATCATTTATGTTCTTCCACTTGAAAAACTTCCTGGTCTAATGATTCACTAATGCTACTCTTAAATCAATTACCTTCAAGACATGTAACTTAATACTTTAAAAGTGAGTGATCCAATATATTTTGACTATCACGCAACAACACCGATCGATCCGCGTGTTTTGGATGTGATCGCCCCTTTCCATACTCACCACTATGGAAACCCTAGCAGTAATGATCATTTGTGGGGAGATTATGCAGAAACTGCGGTCAAATTGGCTAGTCAGCAGATTGGACAACTGATTAATAGCAACCCACGCCAAATCATCTTTACTTCCGGCGCTACCGAAAGCCTGAATCTTGCGATTCAAGGCACAATTGCTGCACTTTCTCCCAGAAATCAACTGCCCCGTGTTGCAACATTAACCGTTGAGCACAAAGCAGTTCTAGATACCTGCTATGCCCTAGCTCGACAAAAAAGAATCGAACATATCTTGATCCCTGTAGACAAACAGGCACGCCTTAATCTTGACGACTTGGATAAACTTTGTGCAGAGCAACTGGATTTACTTTGCATCATGGCAGCCAACAATGAAGTTGGCACAATCTATCCTGTAGCTCAAATTGCGGCGATCGCCCAAAGCCATCAAACTCCCTACCTCTGTGATGCTACACAGGCTCTTGGAAAAATCCCCCTCGATTTTGATGGCTGGGGAGTCACGATGTTAGCGATCTCAGGACATAAATGCTATGGACCCAAAGGCATCGGAGCCTTGATTGTCCAGCGTGGACATAGGATTGCGCCTCTTTTTTATGGTGGTGGTCAGCAAAATGGTCTTCGGCCAGGCACATTCAACGTGCCAGGAATTGTTGGTTTTGGTGAAACCTGCCGACTACGAGCTAGCGAAGTGCAAGAGGATGAATGGCGCATTGCTCAACAGCGCGATCGCCTACAAACATTGCTAGAAGCGCAAATTCCCGGCTTGGCAGTTAACGGTGATCTCAAAAATCGCCTTGCCGGAAATTTACATATTTGCGTACCTGGTCTTCCCAACGGGGCAATTGTTGCGCGAGTTCGTCAGCAGCTTGCTATTGCCACAGGCTCTGCTTGTACCAGCGGCGTTGAAGCGCCTTCCCATGTTTTGCAGGCAATGCAGTTGCCCAGCGACCACCTAGAAGGCGCAATTCGGATCGGCCTTGGTAAATTCACGACCGATGATGAAATCGATCGCGCTGCTCAACTCCTCAGCAACGCGATCAGTCAAATTCGAGCCTTACTCTAGACTGCTCAACTCAGCGACAACAACCGCCGCAACAAACTCATCACCTCACCGGGATTTTGGGTTGGCTGCATCGGCGACCACTCGTACAACTCCGCAAAGCCGCGCAGATACAACACCCGAATCGTGTTTTCCACCGCACGCGGCGACCCAATCACCATCACTTTCACCGTTTCGCGCCCATCCAATCGCGCGGGCAGGGAATCGAGCGCGAATTGCCCCTCAGTCAAGGATTCCGGGGCGATCGGCGTTTCCACAAAGTCAGTTACAGTCGTCATGGCCGTTCCTCCTGAAATGAATTGGCCGTTGGCACAAGCAAAGCAAGATCAATGAGGCATCAGTCTCTATCTCCCGTTGAATGTGGGATGTACAACAGCTTTGTCAAATCTCACTTACTTGGACTTGCCTTAAGTTTAATAGTCCAATCTGTATACGTCAACCGATCAATGTACTAGTCCAAATGGTAGCCAATTTACGAAACCTATAGGCTTTTGAGAGGATTGAGCCTATGGGGAAAGCCGGACAAGTTTTAAAGCAAGTTTTGACCTCGCACGAGGTCAGTCAGTACGCTCTCGCTGCCAAATTGGATATCGAGCGAACCACCGTATATCGCTGGTGCAATGACGTTCGCGACCCTAGCGGTGACACGATCGTGGCGATCGTCACAGCCTTAAAAAAGCTAAATCCAGAAGCAGCGCGGGATTTCGTGCGGCTATATTTGGGCGAAATCGTGGAATAGCCGATCGCCCATTTTTTTGAGTTTTTAGACCCCAGTGCCTCCAATTTTGGCAAGTTGACGATCGGGCAATCTAAGAAGATCAATAGACAGTATTCAAGCTTCAAAAAAGATTTGCCCTTCAATCCACTGCTATGGAAACCAATGTTTTAGTTGTCGGAGCTGGGCCGGCAGGCGTGGCCAGCTCAATCGCCCTCAGCCAGCGGGGAATTGACCATGTGCTGATCGATCGCGCCGTTTTTCCCCGCGACAAAGTGGACGGCAACGCCTTTGGCCAGGATCTGTTGGCAGCGCTCAATCGCCTCAATCGCCCTGATTTGGCAGCAGCCCTCCTCGCCAGCCCCGACCTGTTGCCCTGTCCGGCCGGCGCTTGGATTTTCAGCGATCGGGGCGATCGCTACCAACCCCCCTTGCCCCACCCGGCCGACCAAGCCCCGATTTACACCATGGATCGCCAGGCCATGGATGCCCTGCTGTTGGGGTTTGTGGATCGATCGACTGCGGATCTGCGGCTGGGCTGTGAATTGGTGACCCTGGAACCGGCGGGCGATCGGTTGGCGGCAGTGGTAAAAATCGGTGAGCAAACGGAAACCCTGCACACCAAGCTCGTCATTGGAGCCGATGGGGCCCGATCGCGCGTGGCCAGCCTGTTGCTGAACCAAACCGAAGACCCCACCGATCGGGCCCTGACGCTCCACCGCTACTACCGCAACGTGGCCGGCTTCGAGCAGCCCCACATCGAAGCACACTATATTCAGCCCCTCTTGCCGGGCTTTTTGTTCATCGCTCCCTTGGCCCATGGGCGGTTCAAAGTTGGCTTGGGCACCAGGGCCGATCGAATTGGCAACGATCCGGCCCGCCTGTCCGGGTTGCTGTCGGAGGTGATTGCCGCCAAACCCTGGTTGCGGGAACGCTTGGCAACCGCAGAACCCATCAGTGAGCCGGAAACCTGGCCCATGACCTTTGGTGGCTCGGCCCAGATCCGCCGATCGGGCGATCGGGTGTTGCTGGTGGGTGACGCGGCCGGCCTGTGCAATCCGCTAACGGGGTTTGGTACAGCCAAGGCGATCGACTCGGGGCGGCTGGCGGCGGCCGTGGCCGCAACGGCTATCCGGGTTGGCCAGTTCGATCGCGCAGCCCTCTCCGCTTACGATCGCGATTTGCAACGACTGTTTGATCAGGAGTTTGTCCTGTCTCGTCGGATCAATCGCTGGAACCAGTCTCCTTGGTTCATGAACTTCCTGACCGGGCGATCGCTCCCTCGGCGCTTGCTGCAATCGGCAAAAACGCTTCGCCGTTGGGATGCCTTGGTGCAGGTTTGAGCAGGGGCGATCGGTTGCCCTGGGATCAGCGGCCTTGAGCCGGACTGCGGAGATTAAGCAAACAGCAATCTAGTGTTAATGGTTGCTTAAGCCCAGGCCGATAGAGTGGCCAAGCTCCAAGGCACGATTCGATCGTTCGGGAGCTTCTGCCCACTGTTGTTTCCTGTGCTGTATGGCCACCACAATTTCAACCTTCGATTGGAATAACCGTCCGCTGTTGGGCACAACAGCCACGACCAACCCCCGCAACCCTTCCCAAACCACTCCCGGTCAACAGATTTTTCTGGGCGGGTTTTCCGGGTTAGCCTTCGAGGGAAGAGATGCCAACGGGCGGTTGCAATTCCTGACCCATACCGATCGCGGCCCCAATGGTGAACCCACCAACCTGTTGCGCGACGTGCCCGGCAACGAGCGCCCCTTTGCGCTGCCCGATTTTCAGCCGCAGTTAATTCGCTTTTCTTTGGATCCGGCCACTCGCGCTTTCACCCTCACCGAGACGATCGGACTGAAGGCCGCCGACAATCGCCCGATCACCGGCCTGCCCAATTTGCAAGCGGCCGCCTCAGGCACAGCCTACACGGATGAAGTGCCCGTGGACTTGTTTGGCAACCGGCTCACGAACGACCCCGTAGGCATTGACTCGGAAGGGGTGGTGGTGGCCCCCGATGGGTCGTTCTGGATGGTGGATGAATATCGCCCCGCCATCTATCAGTTCGATCGCACCGGTAAACTCCTAAACCGCTTCATTCCCCAAGGAACCGCCGCCGCCGCTCAACAGCCAGCCGGCACATTTGGCACGGAAATCTTACCCGCCGTCTATGGGTCGCGCCGGGCCAATCGAGGGTTTGAAGCCGTGGCCTTGGATGGCAACAAACTCTATGCCTTCATCCAAAGCGCGATCGACAATCCCGACAGCACAGCCGACACCACCTCCCGAGGATCGCGCAACCTGCGGATTGTGCAGTTGGACATCAGCACCCGCGAAGTGACCGCTGAATATCTCTACATCCTCGATGACATCACCCGCAGTGGCGATGGACGCACCGACAAAATTGGGGATGCCGTGGCGATCGGGGGCGGTCAATTTGCCGTCATTGAACGCGACGACCTGACCGACACCAGCTCCAACAAATTGATCTATCAGATCGACCTGGCTGGCGCGACCAACATCAACTCCCCCGCCAATTTGCGTCAACTGCCCCCCGGCAAAACGATCGAGCAGCTAACCTACGCAGAACTAAAAGCGGCCGGCATTGAACCCGTTGCCAAGCGGCTGCTCGTGAACGCCGCAGAAGCGGGCTATGTGAACGTGGACAAACCCGAAGGCCTGGCGCGGGTTGATGCCAACACCCTCGCGATCGTCAACGACAACGACTTCGGCTTGGCGGCCGACACCCTGCCCGGTAACGGCACCGTGCCCTTTGAAACGGAAGTCACCCCCGTGCGATTGGGTCTGATCCGGTTTGATGAGGCCCTACCCGTGGCGCGGGCGTTTCGCGGCACCAACGCCGCCGATCGACTCGATGCACGGGGTGGTGATAACCAGGTTTTCGGCAACCAGGGCAACGACAGCCTCGCGGGCAACCAGGGCAATGACACCCTCTACGGCAACCAAGGCAACGATTTCCTGCGCGGTGGTCAAGATGCAGATATCTTGTTTGGTGGCCAGGGCGATGACCAACTGTTTGGCGACCTGGGCCGAGATTCCCTGTCGGGCGACCTGGGCAACGACACCCTGACGGGCGCGGGCCTCGACAGTCTCCGGGGCGCTGGCGAAATCGACACCCTCGTCGGCGGAGCCGGTAGCGATTTGTTTGTGTTGGGCAACAGCAGCGGCGCGTTTTATAGCAACACCAACAACAGCAACCCTGGCTTAGGTGACTACGCCCTGATCACGGACTTCAGCCCCACGGACGATCGCCTGCAATTGGCCAGCGGAGCCACCTACGTCCTGGGAACCACCACCGTGGATGCCACGGCCCTGGGTCTGTTCATCGACAATGACGGCACGGCGGGCCTCAGCGGCGGTGATGAACTGATTGGGGTGCTGCGCGGTCGCTCAACGGCGGAAGCCAGCGCGATCGCCAGTCGATTCCTGCTGGTCTAGATCGGTTCCTCTCGTCCGGATCTCTCGTTTTCACAGGGGGCAACGGCCCCTTGTGAACCCCCCAACAACCAACCATTTCATCGTTTCGGTAAGGGGTTATCTTTTGCAGATTGCCGCTCGCTGGACTGCATTGGCAATCCGCCAGCGAAATTAGCCCGCAAGATCCGTATCCTCATAGATATCCGCGATCGCGATCGAAGCATTAACGCTCATCAATTGCACCGGATCGCTCGGATTCGCTCGTTGCCATTCGCCGCGATCACTCTTTTGAAACAGCTCGATCGCTTGGCAATCCGTCGAAACGAGCACGTATTCGGTCAGGCTGGGAATGGTTCGGTAATCGGCGAATTTTTCAGTGCGATCGAACCGGGCCGTGCTGGGCGACAGCACTTCGATAATCAGGCGCGGATAGCTAATATATTGCTCGTTATTAGGGCGATCTCGATCGTCGCAAGTCACCACAACATCGGGATAGTAGAAAGCGTTACTTGCCTCAATTCGCAGCTTCATTCCTTCCACAAAAACACGACAGCCAGAACCCCGAAGATACATCTTGAGCACCGTGGCACAGTTCAGTGCAATCAAGTGATGGTTGCGTGTGCCACCAGTCATGGCAAAGACTTCACCATCGCGGTATTCGTGACGGATCGGGCTGATTTCTTCGGCGGCAAGGTAATCAGCGGGGCTGATATACAGCGGATCGGTGGCGAGCATGGTGAGTCTGGTAGGAAATGGCTCGATCGTAGCAAGTCACAGCCGATCGAGGAGACAAGGCGTTTCAACCCCTTGCCCCCAGTCGATCGCAGTCTATCGGCGTGGTTTCTGGCGTTGGGTGATCAGCCATTTAACCAGGCACTGCACAACGGGCATCACTAACCGGAGCGATCGCTCGGTGCTGGTGGTGATGCCATGGGCCAACACCAGCAGGGCCAGCAAGCTCCCGAGCCAGTTGCTGCCGGTCACGAGGGGTTGCAGATCCAGGGCGATCGGGGCTAGCTCCACCTGTGCGGTTTGGGTGGTTTGGGGGGCGGCGGGGAGCAGTTGGCTTGGGCGATTCATGAGCTGAACTCCTGGTGGGTTGATGAGTTCAGAATCGCTGAGGTGACTTGTTCAAGTCTCTTCAGTAGCGAGTGAATTTTGGGGTGATGGGTTTTGACGCAAGGCGGCAAATTGGGTCAGATTTGTTCAGACCTGTTCAAAATCTTTCTAAACTGTTCAGAGCAGTTCACTGGGGCGAGGGGCGATGGGGATTCGGGCAAGTGAGGAGGGGTTCCAGCGAATCCAGGCGGCGATCGCAGATCGCGGCTGGGCTAGAAACAGCACTAAATGGCCCGCATTGGTGATCAAACTCAACACACCAGAAGTCGAGCACCCGGAGATTGACCCTGATTTAGAAAATTTTAGCCAAACGTCTTGGCGGCGATTCATCGAGAACGAGGGAAATATATCGCTCCAAAAATTTCGGTGGTGCTGTCATGCGTTAGGGCTAGATCCCGAGGAGATTCGATCGCCCGATGAGAGCAGCCCTGAGCCAGAGGCGATTTATATTCAGCGGCCACCCTTGGAGAGTCAGTGCGATCATGCACTTCAGCAACCGGGAGCACTGGTGCGGGTGCGTGGGCCGCGACAGTTGGGCAAAACGCGCTTGTTGTGTTGGCTGTTGGAACAGGCTCGACAGCGGGGCGATCGCCCGGTGTTTTTGGACATGCAAACGGCCGATGATCGCGATCGGGCAGATCTCACCACCTGGTTACAGTGGTTTTGTCGCGAAACGGCGCGATCGCTCCAGCTTGACCCCACCATTGTGGCTGAGGCTTGGGATTTGGATAGCACACCCAAAAATAACTGTAGCGAGTTGTGGCTTAATGCTTTTTTAAAACCCAGCGATCGCCCGTTGGTTGTGGCTTTAGATAATGTTGATTTATTGTTTACTCAATCTTGGGCCAAAGACTTTTTTGGGTTAATTCGCGGATGGTTTGACAAGGCAAAAACCCTGAGCCAGTGGAAAAAAGTCAGGTTTATTTTGTCCTATTCCACAGAAGTTTATATTGAGCTAGAAATTCACCAATCGCCGTTTAATGTGGGGCATGAGGCCCGGCTGCCCAACTTTACGCTAGAGCAAGCTAGCCAATGGGCAGAGCAATTAGAACTAGCGCTAACATCGTCGCAAGTGGCCGATTTAGTGGGAGTGACCGGTGGCTATCCCCATCTTTTAGAATTGGCTTGGCGGGAACTTCAGGGGCAAGCGCCCGATGCCATTGCCAACTTGGTGGCCCAAGCACCGACGCTCGCAGGCATTTATCGCAGCGACCTGAACAAACTGTATGACCTCGCCAAACAAGCCCAGCTAGGAGCGGCGATCGCCCAAATGGTGGCCAGTGATGAAGCGGTGAGCCTTGACCTAAACACCATGCGATCGCTGGAGCGGTTGGGTTTGGGGCAATTTGTTGGCCAGGGGATTGCTTGGCGTTGTGCGATGTATCGGGACTTTTTTGCGGCGCATCCAGTTCGCTGACAAGGGAGCTAGCAACGATGGCAGTGGTACAAATTGCGGACGAAACCACCTTGGCAGCGTTGGCGGCGGACTTTGGCTTGCAACGATCGCCCGATCCGAATTTCTTTGGGGAATGGCAGGGCGAATTGCCGGAGTTGAGTGAGTTAGATCGCGTGGCGATCGCCCGGGTGGTTCGCTATTACGAGGCCTTGGTCGATCGCGGGTCGGTGTCTGAGAATTTGGTGAAAATGGCGGTGGTGTCGCCGTTGTTGGATTTGGCGGGATTTTATGAGCCGGAGTTTGCGATCGAGGATGAGCGATCGGTGGAGTTGGTGGCTCAAGAGGGCGATCGGATCTATCGCGGCCGGCTCGATATTTTGGTGTTGCATCAATCCCTATGGTTATTGGTGATTGAATCGAAAAGCAGCAATTTTTCGCTGCAAAAAGTCTTGCCACAAGCCTTGGCTTATCTGTTGGCAGGTGAAAGTCCGGTGATTTTTGGTTTGTTGACCAACGGCAGCGAATTCCGATTTTGAAGCTCGATCGCTTGCAATCTTGCTATGGTGTTTCGGGGCTATTTTCTCTGTTGCCGCCGGATGATCACTTGGGGAAGGTCGTGCAGATTTTGCGCCGCTTGCAGGGGGCGATCGCCCGATGAGTGATCTCCAGGCGTTTGATTATGGCTATCAGGTTGGGGGGACGATCGCGGCAGATTCGCCTGTGTATGTGGAGCGATCGGCAGACTCGGAACTGTTAGCCACCTTGGAGAGCGGGAAATTTTGTTATGTGTTTAATTCCCGGCAAATGGGCAAGTCGAGTTTGCGGGTACGAACTCAAGCAAAATTACTGGATCGCGGTTGGGCCTGTGCTTCGATCGATCTGACCAATGTGATTTCTGATGGCATTTCCGAATCACAGTTTTATAACGGTTTGATGGCTGAATTAACGGAAGCCTTAGACCTCGACTTTCAGCGCAAAGCTTGGTTGGCAGCGCAGGATGATTTGTCGCCTGTGCAGCAGTTTGGCAATTTTGTGGCGCAGGTGGTGTTAGGGCAAATTTCCCAGCCGATCGCCATTTTCATTGATGAAATTGACAGCACGTTGCGGTTGAATTTTTCGATCGATCCGTTTTTTGCGCGGATTCGCAGTTTTTATAACCAGCGATCGGAGCAACCGGCATTTCAGCGATTGACGTTTTGTTTGGTGGGGGTGGCGGCTCCGTCCCAGTTGATTCGCGATCACACCCAAACCCCTTTCAATATTGGTGAGGCGATCGAGCTGTCGGGGTTGGCGTTGGCGGCGGCGTTGGGGCCGTTGGGCGATCGGTTGCCGGGAACGGCGGCGGAACGGGAGCAAACCCTCACGGAAATTTTGGATTGGACGGGTGGGCAGCCGTTTTTGACGCAGCGGCTTTGTGCCTTGGTGCGCGACAAGGGCGGGCCGGTGGCGACGTTGGTGCAGCGCGAGATTGTGGAGCGGTGGCAGTTTGATGACCCCCAAGAGCACTTCAAGGCGCGGCGCGATCGACTGCTGGAGGCGAACCAAGCCAACCTAGGGCGGCGGTTGGGGTGCTATCAGCGGGTGTTGGCGAGTGCGGATGGCCTTGAACTGGACTCCAGCGAGGAGCAGTTGGAGTTGCGGTTGGTGGGGCTGGTGCGATCACAGGGGGGGCGGCTGCGGGTCTACAACCGGATTTATGGGGCGGTGTTTGACTCGGCTTGGGTGGCGGCGCGGTTGGCGGAGTTGCGGCCCTATGAGGAGCAGCTTCAGGCTTGGCTCAAATCGGGCGAAGACCAAAAATATCTGTTGCGGGGCAAGGCGTTGCGATCGGCGTTGCAGTTTCGGCGGGGCAAGCGGTTGGCAACGGAGGATGAGGATTTTTTGTTGGCGAGTACGACAGCGCAGGCCCAACGGCAGTTGCGCTGGGCGGGGATTGGCTCGGGGGTGTTGATTGCGGCGGCGGCTGGGGCGGCTTGGTTTGGGGTGCAGCAAATTGAGCGGGCGAATGCGATTAGTCAGATTGAGCAAAACAGCCGATCGGCGATGAACCAGTTTGAAACTCGCCAGTTGGATGGCTTGGTGCAGGCAACTCGCACGCTGAAAAAACTGAAAAAACTGGAAGGCAGCAAGGGCAGTTTTGGTGAATTGGCCGCCACTGGGCCGGTCGATGCCGTTTCCAACGCCCTAGCCCAAATTCAAGAAAAAAATCAACTGCAAGGGCATAGCAACACGGTTAATAGCGTGAGTTGGAGTCCCGACGGCAAAACCCTGGCCACCGGCAGCGATGACCAGACCGTGAAACTGTGGAACGTGGCCAGCGGTCAGGAGATCGCCACCCTGCAAGGGCATAGCAACACGGTTAATAGCGTGAGTTGGAGTCCCGACGGCAAAACCCTGGCCACCGGCAGCGATGACCAGACCGTGAAACTGTGGAACGTGGCCAGCGGTCAGGAGATCGCCACCCTGCAAGGGCATAGCGGCTGGGTTTTGAGCGTGAGTTGGAGTCCCGACGGCAAAACCCTGGCCACCGGCAGCGATGACCAGACCGTGAAACTGTGGAACGTGGCCAGCGGTCAGGAGATCGCCACCCTGCAAGGGCATAGCGGCGGGGTTTTGAGCGTGAGTTGGAGTCCCGACGGCAAAACCCTGGCCACCAGCAGCGGTGACGATACAGTGAAACTGTGGAACGTGGCCAGCGGTCAGGAGATCGCCACCCTGCAAGGGCATAGCGGCTGGGTTTTGAGCGTGAGTTGGAGTCCCGACGGCAAAACCCTCGCCACCGGCAGCTTTGACAAGACCGTGAAATTATGGAACGTGGACAGCCGTCAGGAAATCGCCACCCTCCAAGGGCATAGCGACGCGGTTAATGGCGTGAGTTGGAGTCCCGACGGCAAAACCCTGGCCACCAGCAGCGGTGACGATACAGTGAAACTGTGGAGCGTGGCCAGCGGTCAGACCCTGGCCACGCTGCAAGGGCATAGCGGCGGGGTTTTGAGCGTGAGTTGGAGTCCCGACGGCAAAACCCTGGCCACCGGCAGCGGTGACCAGACCGTGAAACTGTGGAACGTGGCCAGCGGTCAGGAGATCGCCACCCTGCAAGGGCATAGCGGCGGGGTTTTGAGCGTGAGTTGGAGTCCCGACGGCAAAACCCTGGCCACCAGCAGCGGTG